>NZ_JAAGLN010000331.1 GCF_010548145.1 Streptomyces sp. SID10853
GCTGCGCCGGCTGCACTGCCAGCAGGCCCTCTCGCTGGTGGCCGACGGCGCGGCGGAGCACGAGGTCCGTGAGGTGCTCGACGACGCACAGCTCGGCGGGCTCGCCCGGGTCTGGCTCGCCGAGCGGGGTGCGGCCGATGTGCCCGCGCCGCCGGAGTCGATGATCTTCTGGCTGGCGATCGACACGCTGGCCGCACAGCTGGACGCGGACGGTGAGGTCGAGGAGCTGCAGGGGCTCGTGGAGGGGCTGACCGGACAGCACAGCGGCTTCTTCGACGCGGCCTGGCGGGTGGAGCACCCGGCGACGGCCGACGTACTGGAGGCGATGGGGCGGCTGCACCCGGACCGCAAGGCGGCGAAGGACGCGCGCAAGGCGGCTTTCAAGGCCAGGTCACGCGCCTGAGGGGCTGAGGCGTTCGGTGTGCCCTGTGCTGTGCCGTGCGGCGGGGCGGGCTGCGGCGGCGTCGGACTGCGGCGGGGGTGCGGTGCGCGGGTGCCGCAGCCGTGTCCGGCCCTGCTGTGCCCGGTCTGCCTGGCCCGGCCGGCCGTTCGGGCCAGGCAGACCGGGCCTCAAGTCCGCAGGTAGGACGCCCCGTTGAGATCGAGCACCGTGCCCGACGACCACTCGGCGGCCGGTGAGGCCAGCCAGAGCACCGCGGCCGCGATCTCCTCGGGCGTCGCCACCCGGCCGAACGGCGACTGCGCCCGGATGGCCTCGCCCTCGGCGCCGCTCAGCCGGTCCGCCACCCGCTCCGTACCGAAGAAGCCGGGGGCGACCGATGCCACCCCGATCCCGTACGGCGCGAGGGAGACGGCCAGCGACTGGCCGAGCGCGTGCACGGCCGCCTTGGTCGCGCCGTAGGCCGGATGGTCGGGCTCCCCGCGGAACGCGCCGCGCGAGCCGATGTTCACGATCCGGCCGCCGTTCCCCGCGTCGATCATGCGGCGCCCGGCGAGATGGCTGAGATGCGCGGTGGCGAGCAGATTGACGCTGACGTGCTGCTGCCAGACGGCCACCCACTCCTCGTACGGCGTCCCGGGCAGCGGGTGGCGGACGTTCACGGCGGCGTTGTTCACCAGTACGTCGATGCCGCCGAGCCCGTCGGCCGCGCGCCCGGCGACTTCGGCCGCCACCGCCGGGTCCGAGAGGTCCCCGCCGACCAGGACGTGGCCGGAACCGGGCAGCGCCGCACGTGTGTGCCTGGCGTCGTCCTCCCGGGTGCCGTAGTGCACCGCCACCCGGTCTCCGTTGGCGGCGAATGCGTGCGCGGCGGCGCGGCCCAGGCCGCGGGAGGCACCGGTGATGAGCACACGACGGTCGGTTGCCGGGAATTCCATCCCCTGATCATCGCAGGGAAAATCCGCACGGGGAATCCCCGCTCCGGAGCCGTGCGGCGGGACAGACATGGCGTGAGGAGGTCTCGCGGGCGCATACTGAACGCAATGACTAAGTCAGCCGGATCCCGGCGCCACCTGCCCTCCAGTCCCTTCAACCGCCCGGCCCAAGCGGCCGCACCCATCGAGATCTTCGATGTGGGCGACCGTGTTTCGCATGATCAGTTCGGGCTCGGAAGAGTCATCGGAATCGAGGGCGACAATGACGCTGTGCTCATCGATTTCTCCGGGCGTCAGGGGAGGATCCTCAGCCCTTACGCCAAGCTGACCAAGCTCTGAGTCCGGCGAGGACAAGGAGAACAGGCCGGAGAGGCCGGCCGGCGACCGGCCGTCGGCCCCTGGCCACGAGGGCTGCGTGAGGTGACCCGGTGGGATGCCGGGTCACCGTTGCGTACGGTCCCGGGAAAGGCTGAGCGGGGGCTGTCCCCGGTTGCTGCCTCTACGATACGGAGACGTCCCCGGTCCGCGAGGAGCAGCTGATGCCGAAGCCGATGCGGGCCGATGCGCGCCGCAATTACGAACGCCTCCTGAAGGAGGCCGCCCTGGCTTTCACCGAGCACGGGGTGGACGCTTCCCTGGACGACATCGCGAAGCGCGCGGGCGTCGGCTCGGGCACGCTCTACCGCCACTTCCCCACGCGGCAGGACCTCCTCGGCGAGGTCTATGCCGACCGTATTGACGAACTGGCCGACCAGGCGGTCGAGTTCGGTGCGTCGGGGCGGCCGCCGGGCCAGGCGCTGGCCGACTGGCTGCAGGAGCTCGCGGAGCAGCTGATCCGTCTGCGCGGACTCAGGGCGCTGCTCGGCGCCGCGATGGCAGACGGCAGCACCCCGGTGATCTCGGGCTGCGGCGGCCGGCTCACGGACGCGGCGGGCGAGCTGCTCACGGCCGCGCGGCAGGCGGGTGCGGCGCGCGCCGATCTGGAGACCACGGAGATGCTGCGGCTGACGCACGCGGTGGCCATGGCGGCCGAGCTGGGCGCGGACGGGCCGCCCGATGTGCGCCGCTGTCTCGTGCTGATGATCGAGGGGATCTGCGGCGACGACCGGCGGGCGATGTCCCTGTGAGCCGGGGCGGTCCGCTGGGCGGGAAGCCCGAGGAGCTGCCCGGGGTCATGCCGGGAGTCGTGACCGGGGCCGGGCGGGAGCCGGGGACGGCGGACGGGGCCGGATCGGATGAGCGCGACGGGGTGCGTGACTGGACGGTGCTGTGCGCGATGTGCGGCAGGCCGCTGACGGGTCTGGCCTCACGGCGCACCGGGCTGGGCCCGGCCTGCGACGCGAAACTGCACCCGGCGGGACCCGATATCCGGACCCGTCGGCACGGGGTGGACCAGGATCCGCTCCCCGGCCTGGACTGAGGCGCAGGACGGCCGGTTCTGGCCGTGATGTCACCGTGGCCGGGCGGGCCCTAAGCCGCGGGCTCGATCCCGCCCTGTATCGCGGCCGCCCATTCGAGCAGCAGCACCTCGTAGTCCTCCGATGGCCATTCGCCGTCCGTCGTCTGGGCGTCGACGAGCCTTCGGATGGCGTCGTTGGCCTGAGAGGCGGAAGGGGTGGTGGACATACGAACAAGGCTACGGCCTGCCACTGACAGTTAACCCTCATCTGCGCGTGGTATCGGTCACGTGTTCCGGATAAGGGCGTGTTGTCCGTCACTTGTGCCCGGGTCCGGGGCGGCCGGCGGCCTTAACGGGCCTTTATGGAGACGGAGTTCGGGCCGCCGGGGTTGCCCCGTGCGGGTGCGACCTGGCTCACTCCTGGCCCTGCGCGCCGGCCCCGGCCGGTGCCTCCTGCGGCGTGCCGTGCGACACGGTTTCGAGCCTGGCGCGGCCCTCCCGGACCGCGTGGTCGAGCGAGAGGCCGCCGCCGATCGCGACACAGGTGTCGGCGTCCAGGGTCAGCCGGGCGTCGGGGTGCTCGGCCGGTCCGTCGCCGTAGAGCGGCTCGCCGCCGTCCGTGCGGACGTGGAAGACCCCCTCGTCCATCCGGACCTCGACCACCCGGGGGCCGAGCCCCGCCAGGTGCCGGGCCAGCGGAACGGCGAACCAGTGCGCGCGCAGGGCGTCCGTCGGCCGCCGCTCGCCCATCGCGGGGGTGCCCCAGTCGGCCAGCGCGGTGAGGACGGGCAGCAGGGCGGTGCCCCGCGGGGTCAGCTCGTACACGGAGGCGGGCGCGGGCGGCGGCAGCCTGCGCCGGGTCGCGATCCCCTCGCGCTCCATGTCCTTCAGCCGGGAGGCGAGTACGTCGGTGCTGACGCCCGGCAGGTCGGCGTGGAGGTCGGTGTAGCGGCGGGGGCCCGCCAGGAGTTCGCGGACGATCAGCAGGGTCCAGCGGTCCCCGACGGCGTCGAGCGCGCGGGCGGCGGCGCAGTACTGGTCGTAACTTCGGCGTGGCATGCACCGCAGTCTAGACAGAAAGTTGGACTTTCCAAGCTGGAGCTTGGTAAAACCAAGTGAAGCAAGTGAGACCTGGGAGGGCCACGGCATGGAGTTCCGCCAGTCGAACAAATTGAGTGAGGTCTGCTACGAGATCCGGGGCCCGGTGATCGACCATGCCAACGCACTGGAGGAGGCCGGGCACAGCGTGCTGCGCCTGAACACCGGCAACCCGGCGCTCTTCGGTTTCGAGGCGCCGGAGGAGATCGTCCAGGACATGATCAGGATGCTGCCCCAGGCGCACGGCTACACGGACTCGCGCGGCATCCTCTCGGCACGGCGCGCCGTGGCCCAGCGCTACCAGGCGCTCGGGCTGCCCGATGTCACCGTCGACGACGTCTTCCTCGGCAACGGTGTCTCCGAGCTCATCTCGATGGCGGTCCAGGCCCTTCTGGAGGACGGGGACGAAATCCTCGTCCCGGCGCCCGACTTCCCGCTCTGGACGGCCGTCACCACACTGGCCGGCGGGCGGGCGGTGCACTATCTGTGCGACGAGTCGGCGGAGTGGTACCCGGACCTCGACGACATGGCATCGAAGATCACCGACCGCACCAAGGCCGTGGTGATCATCAACCCCAACAACCCCACCGGCGCTGTCTATCCGCGTGAGATCGTCGAGGGCATCCTCGATCTCGCCCGCCGCCACGGGCTGATGGTCTTCGCCGACGAGATCTACGACCAGATCGTCTACGACGACGCCGTCCACCACACGGCGGCGGCCCTCGCACCCGACCTGGTCGTCCTCACCTTCAGCGGTCTGTCCAAGTCGTACCGCGTCGCGGGCTTCCGGTCCGGCTGGCTGGTCGTCACCGGGCCCAAACAGCACGCGAAGAGCTATCTGGAGGGGCTGATGATGCTCGCCTCCATGCGGCTGTGCGCCAACGCCCCCGCCCAGTACGCCATTCAGGCCGCGCTGGGCGGCCGCCAGTCCATCAGGGATCTCACGGCGCCGGGCGGCCGTCTGCACGAGCAGCGCGACCGGGCGTGGGAGAAGCTCAACGAGATCCCGGGCGTCTCCTGTGTGAAGCCGAAGGGCGCGCTCTACGCGTTCCCCCGGCTCGACCCGAAGGTCCACCGGATCCACGACGACGAGAAGTTCGTCCTCGACCTGCTGCTCCGCGAGAAGATCCAGGTGGTGCAGGGCACCGGCTTCAACTGGCCGCGCCCCGACCACTTCCGGATCCTGACGCTGCCGCACGCCGACGACCTGGACGCGGCGATCAGCCGCATCGGACGCTTCCTGGCGGGCTACCGCCAGTGACGCGCCCTCCGGCGGAGCTGCCCGGGGCCCGGTGGAGACCGCCCCGGAGCGGACTCCACCGGACAGCCTCCGGAGTGCCTAGAGTGCCTGCGCGGCGGGCTTGACCATGCCCCGGACCGTACGGGACTTCACGAAGTCGCCCACCCCCGTCATCTCCCACTCGCCCGAGAACTGCTTGATCAGCTTGGCCATCAGCACCCCGGTCTGCGGTTCGGCCCCGGTCAGATCGAACCTGACCAGCTCCTCGCCGCTCTCCGCGTCGATCAGCCGGCAGTACGCCTTGGCCACCTCGGTGAACTTCTGGCCGGTGAAGGAGTTGACCGTGAAGAACAGGGCGGTGGCCTCCGCGGGGATCCTGCCGAGGTCGACCACGATCACCTCGTCGTCCCCCGCGCCCTCGCCCGTGAGGTTGTCGCCCGAGTGCTTGACCGCGCCGTCGAGGATCGAGAGCTTGCCGAAGTAGCAGCTGTCGATGTGGTTGCGCTGCGGGCCGAAGGCGATGACCGATGCGTCGAGGTCGATGTCCTTGCCGCGGAAGGCCGGCTCCCAGCCGAGGCCCATCTTGACCTTGGACAGCAGCGGTTTGCCGCCCTTGACCAGGGACACCGTCTGGTTCTTCCGGAGGCTGACCCGGCCCTTGTCCAGATTGATCCGTCCGCCGTCGCCGGCGGGCGGTGCGGGCGGTGCTGCGGGGGGCGCCGCCGGGGCCGCGACGGCGACCCGGGGATCCACCGGCGGTGCCGTCGGC
>NZ_JAAGLN010000332.1 GCF_010548145.1 Streptomyces sp. SID10853
AGTTCCGTGGCCGGGGCGCCCGCGCTCCCCCAGGACGCGCCCGCGACCGGTGACGTCACCAGGGCCAGCGTCCCCGCCAGCACCAGGAGGGCACTGACGGCGACCCCGGCCGACGGGGAGGCGCAGGCCACGAGGGCGCCGACGAGCAACGGCCCGGCGACGTACAGCAGTTCCTCCGCCACCCCGTCCAGGCTGAACGCGCACCGCAGCAGCTCACCGCCGGGGACGAGCCGCCGCCACAGGGTCCGCATCGTGGGCCCGAGCGGAGGCGTCCCCGCACCGGCGGCCGCGGCCAGTGCGGCGGTCAGCGGACCAGGCGTACCGGGGTACCGCGTGACGACGGCGAGCGCGAGAAGCAGCACCGCGTAGCAGCCGGCCATCGGCGCGAGCGCGCGGCGGGGACCGTAGCGGTCGACGAGGGCGGCCCGGGCGGGCGAGAGGCAGACGCTGGTCGCCCCGAAGAGCGCCATGGCGGTACCCGCGACGGCGAAGGAGCCCGATGCGTCCTTGACGGCGAGTACGAGGGAGAGGGAGACCATCCCGTAGGAGAGACGGCCGATCAGGGCGGCACCGAAGGTGCGGCGGGCATAGGGGAGCCGCAGGACAGCGGCGTAGGACGGCATGGGGGTTCCTCGGAAGCGGCACGGACAGGACACCGGGTGGTCGGCCGGGTCCTACGCACGGGGGAGGAACATGCGGTCACGGTAGCAGGGGCGCCGGCGCACAGAGAGCCGTCCGGCCGCGCACACCACCCGCCCCGGACGCCACCGCCCCGCACCCGTCGGCGCCACCTGGCCTGGCGGCTCAGCGGGCCCGAAGAGTCGAGCACCCCTCGCGCCCCCAGCCCGAAGAGTCGAGCACCCCTCGCGCCCCCAGCCCGAAGAGTCCAGCACCCCTCGCGCCCCCAGCCCGAAGAGTCGAGCACCCCTCGCGCCCCCAGCCCGAAGAGTCCAGCACCCCTCGCGCCCCCAGCCCGAGGAGACCGCCACCACCCAGCACCCCCAGCCCGAAGGGCCGCAGCCCGAAGAGTCCGCAGCCCCCTCGCGCCCTCAGCCCGAAGAGTCCGCCGCCCCCTCCGTCACCGCCGCCACCAGTGCGTCCGCCGCCGCGTACGGGTCCAGGCCGCCCGTGACGATCCGTTCGGCCAGGGCGTCGAGGCGGTGGTGGCCGCGCAGGTCGCCGATGCGTTCGCGCAGGGCCGTCACCGCGATCGTCTCCACCTCGTGTGCCGCCCGGGCCCTGCGGCGCTCGGCGAGGACACCGTGCTCCTCCATCCAGGCCCGGTGTTTCTCCAGCGCCTCGACGACCTCGTCGGTGCCCTCACCGCGTGCCGCTACGGTCTTCACGATCGGCGGGCGCCAGTCGCCGGCGCCTCGCGCCTCGCCCAGGCCCAGCATGTGGTTGAGCTCGCGGGCGGTCGCGTCGGCGCCGTCCCGGTCCGCCTTGTTGACGACGTACACATCGCCGATCTCCAGGATTCCGGCCTTGGCGGCCTGGATCCCGTCGCCCATCCCGGGTGCGAGCAGCACCACCGACGTGTCGGCCTGCGAGGCGATCTCCACCTCGGACTGGCCGACGCCGACCGTCTCCACCAGCACCACATCGCACCCGGCGGCGTCCAGCACCCGGATCGCCTGCGGGGCGGCCCAGGCGAGGCCGCCCAGATGGCCGCGGGTCGCCATCGAGCGGATGTAGACGCCCGGGTCCGACGCGTGCTCGGACATCCGGACCCGGTCGCCGAGCAGCGCACCGCCGGAGAAGGGCGACGACGGGTCGACCGCGAGCACGCCGACCCGTTTGCCCGCCCGCCGGTACGCCGAGACCAGCGCCGACGTGGAAGTCGACTTGCCGACACCCGGCGAACCGGTCAGCCCGACGACGTACGCGCCGCCCGTCAGCGGAGCCAGCCGCGCCATCACCTCGCGCAGCTGCGGAGACGCCCCCTCCACCAGGGAGATCAGCCGGGCGACGGCCCTGGGCCTGCCCTCACGGGCCTGTTCGACCAGGGTGGGGACGTCCATGTCCACGTTCACAGCTCCGCTCAGTCCGATTCCGTATCCGGGTGCCCGCCGCCCCGGACCGCTCCTACTTGGGTACGCGCACGATCAGGGCGTCGCCCTGCCCGCCCCCGCCGCACAGGGCGGCCGCGCCGACCCCGCCGCCGCGCCGCTTCAGCTCCAGCGCGAGGTGCAGGACCACCCGGGCGCCGGACATCCCGATGGGGTGCCCGAGGGCGATGGCGCCGCCGTTCACGTTCACCTTTTCCGGCGAGACGCCGAGGTCCTTCATTGACTGGACGGCGACGGCCGCGAACGCCTCGTTGATCTCGATGAGGTCGAGGTCGTCGACACCGATGCCCTCCTTGCCCAGGGCGTGCCGGATGGCGTTGGACGGCTGGGACTGGAGGGAGTTGTCGGGCCCGGCCACATTGCCGTGCGCGCCGATCTCGGCGATCCAGTCGAGGCCCAGCTCCTGCGCCTTGGCCTTGCTCATCACGACGACCGCGGCCGCGCCGTCGGAGATCTGCGAGGAGGTGCCCGCGGTGATCGTGCCGTCCTTGGCGAAGGCCGGGCGCAGCTTGCCCAGGGACTCCGCCGTGGTCTCGGCCCTGATGCCCTCGTCCTGCGAGAAGAGGACCGGGTCGCCCTTGCGCTGCGGGATCTCGACGGGCGTGATCTCGGCCTCGAACAGGCCGTTCTTCTGTGCTGCGGCGGCCCGCTGGTGGGAGGAGGCCGCGAAGGCGTCCTGCGGGGCGCGGTCGATACCGAGACGGGTGTTGTGCTTCTCGGTGGACTCACCCATCGGGATGGACTCGAAGGAGTCGGTGAGGCCGTCGTACGCCATCGAGTCGAGCATCTCGACCGCGCCGTACTTGTAGCCCTCACGGGACTTCGGCAGCAGATGGGGCGCGTTGGTCATGGACTCCTGGCCGCCGGCCACCACCACGTCGAACTCACCGGCGCGGATCAGCTGGTCGGCGAGTGCGATGGCGTCGAGCCCGGAGAGGCAGACCTTGTTGACGGTCAGCGCCGGGACGTTCATGGGGATGCCCGCCTTGACGGCGGCCTGGCGTGCCGGGATCTGCCCTGCCCCGGCCTGGAGCACCTGGCCCATGATCACGTACTGCACCTGGTCTCCGCCGATACCGGCGCGCTCCATCGCGGCCCTGATCGCGAAGGCGCCGAGGTCTGCGCCGGAGAAGGACTTGAGCGAGCCGAGGAGCCGGCCCATCGGGGTCCTGGCTCCGGCGACGATCACGGAGGTACTGCTGTTCGTTCCAGACATGAGGCGCGGCCCCTTGGAAGAGAGTGAACGAGGGTTTACTCGAATGTACTGAGCGGTCTCCCGCTCGTCATCGCCCTGCCCATGTGATCGCGCGCACGTTGCGTAACCATGTGTCGGCGCGCTGCACTGGGGGAATGCTGACGCGAATCGACCACATCGGGATCGCCTGCTTCGACCTCGACGCAACTGTCGAGTTCTACCGGGCGACATACGGCTTCGAGGTGTTCCACACGGAGGTCAACGAGGAGCAGGGCGTCCGGGAGGCCATGCTCAAGATCAATGAGACGTCCGACGGCGGCGCCTCCTATCTCCAGCTGCTCGAACCGGTCCGCGAGGACTCCGCGGTGGGCAAGTGGCTGGCGAAGAACGGCGAGGGCGTGCACCACATCGCCTTCGGCACCGCGGACGTGGACGGCGACTCCCAGGATATTCGGGACAAGGGGGTCCGTGTGCTGTACGACGAGCCGCGCACCGGGTCCATGGGCTCCCGCATCACCTTCCTGCACCCCAAGGACTGCCACGGGGTGCTGACGGAACTGGTCACGGCCGCCGCACCGCACACCGCACCGCACGATGCGGACCCACTGGCGCGTAAGGAGCACTGACCTCCGGATACCCGGGCCGGTAGAGTGGGCGGCTCCGGTCCGGGGCCGGATCGGGGCCTGTGACCCATGCCTCGTCGTTGATCTGACACCATTCCCCCGGGGGCCCGTCATCGCCGAGACGGCGGCGCTCGTACGGGAAGAGTGTGTTGCGACCAGGGGACGGATGGGACCGCGCAGTGCGGGGCTACGAACGCCAGGAGAGCCACCGGGCTGAAGACGACCATCTTTCGCGGTTCGAGGCCGAGATGGACCGGCTGAAGACCGATCGGGAGAAGGCCGTCCAGCACGCCGAGGACCTCGGTTACCAGGTCGAGGTCTTGCGTGCCAAGCTCCATGAGGCGCGCCGCAATCTGGCGTCCCGTCCTGCCTACGACCAGGCGGACATCGGCTACCAGGCCGAGCAACTGCTGCGCAACGCACAGGTGCAGGCCGACCAGTTGCGCACCGACGCCGAGCGCGAGCTGCGCGAGGCGCGCGCCCAGACGCAGCGCATCCTCCAGGAGCACGCCGAGCACCAGGCAAGGCTCCAGGCCGAGCTGCACAGCGAGGCGGTCACCCGGCGCCAGCGCCTGGACCAGGAGCTGGCCGAGCGCCGGCAGACCGTCGAGTCGCACGTCAACGAGAACGTGGCCTGGGCCGAGCAGCTGCGGGCCCGGACCGAGGCCCAGGCCCGCAGGCTCATGGACGAGTCGCGGACCGAGGCCGAGCAGTCCCTGTCCGCGGCCCGCGCCGAGGCGGAGCGGCTGGTCGGCGAGGCCCGCCAGCGCCTCAGCTCCGAGGCCGATTCGGCCCGCAGCGAGGCCGACAGCATCCTGCGCAGGGCCCGCGCCGAGGCGGAGCGGCTGCTGACGGCCGCTTCCACCCAGGCGCAGGAGGCCACCACCCACGCCGAGCAGCTGCGTACGTCCACGACGGCCGAGTCCGACCAGGCACGCCAGGAGGCCGCCGAGCTCAGCCGGGACGCCGAGCAGCGGGTGCAGGAGGCCGAGCGCGCACTGCGCGAGGCGCGGGCGGAGGCCGAGAAGGTCCTCACCGAGGCGAAGGACACCGCGGCCAAGCAGCTCACCACGGCCGATTCGGTCAACGAGCAGCGCACCCGCACGGCGAAGGCCGAGATCGCCCGGCTCGTGGGCGAGGCGACCAAGGACGCCGAAGCCCTCAAGGCGGAGGCCAAGCAGGCTCTCGATGACGCCCGCGGCACCGCGGAGCGAATGGTCGCCGAGGCGAGCGACAAGGCCCGTACGGCGGCGGCCGAGGACACCGCCGCCCAGCTGGCCAAGGCCGCCAGGACCGCCGAGGAAATCCTGACGAAGGCGTCCGACGACGCCAAGTCGACCACCAGGGCGGCGGCCGACGAGGCCGAGCGGATCCGGCACGAGGCCGAGGCGGAGGCCGCACGGCTCAGCGACGAGGCCGCCGAGTCCGCCGAGCAGCTCAAGGGCGCGGCCAAGGACGACACCAAGGAGTACCGGGCCAAGACGGTCGAGCTGCAGGAGGAGGCACGCAGGCTCCGCGGCGAGGCCGAGCAGCTGCGGGCCGAAGCGGTGGCCGAGGGCGAGCGGATCCGCGGTGAGGCGCGCCGGGAGGCCGTACAGCAGATCGAGGAGGCGGCGCGGACCGCCGAGGAGCTGCTGGCCAAGGCCAAGGCCGACGCGGACGAGGTGCGTTCGGGCGCCACCGCCGAGTCCGAGCGGGTGCGCGCCGAGGCCGTCGAGCGCGCCACGACGCTGCGCACCCAGGCCGAGGAGACGCTGGAGCGCACTCGCGCCGAGGCGGAGCGGCTGGCCACCGAGGCCGAGGAGCAGGCCGAGGAGACCCGCACCCAGGCCGAGGAGGCCGCCGGTGCGCTGCGCGAGGACAACGAACGCGGCATAGAGGCCCGCAGGGCCGAGGCG
>NZ_JAAGLN010000333.1 GCF_010548145.1 Streptomyces sp. SID10853
GCACCTCGACGGCGATCAGCCGGTCGCAGGCGAAGGTGTCGGCGGCCGCGAAGTTGTTGACCTGGCGCGAGCAGCTGCCGCTGCCGCGCAGCTCGACGGGAACCTCCGGCGCGGGGCCGTAGCGGGCCGGGAGTCGGTGCTCGCACTTCGCCCCTGCCAAGGCGAAGCGGCCTCCCCGCCCGGCGGAGATCTCCGCGCCGGCGTCGCCCGGCCGCGAGGCGACGGGGTTTCATCGGTGCAGAATCTGCTCCATTACCCCGATACCCTCACCGCCCCCGCCGGCCCGCTCGGGGCAGTGGGGACAGTCGGTGACACCGAGCACCGGGACGCCGGACCCCGGGGAGCCGACGCCCGGCCCGCGGCAGGGGCCGCGGCCGTGGGCGGGGCGACCCCCGCACCCGCCGAGCGCCACCACTGGCAGCTCCGGGACCTGCTGCACCCCTTCCAGCACCGCGGTTAGAGCACCGCGCCCACCGAGGATCGGCCTTCGCACGGCGGCCCGTAGGATCGGACGCCATGAGCAAGGACACCGCGCCGCCGCTGCCCGCACCGCTCGCTGTGCCGGTGGCCGACTCGCACACCCATCTGGACATGCAGGACAGCACCGTGGACGAGGCCCTGGCCAGGGCCTCGTCCGTCGGTGTGACCACGGTGATCCAGGTGGGGTGCGATCTGAAGGGCTCCCGCTGGGCGGCCGAGACGGCCGCCGCGTACGACAGCGTGCACGCGGCGGTCGCCCTGCACCCGAACGAAGCGCCCCGCATCGTGCTCGGCGACGAAGAAGGCTGGTCGCGGCAGGGGGCCCGCCCCTCGGGCGGGGACGGCGCGCTGGACGAGGCGCTCGGCGAGATCGACCGGCTGGCCGGGCTGCCGCAGGTGCGGGCCGTCGGCGAGACCGGGCTCGACCACTTCAGGACCGGGCCCGAGGGCCTGGCAGCGCAGGAACGCTCGTTCCGGGCGCACATCGAGATGGCGAAAAGGCACGGCAAGGCACTGGTTATTCACGACCGTGAGGCCCATGCCGATGTACTCCGCATTCTTGAGGAGGAGGGGGCGCCGGACCGCACGGTATTCCACTGCTATTCCGGTGACGCCGAAATGGCCGAACTCTGCGCGGCCCGGGGCTATTTCATGTCCTTCGCGGGCAACATGACGTTCAAGAACGCCCAGCCGCTGCGTGACGCACTCGCCGTGGCCCCGCTGGAACTCGTCCTTGTTGAAACCGACGCGCCTTTTCTTACCCCCGCCCCCTATCGGGGAAGGCCGAATGCGCCGTATCTCATTCCGGTGACGGTCCGGGCGATGGCGGCCGTACGGAACACCGGCGAGGACGAACTGGCCGCCGCGCTCATGGCCAACACGGTCCGGGCGTTCGGCCTGGACGGCGCCACCGTGTGACACGGCGCCCGCCCCGTCCCGCCCCGGTGTCACACGGCGCCCCGGTGTGACACGGCTCCCGCCCCGGTGTCACACGGCGCCCGCCCCCCGGTGTGACACGGCTCCCGCCCCGGTGTGACACGGCGCCCGGGCGGGCGGGGTGCGAGCCGGCGTAAGGCCGGTGCAGTGTGCGGGCGGTGCGGGCGGTGCGAGCCCGGCGCGCACCGGGCGCCGTCCGCGCGGCCGTAGGCTTGACGGGTGAGCAGCACTGAACCCGAGTCATCCCCCGAGTCCCCCCAGGCATCACCCCGGACATCCCCGCAGGGATCCGAGGTCTCCGACGCCCTGCTGGGCCCCGCCGACATCCGGGAGCTGGCCGCCGCGCTCGGCGTACGCCCGACCAAGCAGCGCGGCCAGAACTTCGTCATCGACGCCAACACGGTGCGCAGGATCGTCAGGACCGCCGAGGTGACCCGGGACGATGTGGTCGTGGAGGTCGGCCCCGGCCTCGGCTCACTGACCCTGGCGCTCCTCGAAGCGGCCGACCGGCTGGTCGCCGTCGAGATCGACGATGTGCTGGCGGGTGCGCTGCCCGCGACGGTCGAGGCCAGGCTGCCCGCCCGCGCCGACCGCTTCACGCTCGTCCACTCCGACGCGATGCAGGTCACCGAACTCCCCGGCCCGCCGCCCACGGCACTGGTCGCGAACCTCCCGTACAACGTGGCGGTCCCGGTCCTGCTCACGATGCTGGCCAGGTTCCCCTCGATCGAGCGGACGCTGGTGATGGTCCAGGCGGAGGTCGCCGACCGGCTCGCGGCCGAGCCGGGCAGCAAGGTGTACGGGGTGCCGTCGGTCAAGGCCAACTGGTACGCCCACGTCAAACGGGCCGGCTCCATCGGCCGCAATGTGTTCTGGCCCGCGCCGAACGTCGACTCGGGCCTGGTGTCGATGGTCCGGCGCACCGAACCGGTCGCGACCACAGCCACCAAGGAAGAGGTCTTCGCGGTCGTCGACGCGGCGTTCGCGCAGCGCCGCAAGACCCTCAGGGCCGCGCTCGCGGGCTGGGCGGGGTCGGCGCCGGCGGCCGAGGCCGCCCTGGTCGCCGCCGGAGTCTCGCCGCAGGCGCGCGGGGAGTCGCTGACGGTGGAGGAGTTCGCACGGATCGCGGAGGGCAAGGCATGACGGCGCACGCCGGTACCGGGAAGACGGCCGGGGCGGGCGTGACCGTCCGCGTCCCCGCCAAGGTCAACGTCCAGCTCGCGGTGGGCGGCGCCCGCCCCGACGGCTTCCACGACCTGGCCAATGTCTTCCTCGCGGTCTCGCTGTACGACGAGGTCACCGTCACCCCCGCGGACACCCTGCGCATCACCTGCACCGGCCCCGGCGCGGACCTGGTCCCGCTGGACCGTACGAACCTGGCGGCGCGGGCGGCCGAACTGCTCGCCGCCCGGCGCGGTATCGAGCCCGGCGTGCACATCCACATCGACAAGGACATCCCCGTCGCGGGCGGCATGGCGGGCGGCAGCGCGGACGGCGCCGGCGCCCTGCTGGCCTGTGACACGCTCTGGTCCACGGGTGCGACGCGCGACGAACTCCTCGCCCTCTGCGCCGAGTTGGGCAGCGATGTGCCGTTCAGCCTGGTCGGCGGGGCGGCGCTCGGCACCGGCAGGGGCGAGCGGCTGACACCGCTGGAAGTGGGCGGCGCTTTCCACTGGGTGTTCGCGATGGCCGACGGGGGGCTCTCCACCCCGACGGTCTTCCGCGAGTTCGACCGGCTCACCCCCGACGCCGGCCCGCCGCAGGCGTCACCGGCGCTGACCGAGGCGCTGCGCACCGGCGACACGGTGGCCCTTGCGGGCGCCCTGGTCAACGACCTCCAGCCGGCGGCGCTCTCCCTGCGCCCGTCCCTGGCGGACACGCTCACGGCAGGCACGACGGCCGGCGCCCTGGCCGCACTGGTCTCCGGATCGGGCCCGACGACGGCGTTCCTGGCGAAGGACGCGGACACGGCGGAGCGGATCGCGGCGGAGCTGCTGGAATCGGGCACCTGCCGGTCCGCCCGGGTCGCGGTGTCCGGGGTGGCGGGGGCGACGGTGCTGCGGGGCTGAGTGCGGGGCCGGCCGCGGGGCGCTGCTCGGGGGCAGTGGCCGCAGGAGCTGTCGGCCGGGGCCAGTACGCTGGAGATCGATCACCCCCGTCCCAGGAGCGTCAATGGCCGTCAACCTCGTCAATGTCGAGGCCGTCAGCAAGGTCTACGGCACCCGTGCCCTGCTGGACGGTGTATCGCTCGGCGTCTCCGAGGGCGACCGTATCGGCGTCGTCGGCCGCAACGGCGACGGCAAGACGACCCTCATCCGGATGCTCGCCCGTCTTGAGGAGCCCGACACCGGGCGGGTCACCCACAACGGCGGCCTGCGCAGCGGCGTCCTCACCCAGCACGACTCCCTCGACCCGCAGGCCACCGTCAGGCACGAGGTCATCGGCGACCTCGCCGACCACGAGTGGGCGGGCAACGCCAAGATCAGGGATGTGCTGACCGGGCTCTTCGGCGGGCTCGACCTGCCCGGATTCTCCGATGGCCTGGACACCGTCATCGCCCCGCTCTCCGGCGGTGAGCGCCGCCGGATCGCCCTGGCGAAGCTGCTCATCGCCGAGCAGGACCTGATCGTGCTCGACGAGCCCACCAACCACCTCGACGTCGAGGGCATCTCCTGGCTCGCCGGCCACCTGCGCGCCCGCCGCTCCGCGCTCGTCGTCGTCACCCACGACCGCTGGTTCCTGGACCAGGTGTGCACCCGCATGTGGGACGTCCAGCGCGGCGCCGTCCACGAGTACGAGGGCGGCTACAGCGACTACGTCTTCGCGCGCGCCGAGCGTGAACGCATCGCGGCCACCGAGGAGTCCAAGCGGCAGAACCTGATGCGCAAGGAGCTGGCCTGGCTGCGGCGCGGCGCCCCCGCCCGTACGTCGAAGCCCCGCTACCGCATCGAGGCCGCCAACGAACTGATCGCGGACGTGCCGCCGCCGCGGGACACCTCCGAGCTGATGAAGTTCGCCAACGCCCGGCTCGGCAAGACGGTCTTCGAGCTGGAGGACGTCACCGTACGCGCCGGGGACAAGCTGCTGCTCCAGCACCTGACCTGGCAGCTCGGCCCCGGCGACCGGATCGGTCTGGTCGGGGTGAACGGCGCGGGCAAGACCTCGCTCCTGCGGGCGCTGGCCGAGGCGGCCCGTACGCAGGGCGACACCCAGCCCGCCGCGGGCAAGGTCGTCGTCGGCAGGACCGTCAAGCTCGCCTACCTCTCGCAGGAGGTCGCCGAACTCAAGCCGACTCTGCGGGTACTCGAAGCGGTGCAGCAGGTACGGGACCGGGTCGACCTCGGCAAGGGCCGCGAGATGACCGCGGGCCAGCTCTGCGAGCAGTTCGGTTTCTCCAAGGAGAAGCAGTGGACACCGGTCGGCGATCTCTCCGGTGGTGAGCGGCGCCGCCTGCAGATCCTGCGGCTGCTGATGGACGAGCCCAACGTCCTGTTCCTCGACGAACCGACGAACGACCTGGACATCGAGACCCTGACCCAGCTGGAGGACCTCCTCGACGGCTGGCCCGGGTCGATGATCGTGATCTCGCACGACCGGTTCTTCATCGAGCGCACCACGGACCGCGTCTTCGCGCTGCTCGGCGACGCGAGCCTGCGGATGCTGCCGCGCGGAGTCGACGAGTATCTGGAGCGCCGCCGCAAGGTGATCGACGCGCAGACCCCGGCCGCCGTGCAGTCCGTGGCCAAGGAGGTCCCCGGCACGGTGTCCGCAAAGGACGGCCGCGCCGCGAAGAAGGAACTCCAGAAGATCGAGCGGCAGCTGGACAAGTTCTCCGACCGTGAGACCAAGCTGCACGCCCAGATCACCGAAAACGCCACAGACTTCGGGAAAGTGGCCGAACTGGACGCCGAGCTGCGGGAACTGGCCGGTCAGCGCGAAGAGTTGGAGATGCGCTGGCTGGAGCTCGCCGAGGACGCCTGAGGGCTGTCCCGGCCGTACCGCGAGACGCGCGTAACGAGGGCATCACGGCCCGGTTCTCCCTTGGGCACAGGGGCGGACCGGGCCCGCTCCGTGCGTTCCCCGGGTGATAGAAAGAACTCCCGCTCGACTGACGTTGATGTGTGGGGTCCACACCCGATTCGCTCCTTTCCGGTGGTTGTCGCCACCGGAATTGCGGGGGAGGCCGGTCGGGCAGTGGACCCCGCGTAAAGAGGTATGTGCTGATGACTCAGCCGCCCCCCGACCAGCAGCCGCCGCAGGGCGGTTTCGGCGCCCCGCAGGACCCGCCGCCGGGTGGCTTCGGCGCTCCGCCGCCGCCCGCCCAGCCGCCGCAGATGCCGCCGCCCC
>NZ_JAAGLN010000334.1 GCF_010548145.1 Streptomyces sp. SID10853
CCGCGGGCACCGCCCCTGTCCTTGGCGCTGCCGCCCCTACAGGTACAGGCCCGCGTCCACGCCCCGTTCCTGTGCCGGGACGGACGCCGGTCCCGCGCCCCGCCGGAGCGCGTACAGCTCCGCGAGCGTCGTGCCGTCCCGGCCGATGCCCTCGTCGCTGCCCAGCCACGCCGACGATTCGGCGCGGGTCAGCGGGCCGACCTCGATCCGGGCCAGGCAGCGGCCCGGGCGCACCACGGCGGGGTGCAGCCGCTCCAGGTCCTCATTGGTGGTGACGCCCACCAGGACATTGCGGCCCTGGCCCAGCAGCCCGTCCGTGAGGTTCAGCAGCCGCGACAGTGCCTGTCCCGCGGTGTGCTTGGCCTCGCCGCGGATCAGCTCGTCGCAGTCCTCCAGCAGCAGCAGCCGCCAGCGGCCCTTCGCCGAACCGTCGTCCTCGCCGATCGCGATGTCCATCAGATAGCCGACGTCGTTGAACAGCCGCTCCGGGTCGAGTACGCAGTCCACCTGGCACCAGTCGCGCCAGGACCTGGCCAGGGTGCGCAGCGCCGATGTCTTCCCGGTGCCCGGAGGGCCGTGCAGCAGGAGCAGCCGGCCCGAGATGTCGTCCGGGGTCACCTTCATCAGGCCGTCCAGCGCATCGGCCACCGGCGCCGTGTAGTTGGCCCGCACCTCTTCCCAGGTGCCGGCCGCGATCTGCCGGGTGGTGCGGTGCGGACCGCGGCGCGGGGAGACGTACCAGAACCCCATGGCGACGTTCTCGGGCTGCGGTTCGGGCTCGTCCTGCGCGTCGTCCGTCGACTGCTTGAGCACCTCCGCCGCCAGCTCCTCGCTGACCGCGGTGACCGTGACATCGGCGCCGCGGTTCCAGCGCGAGACGAGCAGCGTCCATCCCTCGCCCTCGGCGAGCGTCGCGCTGCGGTCGTCGTCCCGGGCCGCCCGCAGCACGGTCGCACCGGGGGGCAGCAGCGTGAGCCCCTTCTTGACGCGGTCGATCGACGAACTGTGCGAGTACGGCTGCTCGCCCGTGGCGAATCGGCCGAGGAACAGGGCGTCCACGACATCGGACGGCGAATCGCTGTCGTCGACGTTGAGCCGGATCGGCAGGGCTGCCTCAGGGTTTGCGGACATGCGCCCATGATCCGGCACGGGGGCGGCCCGCGCACGCCCTTTCTGTCACGCGTTCTCCCCGGATCTGTCACCTCTTCTCCCCGGATGGGACCGGCGTACGCCCGTCCGGCCGACTGACGCCTTGTCACCGATGGGGTGAATCAGGGCTGTTCGCACCCCGTACGGCCGGGCGCCGGGCTTCACTGGCCGTCAGATGACCGGAGGCCGTCGATGCACCGAATACTTGGCATGCACACTTCCAGAATGTGGCCGTGAGCTGGTACGACAGACGTGGCGGAAATCCCGCTCAAGGAGGTTCCATGAAATTGTCCAGATTTGCGACTTTCTCATCCTCTGTTCTGCTCGCCGTCGGACTCGCCCTCACCGGGGCGGGCGCGGCTCAGGCCGCCCAACCGGCCGCATCCACCGGCTATGTGGCCCTCGGTGACTCGTACTCGGCCGGTGTCGGGTCCGGCAGTTACGACAGCTCCAGCGGGGACTGCAAACGCAGCAGCCTCGCGTACCCGAAACTGTGGGCGGCCGCCCACTCGCCCTCGTCGTTCGCCTTCGTCGCCTGCTCCGGCGCTCGTACGGGTGACGTTCTCTCCAGCCAGCTCTCCGCGCTGAGCTCCTCGACCGGCCTGGTCTCCCTCACCATCGGGGGCAACGACGCCGGCTTCGCCGACACCATGACCACCTGTGTGCTGAAGTCCGAGGCGACCTGTCTCGCGGCCCTCGCGACAGCCAACACCTATATCGACTCGACGCTGCCCGGCCTGCTGGACAAGGTCTACTCGGCGATCACCGCCAAGTCCCCGTCCGCGCACGTGGTCGTGCTCGGCTATCCGCGCTTCTACCAGCTCAACGGCAGCTGCATCGCCGGACTGAGCGAGACCGAGCGTGCCGCGATCAACTCGGCGTCCGACCATCTCAACGCGGTGACCGCCAAGCGCGCCGCCGACCACGGCTTCGCCTTCGGCGATGTCACCTCCGCCTTCTCCGGACACGAGATCTGCTCGTCCGACAGCTGGTTGCACAGCGTGAACATCCTCGATCTGACCGAGTCCTACCACCCCACGGCAGCCGGCCAGTCCGGCGGCTATCTGCCCGTGCTCACCGCACAGGACTGACACCCGTCACCGGGGGGAGGAGGCCCTGTACCAGGGACTCCGTCCGGTTCGGTTCCGGCCCTGTCGGGGCGGAACCGAACCGGCCAACTCTCCCTGGAACCAGATATATTCGGAGAGTTACCGTCAACCTCCGTATGGCAGAGGTGAATCCGGCGCCCGGGATACACGGGTGCCTCCCGGGGGCGATAGGGTTACTGTGCCCCGGGCCGGGTGCCCTCGTACGGGTGGGGAGTGACATGGAACAGATAACAGTGCGCAGCAGGCCACGAGTGCCTGCGATCACGTGCGGAAGCGGTGCGACCAGTTCGCGCCTCGACCGCCATCTCTCGGTGCTCGGCGGCCCTGTGGTCCCGCAGCGCGAGTCGGCAGAGGCGACGTCCCTGATGCGTGAGCTCACCTCGCGCGACGTCGCACACTCCAGGACGGGCAGGGGCGCGCGGGTGAAGCTCTTCGCCCCGCTGCGACGGCTGCGCCGCTCGCTTTTCGGCAGCCGCGGCTGAAGCTTCCGAACCGGAACTACCGAGACAACCGATCCACGATCGGGCGACCACACCGTCCCGGTGCGGCGCTGCTCACGTCCCGCCCGTCATTCCCGGGGCGCACGGTGGCGCGTCGGTGTGTTCGCCGGCTCCGGGCGACCCGGCCCCGCCGCCTCTCGTGACGAGTCACTTCAGTACGAGCCATTTCAGTTCGAGGCATTCCAGTACGGGGCATTCCAGTACGGGGCATTCCAGTACGAGGCATTCCACTTGGCGCGAGCGCGCTCCGCGGCGGCCGCTGACCCCGTACAGCCCTCGCCCGCTCACACCAGAGCGAACTGGCCCTCAGGCCCCTCCTCGTGGTGGTCGAGCACCGAAGCGGGGCGGCGGGCCGCCGCAGATACCGGCAGGACACCCGCCGCTTCCAGTTCGGCCCGCCCGATACGTGGGCCCGCCGCCAGTTTCCGGTGCAACTCCCGCAGGGCGGGCCGCAGTCCGGCCAGCAGAGCCAGCACGGTGATCAGTTCGAGCAGTTCGGAGTTCCACTCCGGAAGCCAGCCGGCCGGCCGCAGCGCCTCCAATGTGCCGGGCTCCGCCGGAGCGGTCCTGCGCCCGAACCAGAGGTCGAGCACCCGGACACCGCCCACCGTGAAGTCCCACGCCCCGGCGGGCACCGGTGCGATACGCCCGGTGCCGAGCAGCAGGGCCTCCTCATCGGGGTCGTACGTGAGCGTCTCCGGCCGGGGCGGGACAGCGGCCCGCACATAGGGGCGGCGGCCGCCGGGCAGCCGGGGCCGGTCACCGCCGCGCGCCCCGCGCAGCTGGATCCGCAGCAGCTCCCGCCCCAGCTCGGCCCCGGACGACCACAGCCCGGGGTCGGCGGTCAGCGGTACGGCGCATCCGCCGGGCGCGGGGCCGGACGCGGCCACCGCCCAGGCGAGTATCTGTTCGGCGGTGGCCTCCTGCCCGTACCGGGCGGTGAGCAGCTCGGGCAGCCCCGGCGCGATGTTCGGCTCGGCGCCACCGGGCCTGCGGTACAGCGGTCTGACCCGGCCGGCACGGCCCGCGGGGGAGCGGCCGTCCGGGAGGACGGCGGAGACCAGCAGCGCGGGACCCGAGTCGTCCGCGGCGCCCGCCTGTCCGACGGCGAACAGCTGTCGCTCGTCGGCGACCCGCCACAGCTCCGGGCGGGCGGCGTCCAGCAGCCGGTGGTCCGGGATCAGCCACTGTTCGTCGAACGGGCCGCACCCGAGCCGTACCGGGGCGGGACACGGGCCCGACTCACGGCTGAAGCGGCCCGTCCCGCTGGGCTGTCCCGGCAGCGCCGGTACGGAACTCTCCGGTGTCCTCGCCCTGGTGGGACGGAAAAGCCGCTCACGGCCGGGCCCGTCGGCCCGGAGCAGGGCGTCCCAGCGCGCCTTGAGCGAACGCGCGTCGGGCGCCACCACCCAGTCGCGCCCCAGCCGGGGGGACTCCACCGACCAGGGCATCAGATCGTCGAGCAGCGGAGCGTCATCGGTCACGCTCCGCATGCTAGGGCTTTCCGTTCCGATCGGGCAGGACTCTACTTTCTGACCACCAGCAGGACGATCGCCGCGATGACGATCAGCGCCGCCACCACCGCGGCGGCGATCTTGCCCTTGCTGTACGGGCGTTCGCCGATGACCTCGGCGGTCCGTGCGTTGACCATGACCTGCCAGCTCCTGCCCGCGTAGAGATACGTCAGGAACCACACGGGCAGCAGCATCAGCTTGAAGGTGAGCCCGGAGTACTGGGTGTCCACCGAGTGCACCCGCTGCTCGTCCCCGCCGATGTCGGACTTGCAGTCGCGGGTGATGACGTCGGCCATCCGCTCCTTGGCCGTCACCAGCCCGTCCTCGGGCTCCACGTCGTACCGCACGGTCTGGAAACCGGCCAGGTACTCCGGCTGGAAGGGCTTGGCCTGCTCCAGCGGCCAGGGCGTCAGCTTGTCCAGCTGCTTCTCGGCCACATGGCTGGTCCCCGCGACCAGCACATCGTCGAAGTCACGGCTGACCGTCCCGGAGGCCGGGAACCAGCGGGTGCGGCGCACCTGGCGGGTCTTGGTGACGGTCTGGCCGTTCTCCTCCGTGGTGTACGTCTCGGTCACGTAGTAGTACTGACCGCGCTGCCCGCGGTAGTGGGAGACCGTCCCCGCGTCATACGTCCAGTGCGGCAGATAGCTGCCCTTGAACGTCTCCGCCTCGCTGACCTTCTTGAGGCTGGAGGGGGCGAACCAGCGGGACGACGTCCACTTGCGCAGCGCCTCACGGGCGTTGTTGCGGTCCAGACCGAAGGGGACGACCGCCTCAGGTGCCACCCGCTCGGTGGCGTCCGGCTCCGCGATCAGCGCGGTCGCACAGAACTGGCAGCGGGCGGAGAGGTCGTCGGTCTCGGTGTGCGCGGCGCAGCCGGGGCAGACATAGGTCCGCACACCGGCGGGCGCGGTGCCCCGCGGCTTGGCGGGCAGCGAGGCCAGCTCGTCCCAGCTGTGCTCGCGCACCTGGCGGGGCACCTCGGCGACCGCCTGCTCCTGGCCGCAGTACGGGCAGCGCAGCGCGCCCGAGCCCGGCGCGAACTCCACGGTGGCGCCGCACGCCTGGCACGGGTAGGAGAGGGAAGCGGATGCGGGAGCTGCGGCCGCGGCGCCCTGGTCGGCGCCGGGTCCTGTGGGGCCGCCGGTGTACTGATCGTCGGTCGTCATCGTCGCCCGGCCTCAGCCCTGCGGCGGGAGCGGCGGCGGAACGGACCCGAAGAGTCCGCTGATCCCGGGCACCTGGTCGGCGGCGAGCCAGCCCGCCATTCCGTCCTTCCAGACGAGCGTCTCGCGCGTCAGCGTGCCCGCGCCGACCAGGCCATTCAGCGCGGAGCCGTCGTACGGCCCCTGCTGGGCGCCGTTGACCCCGATGAACCACTGCTCCTGCGTGGGCAACGGCGGCGGGCCCGCCGCCGGAGCGGGGGCCGCGGGCGCGGCGGCCGGTGCGG
>NZ_JAAGLN010000335.1 GCF_010548145.1 Streptomyces sp. SID10853
ACGGCCAGGCCCCGGATCTGCACCCGGTGGCCCGCGACGGTCAACTCCACCGCGCGGGCGGGAAGTTCCTGGCAGATGACCTGCACGAGCGGCCCGAGCCTGAAGCGCTCCGGCTGAAGGGTGGCGATGCCCTGCGCCTGGAGGGGCAGCGCCGTGACCGGCCCCACGCAGACCGCCGCCACGCCGTGCCGGAACGCGGCGACCAGACCGGGCCGCAGCCCGCGCTCCTCCGCGCGGGCCAGCAGTGAGGCGGCGGCGGGCGCGCTGGTGAAGGCCAGGGCGTCGACCGATCCGGCGAGTGTCGCGTCGAGCAGCCAGTCGAGCGGGCCGATGTCCTCGGGCGGCAGCCACCGGTACACCGGTACGCCGACCACGTCCGCGCCCGCGTCCCGCAGCGCCGCCACGAATTCCGTCAGCGGCTCGCCGTGGAGCTGAACCGCGACCCGGCGGCCCGCGACGCCCTGTGCGAGCAGCCGGTCGAGCACCTCGGCCATCGACTCGGAGGCCGGCGACCACTCCTCGTGCAGTCCGGCCGCCCGGATCGCACCCTTGACCTTGGGTCCGCGCGCGAGGATCTCCGCCCCGCGCAGCCGCTCGGCGAGGGCGTCGCCGAGGCCCCAGCCGTCAGCGGCCTCGGTCCAGCCGCGGAAACCGACCGCGGTGGTCGCGATGACGGTGTCCGGGGCGTTCGCGATCAACGCGTCGGTGGCGCTACGGAGTTCACTGTCGTCCGCGAGCGGCACGATGCGCAGGGCGGGCGCGTGCTGGACGACGGCACCCCGCCGCTGGAGCAGCCCGATGAGTTCCTCCGCGCGCCGGGCGGCGGTGACGCCGACGGTGAACCCGGCGAGCGGGCCCTGCTGGGGCGGTGCGGTGTCGTGCATGGTGCGTGAGCCTCCCGGGAGCGCGTACGGCGACGGTAACCGGCCAGGTCACGGCAGAACAAACGGCACAGAAGCGGGCGGCGGGGCGGCGACAGCCCCGGGCAGGACGGCGGGCGCGGCTCCTGCCGTCAGCGCTGCGGCGGCCCGCCGTACGCCGGGGGCGGCCCGAACGACCGGGGGTCACCCTGCGGCGGCTGGGCATGCGGCTGCTGGTGCTGCTGCGGCTGCGGCTGCTGGGCCTGCGGGGCATACGGCTGCTGGTGCTGCTGCGGCTGCGCGTACGCCTGAGGCTGCGCGTACGGCTGAGGCTGCTCGTATGCCTGAGGCTGCGCGTACGGCTGGGGCTGCGGCTGGGCGCCGTACGGGCCGGGGGCCTGGCCGTTTCCGGCGTACGGGCCGGGCGGCTGCGCACCGTACGGCACCGGACCCGAGGCCCCGTACGGGCCCTGCGCGGGTACTCCGTACGGCCCGGCCCCCATCGGGCCGCCCTGGTAGGGGAGTTGGCTGCCCGGGGGCAGATAGCGCACCCGGCCCGACTCGTCCGTCAGCGCTACGAAGCCCTGCGACTGCAACAGCGCGGCGAACTTCGCGTGGCGGCTGCGGTTGACGAAGAAGCCGATCACGAAGATCACCATCAGCGCCGCCCAGATGATCGCCGCGATGAGATACGAGAGGGCGTCCCCGCCGATCCGGTAGCCGAGGATCACGGCGCCGACGGTTGTCCCCAACGCCCCGTACAGCATGCGCTGTTCGGCGTTCTTGCCGGTCAGGTCGAACTTCAGCCGGGCCTTGAGCAGCTCCACGGCGTCCGTCCTGAAGGGCGGGAGCGGCCCGCCCTCCGCGGCCTGCGGATAGTTCGCGCGGTTCCACGCGGCGCGCTGCTGGACCTGCGGATCGAGGTCCGGGACGAGCTGCATCTTGAGCACGCTGTTGCGGCCGCCGGTCTGCCGGGCGTCCAGGTAGCGGTAGCCGAACTGCTCCGCGATGAAGGCGAGCCGGGCCAGTTTCCTCACCGACGACATCGGGCTCGTGAGTTCGACGGGCTCCCCGGTCGCCATATGCCTGAACATACGGCGCGTCTGCATCCTGCTCACGTGTTCCGCTCCCCCTCCGGGCGACCACCGCGCCGCCGTCGAACCACCGTTCTACGTCCCGTACGGCGCAACCGTCCAGCCGGACGGCCGGCCCGGCCGTCCGGCCAGAGCCGGGGCCGGCGCCGGGCGGCCAGGTCCTCGATCCAGCCGACCGCCGGCACGGTCAGCGCGATCAGCGGCCAGACCACGACGCACATCCACACGCTGTATGTGGCGGTCAGCGCGGAGCCGAACCGGTCCCCGGCGAACGGCACGTTGTACAGCTGGTCGATGAGCGGCACGGTGGCCATGATGAGGGCGTTGTGCCAGAGGTAGATGGTGACGGCGCGGTTGTTGGTGAGCGTGATGAGCCGGTCGAACCGGGCCGGCCCGGGCGGCAGCCGGTGCCAGGACGGGGCGTACGCGAGGAGCAGCGCGCAGGCGCCGAACGACCAGGTGGCCTGGGCGAGCGGGATGTCGTTGAGGTCCCAGCCGTCGGGCCCGAGATGGCCGTGCGCCCACCAGAGACCGAAGACCATGACGGGGACGGCACAGGACACCAGGAAGTAGCGCGGCACCTTCTTGAGCAGCCCGTCCTGGTGGGCGAAGCCCAGGATCCAGCAGGAGCCGTAGACCGCGAAGTCGGTGAGGGCGAGGCCCGGTTCGCCGGGCACGGTCACCACACCCGTGCCGATGACCGCGGTCAGCGCGAGCGGGGCGAGCAGCGTCGGCCAGGGCAGCCTGCGGAAGGCTCTCAGCAGCAGGGGCGACAGCAGCACGAACCAGAGGTAGGCGCGCAGATACCAGAGCGGGCCCACCGCCTGGTCGGGCCAGTCCTGGTCCAGCAGGCCGGAGGCGGAGCCGAGTGCGTCGGGGTAGGGCGGGGCGCCGACCGGTACGAGGTAGAGCAGCACTTTCGTGACGGAGGGCCGCCACCCGGCGTACGCCATCATCCCCAGCATCAGCGCGCCGAACGCCCACATCGGCGGCAGCAGCCGGCGGAGCCTGCCCCGGATCACCTCCAGGGCGGGGCGGCTCAGGGAACGGGCCATCAGGGACCCCGCGAGCGCGAACATGACGCCCATGGAGGGGAAGACGACCGACAGCCAGGCCCAGCCGAACAGGTGGTAGAGGACGACGCGGACGAGGGCGGCGGTCCGCAGCAGATCGAGATAGCGATCACGGCCGGGGCCGGTACCGGGACCAGTACCGAGGCTGGGGCTGAGGCCGGGGCCGGTGCCGCGGCCAGCACCGGGGCTGGTGCCGGGGCCCGTTCCGGGTGCGGCTTCCGGGGCCGCGGCTCCGGGGCCGGGAACAGCCGGCCCGGGCACCGGTGTGGTGGCGGTCATGCGACGGGGCTCCGGTCCTCGCCGGTACGGCTGCCCGCACCACTGCTCGTACGGCTGCTGCCAGCAGCGCCGCCCGCACCACGGCCGTCACCGCCGCCGTCACCCCTGCCCTCACCACCACCGGCACCACCCGTGACACCGCTGCTCGCGGCGGCCGGGCGCGGTGCGGGCAGTGCGCCCGGGGCGGCGACCTCTCCGGTACGGCGCAGCTTCTGCCAGCGCAGCCGCCCACCGGTGAGAGCAGTGATCCACGACTGGAGCAGCACGACGTACATCAGCTGCCGGTACAGGATCTGCTGGAGCGGCAACGAGACCAGGTGGCGCATCCGTTCGCGGTCGAGCCGGAACGCGTACCCGGCGCACACCGCCTGGACGGAGAGCACGGCCAGCCAGGCCAGCGCGGTCTTCTCCGTGGGGCCGAAGATCAGCCCGTACAGCAGGAAGACGTCGATGAGCGGGGCCAGCAGCGGCGCCAGCACCATGAAGAGCGCGACCAGCGGCAGCCCGACCCGGCCGAACCGCCCGGATGGCCCCCTCTCGACCAGGGCCCGGCGGTGTTTCCAGATCGCCTGCATCGTGCCGTACGACCAGCGGTAGCGCTGCGACCAGAGCTGCTGGACGCTCGAAGGGGCCTCGGTCCAGGCGCGGGCGTTCTCCGCGTAGACCACGCGCCGGCCGTCGCGGTGCAGCGCCATCGTGAGGTCGGTGTCCTCGGCGAGGGTGTCCTCGCTCAGCCCGCCGACACGGTCGAGTGCGGACCTGCGGAAGGCGCCGACGGCTCCCGGGATGGTGGGCATGCAGCCCAGCACGTCGTACATCCGGCGGTCCAGGTTGAAGCCCATCACGTACTCGATGTGCTGCCAGGCGCCGATGAGACTGTCCCTGTTGCCGACCTTGGCGTTCCCGGCGACCGCGCCGACCGCAGGGTCGCCGAAGGGCTGCACCAGTTCGCGCACGGTGGCCGCTTCGAAGACGGTGTCGCCGTCCATCATCACGATGAGGCCGTGCCCGGCGTGTGCGATGCCGTTGTTGAGCGCGGCGGCCTTGCCCGCGTTGCGCTGGCGCACCACCCGGACGTCGGGCAGCCGCAGCGCTTCCACGAGATCGGCCGTCCCGTCGGTCGAGCCGTCGTCGATGACGACGACCTCGACGGGGTGGTCGCTCCCGGCGAGTGAGAGGACCGTACTGACGATGCAGGCGCTCTCGTTGTACGCGGGGACCAGCACCGATACGGGTTCGGTGACCGGCGGCCCCCAGCGGAAGCCCGGTGCGCGGACCTTGCGGGCGTGCCGGAAGGAGAGCACCAGCATCAGCCCGAAGCGGGCGAACACCAGCACACCGACGACGGCGAGGCAGCCGATCAGGATGCCGGAGATGTCGTCGGAGAGCCCGACGGCGAAGACGAACGCCTTGCCGCGCCACAGCTCGGCCCCGCTGACCGGGGTCTGTGCGGACGGCGCGCCCAGTGCGTCGGTGAGGCTGGCGAACTCGTAGCCCTCGTGCTGGAGTTCGGGCAGATAGCGGCCGAGCGCGGCGACGGTCTGGGCGCGGTCGCCGCCCGAGTCGTGCATGAGGACGACCGCGCCCCGGCCGCCCTCGGGGGTCGCGTTGCGCAGGATCGTGGGGACGCCGGGCCGCTGCCAGTCCTCGCTGTCGATGGAGTCGAGGACGGTGATGTAGCCGCGGCCGCCGATGTACTTCACGACGGGCCAGTTCTTGTCGTCCAGCGCGTCGGCGAACGACGAGTAGGGCGGCCGGAACAGCGAGGAGCGGATTCCGGCGGCGCCCGCGAGGGCCAGCTGGGTCTGGGAGAGCTCCCGGTCGATACGGCTCTTCGACTGGTACGAGAGGTCGGGGTGGTTGAAGGTGTGCACGCCGACCTCGTGGCCCTCGTCGACCATGCGCCTGACCAGGGCCGGATAGCGGGAGGCCATGGTGCCGGTGACGAAGAAGACGGCGTGCGCGTGGTACTTCTTCAGCTCGTCGAGGACCTTCGGGGTCCACTCCGGATCGGGTCCGTCGTCGAAGGTCAGGACGATCCGGTGGTCGGGGATGCGCAGGCTGGTGGGCTCGCCCTTGCCCCGGGCGTCGATGACAGGGCCCCCGTCGAGGATGTGGCCGGGGACGTCGCCGGTGGGGGCCGGCGGCCGGACCCGGTGGTCGGCCACGATCTCGCTGTGGACGTAGCCGCGCATCACCAGCACGCCGAAGAGCGCCAGGAGCAGGAGCAGCGGCAGGAGATACCGCATGGGCGGCCGGAGCCGGAGCGACCGCTTGGCACGGGCGGCCTCCGCAGTTCGGACGGTTCTCATTTTGCTTACGGTGTGCTCTCTGCGGGTGCGGACTGCTCGGGGCCGGCCGGCGCGGTCGCGCTGCCCGAAGGGGCCGGTGCGGACGGGGGCGGCGTGTGGCCG
>NZ_JAAGLN010000336.1 GCF_010548145.1 Streptomyces sp. SID10853
CAGCGGCCGCACCAGGTAGTCGCCCTGCGGCCTGGCGCCGGGCAGTTGGGCGTGCGGGTTGCCTGCCGCGTCCCCGCGGCTGCGGGCCGCGACCCCGGCGAGTGCGGGCTCGTCGGTCTCGCCCGTGTCGATCAGCGCCTGCGCCTGGAGCGCGGCGAGTGCCACGGAGTCGGGCCAGAGCGGGGCCACGTAGTAGGGGTCGAGCTGGCGGGTCAGCACGTCCCTGACGGAGCCGGGCGACGACTTGCCGTAGGAGTAGACGAGTGCGGTGTCCGCCTCGCCGGTCAGGAGCTTCACCCACGCCTCGTACAGCGCCCAGGCTCCGTCCATCTCCACGTGGGACTCGGAGATCGGGGGCCAGGCCCCGACCCCGTCGAGGGTCATCGTGAAGGAGAAGGCCCGGCCCGCGAGGTAGTCGCTCGACCCGGAGCAGGTGAAGCCGATGTCGCTGGTCTTCAGCCCGGTCTGCGCGAGCACGCTGTGCAGGACCGGCATCACCATCTCGACCTCGGAGCACTCGTCGGTGCGCCGCCGGTGGTCGCTCTGCGCGAAGGCGACGATCGCCACGTCCCGCATCAGATCAGCTCCTTGTACGTGTCGTAGTCGGCGTCCGGCTCACCGGTGGGCCGGTAGTGGTCGGGGAAGCGGGCGCCTTCGGTCCACACCGGCTCGACGCGCAGCCCCATCCGCACCTGGTCGTACGGGATGCCGCCGATCCGTCCGTGCAGGGCCAGGCCGGCGCCGTCCAGCGCGATGTGCCCGTAGACGTAGGGCACTTCGATGTCGAGGCCGCGGGCCTTGATGTTGACGATGCAGTACGTGGTGAGGGTGCCGGCCGGGCCGACCTCGACCCGGTCGGTCGTCGCCACCCCGCAGGTGGGGCAGGCGCCGCGCGGCGGTACGTAGACCTTGGCGCAGGAGGGGCAGCGCTCTCCGACGGTCCTACGGTCGGCGAGCGCGTTGATGTAGTCGCTCTGTGCGCGGCCGGGGCTGTAGACGTAGTCGAGGCGGGCGGGGGCGACGATGCCGGTGACGGCGTCGTCGAACAGTCCGCTGTGTGCGGGCGGGCCGGCGCTCCCGGCGGCCTCGCTCCCGCTTCCGCAGGGCTCGAAGCAGGCGATGTCCGTGATGGCGCCCACGCGTTCGGCGGCCCAGCGGATCCGTACGCGCTGCCCCGAGTGGACGCTGTCGGGTCCTGGGGCGTCGAGTGCGTGCAGCAGGGCGGTGTCGGCGCCGTCGAGTTTCACCAGGACCCAGGCGAAGGGGGTCGCGAGTGGCTGGCCGCGGCGCGGTGACTCGTTCCAGGCCCAGGTGGTGACGGTGCCGGTGGGAGCGACCTCGACCAGGTCGCGTATCTCGTCGGCGGTGACGGGGTCGTACTCGACCGGTGGGACGAGCACCTTGCCGTCGCCGGTCCGCACCCCCAGTACGGTGCGCTCGCGCAGCCCGGTGAGGAAGGCGCTCTGCACGGGTCCGAGGGAGCGGGTGAAGGGGAATTCGACGACGAGGGGGGCGCGGAGCACCTCCGGTGAGGGAGCGGCTGTCATGGGTGGGCTCCAAATTCTCCGCTGCGGGCGGGGGCTCGTCCGGCGGGTGCCGGAGCGTCGGAAGGGGAACCGGTGCCGGGCGGGACCGGCGCGGGGATGCGGTGGTCAGGCCCTGCGGTAGACGGGCGGCCGCTTCTCGGCGAAGGCGCGTGAGCCCTCCTTGGCGTCGGCGGTGTCGAAGACGGGCCAGCCGCGGTCCAGTTCGGCCTTCAGGCCCTCGGTCTCGGTCAGTTCGGCCGTCTCGTAGACCGACGCCTTGACGGCTTCGACGGCCAGCGGCCCGCACTCGTTGATCCGCCCGGCGATCTCCAGGGCCTTCTCCAGCGCCGTACCGTCGGGCACCACATGGCCGATGAGGCCGATGGCCGCCGCTTCGGCCGCGGTGTACGGGCGGCCGGTGAGCAGCATCTCCAGTGCGTGGGTGCGCGGGATCTGGCGTTGCAGGCGGACCGTGGAGCCGCCGATCGGGAACAGGCCGCGCCTGACCTCGAAGAGCCCGAAGGTGGCGCTCTCCGCGCCGACCCTGATGTCGGTGCCCTGGAGGATCTCGGTGCCTCCGGCGACGCAGTACCCCTCGACCGCGGCGATCACCGGTTTGCGGGGCCGGTGGTGGCGCAGCATCGCCTTCCAGTGCAGGTCGGGATCTGCTTTGAGCCGGTCGCGGTACTGCTCGCCCGCCATCCCGGCGCCTGCCAGGGCCTTGAGGTCCATGCCGGCGCAGAAGGCTCCGCCCGCTCCGGTGAGGACCACCGAGCGGACCTCGTCGTCCTCGTCGGCCGCCAGCCAGCCGTCGTAGAGCCCGACCAGCATCGGCAGCGAGAGCGCGTTCTTCGCCTCCGGCCTGTTCAGAGTGAGCACCAGTGTGGCGCCTTCGCGCCGTACGGTGAGGTGTTCCGTACCACCCATGACCGTCCTCCCGTCTCAAGACCTGGGCGCCCTCTGAGGATGTGAGCCGGATCGGCGAGCGGCGCGTAGACAGGTTGCAGGAGGCGGGGTCGCAGTTCAATAGTTTTCTGACACTCAGTCAGATTTCTTCGCGAGGGGCCTTCCCACTTTCCCCGTGCGGGGCTGTAATGACGCCGGGTCACTGAACGCCGGCGTCAGGAGATGTGGTGGAGTACAACCTTGCCGACCTGTTCGAGTCCGTCGTCGACGCGGTTCCGGACCGCGAGGCGCTCGTGTTCATCGACCATCCCGGTACGGGCGCGGAACGCAGGCTCACCTACGCCGCGCTGGACACCGCGGCCAACCGGGTCGCGCACCATCTGATCGACAGCGGCATCCGCCCGGGAGAGCACCTGGGCCTGCACCTCTACAACGGGGTGGAGTATCTGCAGACCGTGCTCGCCTGCCTCAAGGCGCGCATCGTCCCCGTCAACGTCAACTACCGCTACGTGGAAGAGGAGCTGGTCTACCTCTACCGGGACGCGGATCTGGCGGCGCTGGTCTTCGACGGCGAGTTCACCGAGCGGGTCGCTGCCGCGCTGCCCAAGACGGAGAAGCTGCGCCATCTGATCCGGGTCGGCGAAGCCCCCGAAGGCGCGCCGGAGCCCGGCCTGCGCCCGGTCGCGTACACCGCAGCGGAGGCGGCCGGTTCGCCGGAGCGCGGTTTCGGGCCCCGGTCCGCCGACGACCAGTTCATCATCTACACCGGAGGCACCACCGGGATGCCCAAGGGGGTGATGTGGCGGGCGGAGGACCTGTTTTTCTCCGGGCTCGGCGGCGGCGCTCCGACGGGCGAACCGGTCGGCGCACCGGAGGAGCTGGCCGAGCGGGTGGCCGCGGGCGGTGACGGCATCACCTTCTTCCCCACTCCCCCGCTGATGCACGGCACATCGACCCTGACCGCCTTCATCGCGTTCAACTTCGGCCAGCGGATCGTGATCCACCGGAAGTTCGCGCCGGACGAGGTGCTCCGTACCATCGAGAAGGAGAAGGTCACCAGTGTCTCGCTGGTCGGCGACGCCATGCTGCGGCCGCTGATCGACGCGCTCACCGGTCCGCTCAGCGGCACCGACTGCTCGTCGCTGTTCAGCGTCTCCAGTTCGGGCGCCATCATGTCGGAGACGGTGCGGGCACAGTTCCAGGAGCTGGTGCCGAACGCGATGCTGCTGAACAACTTCGGCTCCTCGGAGTCCGGTTTCAACGGCACCGCGACCCCCGACTCGGGCCCCGACAAGGGGTTCAGGCTGCGGATGAACTCCCGTACGGCGGTGGTCGATCCGGCCACGTACCGGCAGGTGGCCGTCGGCGAGGTGGGCCGGATCGCGCAGCGCGGACATGTCCCGCTCGGCTACTACAACGACCCGGAGAAGACGGCCGAGACCTTCTTCCAGACCGACGGCGAGCGGTGGGTGCTGCTCGGCGACATGGCGACCGTCGACGAGGAGGGCATCGTCACCGTCCTCGGGCGCGGCTCGCAGTGCATCAACACCGGTGGCGAGAAGGTCTATCCGGAAGAGGTCGAGCAGGCGCTCAAGTCCCACCCCGATGTGTACGACGCCCTGGTGGCGGGGGTGCCGGACGCCCGCTGGGGCAACCATGTGGCGGCGGTGGTGCAGATACGCCCGGGGGCCGCCGAGCCGAGCCTCGACGCCATCCAGGCACACTGCCGCAGCAGGATCGCCGGGTACAAGGTGCCGAGGCAGCTGGTGATCGCACCGGAGATCCAGCGTTCACCGAGCGGCAAGGCCGACTACCGCTGGGCGCGCGGGGTGGCGGTCGCCGCCGACTGAACCGTGGGGCTCGTACGACCCGCTGTGGGTCGCCATCGGTGCGGTGTGCGGCGCCGGTGCGCTGCTCGCCCTGGTCATCGTGCGGCCCGGCGGCCGGGACGGCACCGTGGCGGACCCGCTTCCCCGGTGAGCGGGAAGCGGGTCGCACTGTCGGCCTGGGGTGGCCGGCGGTGGCTCTGCGGTCGTGCGACGGGGCTGGGGCTCAGGCCCCGGCCGCCTGTGTGACGAGTGCCTCCGCCCACGGCGTACGGGCCGCGACCAGGGGCCGCAGGGCGCGCAGCGGACGGATCATGTTCACCCCGACCGCACCGCAGACGTGTCCGCCGCGGGCGAGCAGGGCGGTGAACTTCCGTTCGGCCAGGCTTCCTTCGACGATGTGCACCAGGTCGGCGCCCCGGGTCCTGCCGTGGATCTGGACCTTGAGGTCGTACTGGTCGGACCAGACGTACGGCACGGTGGTGAAGGGGGTGGCAGCGTCCCCGGCGAGGATGTTGCGGGCGACCGCGAGGCCCTGTTCGGACGCGTTGGTGCGGTGCTCGATACGCAGCCGCTCCCCCGTCACCGGGTCGGGCCAGGACGCCACGTCCCCGGCCGCCCAGATGTGTTCGGCGGCACGGAGGGTGGCATCGCACTCGACACCGTTGCCGAGGCCGATCCCGCTGCCGGCGAGCCATTCGGTGTTGGGCCGCGCCCCGATGCCGACGAGGACCGCGTCCGCCGCGAGGGTGCGGCCGTCGGCGAGGCGTACGCCCGTGGCACGGCCATCGTCGGTGGTGACGCTCTCGACGAGCGCCCCGGTCACGGTCCGTACGCCGTGTTCGTGGTGGAGGTCCGTCAGCATGCTCCCGATGTCGTGGCCGACCGCGTCGGCGAGCGGCACCGGCCCGTCGGTCACCAGCGTGACCTCGCAGCCCGCCGCGCGCGCCACGGCCGCTGCCTCGGCGCCGATGAACCCGCCGCCGACGATCACCAGATGCGGGCGGCCCGCGAGCGACTCACGCAGCGCGGTCGCGTCGTCCAGGGTGCGCAGGAGGTGGACACCCGCGACGCCTTCCGTGCCCGGGAGCACCCGGGGGCGGACCCCGGTGGCGACGACGAGCGCGTCATAGCCGATGGTGCCGCCGTCGCCGGTACGTACCTCCCGGGCGGCCCGGTCGAGGGCCTGGGCCCGGGTGCGGGGGCGCAGCTCGATGTCCAGTCCGGCCAGCGCCTCCGCACTCCGCAGCAGGACCCGCTCGGCTCCCCACTCACCGGCGAGCAACTGCTTGGAGAGCGGCGGGCGGTCGTACGGAAGGTGCTCCTCCTCGCCCACGAGCACCAGCTCGCCGTCGTATCCCGAGCGGCGCAGCCCCTCCGCCGTCGCGAGGCCCGCGGCGGACGC
>NZ_JAAGLN010000337.1 GCF_010548145.1 Streptomyces sp. SID10853
CGGCGGCTTTCCCGGTGGCCGCCGCCGCGGGGGGTGTGGTGGCCGGGGCCAGTACGGTGGCGCCCGCGAGCCCGGCGGCTCCCGCGAGGAAGCCGCGCCGGCGTACCCCGTCCGCGGCTCTGCCGGGGCCGAGGTCGTTTCCGGTGCGTGCCTCCTGTCCGCTGCGCAGGTCCCGTGCGGTGCTCATGTCCTTGCCGGTGCTCATGTCCTTGCCGGTCCTCAGGTCCCGTCCGGTGCTCATGTGCGGTCCGCCTTTCCGGCCGATGCGTACAGGTCGCTGAGGTAGTAGTCCTTGGCCTTCGCCGCCTTGGGCAGTTCCTTCATCTGCACGAAGAGCTCCGAGAGCCGGTCGAACCAGCCGTCGACCGTGCCGTTCCCGCTGAGCTTCGTCAGCTCGGCGGAGGAGAGGATCTTCACGTGGTCCGTGGAGCCCTTGAGCTGCGCCGCGGGGAGCCCGAGGAAATCGGCGGCGACCGTCTCCGACTCGGCCGGATGCCGGGCTATCCAGTCGTCGGCCTGCCGGAGGACTCCGGTCACCTTCTTGACGAGCGCCGGGTTGCCCGAGGCCAGCTTGGGCTGCGTGACGAAGACATTGGGGAAGGTCAGCTCGGGGTAGTAGTCCTGGGTCCTGCTGATCTCCTTGAGGCCGAGCACCTTCTTCTTCATCGTGTCGATGAGCGGGTACCAGGTCGCGGCTGCGTCGACCTGGCCGGACGAGAAGGCCGTGACGACGGTGGAGGCGTCCATCACGACCTTCTGGACGTCGGTGGGCTTCAGCCCCGCTCTGCGGAGCGCCAGGTTGAGGATCATGTCGCCCGATGTGCCCTCGGCGACAGCGACTTTCCTGCCCTTGAGGTCGGCCGGTTCGGTGATGCCGGAGCCCGGCCGGGCGATGACCCGGTCCGCTTGGCCCAGCATGTTGACCGAGATGATGGAGGCGCGGCCCGACGCGGGCAGCCAGAGGGCTCCCGGGCCGAGGTACCCGAAGTCCAAGTCGCCCGAGCCGAGGGCCTGTACCTGGAGCGGGCCGTTGGTGAAGACCTTCAGGTGGGGTGTGAGGCCCGCCTTCTTCCAGAGCCCCTGTTTCCTGGCGACGGCGAGCGCGGCGGATCCGCTGTAGTCGGCGATGTAGCCGAAGGTGATGGTGTTTCCGTGGCCCGACGCCGCCGGTGAGCCCTTGCCGCAGCCGGACGCGGCGGCGACGAGCAGCAGAGCGGTGAACAGGCCTGCGGTGCGGCGCCCGACGGCGCGGATTCTCTTCACGGGGCGAGTCCTTCGAGTGGGGCCGGCTGATGGTGCACGGCGTGCCACACCTGGGCACGGAGTTCGGCGAATGCGGGCGAGAGCCGCTGTTCCTCCGTGCGGGGGTAGGGCAGCGTGACGGGGATGACGGTCTGGATCCGTCCGGGGCGCGCGGCCATGACGACGACGCGGTTGCCCAGGTAGACGGCCTCGTCGACGTCGTGCGTGATGAACATGACGGTGCGCCGGTCGCGGCTCCAGGTGTCGAGCAGTGACTCCTGCATCCGGACCCGGGTCAGCGAGTCGAGGGCGCCGAACGGCTCGTCCATGAGGAGGACTTTCGGATCGACCGCGTAGGCGCGGGCGATGGCGCAGCGCTGTTTCATTCCGCCGGAGAGGGTCTTGGGGAGCGCCCCGGCGAAGTCGGTGAGCCCGACGAGCTCGATGACCTCGCGGGCCCTGCGCCTCCGTTCGGCCTTCCCGACTCCTGCGACCTTGAGGCCGTACTCGACGTTGGCCGTGACGGTCATCCATGGGAAGAGCGCGTACTGCTGGAAGATGACGCCGCGTTCGGGGGCGGGACCGCGGACGGGCACGCCGTCGACGGTGACGTCGCCGCCGGTCGCTTCGGTCAGTCCGGCCGCGATGTTCAGCAGCGTGGACTTGCCGCACCCGGACGGTCCGACGACGGTGACGAACTCACCGTCCTCGATGTCCAGGCTCACCCGGTCCAGGGCGAGGAAGTCGCCGTCCTTCACCGCGAAGTTCCTGCTGACACCGGAGAAGTTGATGGTGGGCATGGTTACCTCCGTTCCTGCCAGTGGGTGAGCCTTCGCTCGGCGAGAAGCAGCAGCCGGTCCATGACGAGTCCGATCGCTCCGATGGCGATGAGCTGGACGAAGATGGTGGGCAGGTCGTAGTAGAGCTGCGCCTGCTGCATACGGAAGCCCAGCCCGCCCTGCGCGGCGATGAGTTCGGCGGCGACCACGGTGGCCCAGGAAGCGCCGAGCCCGATCCGCATGCCGACCAGGATGAACGGGGCCGACGCGGGCACCACGATGCCGGCGAAGACCTGGTGGTCGCGGGCGCCGAGTACCCGCGCCGCGTTGACCAGGGTGACGTCGACGGCGACGACGCCCTGGAAGGTGGAGACGACACAGGAGAGGAACGACGCCAGGAAGATCACAAAGATCTTCGGGGTTTCGCCGATGCCCATCAGGACGATGGCCAGCGGGATGATCGCGAGCGGCGGCACCATCCGGAAGAACTGCAGCCACGGCTCGATCAGTCTGCGGACGACGGGGTACCAGCCCATCAGGAAGCCCACGGGTACGGCGAGTACGACGCCGATGACATAGCCGATGAGGACGCGCTCCAAGCTCGCGCCGGCGTCCGAGAACAGGGTCCCGTCCTCGATGAGCTGTCCTGCCCGCCGGGCCACGGCGACGGGCCCGGGAAAGCCGTCGATGCCGCTGTTGGCGAGGACGACCCAGACGATGAGCCCCAGCGCGGCGGAGCCGGTCCCGAGCAGTACGGAGGTGACCCGGCTCGCACCCCGCGGCCCACGCCCGCGCTCTGCAGCCGCGGCGCCTTTCGGGTCACGCGTGGCCGGTGCGCCGGGGACACCGGCGGTGCCCGGAGTACCGGGGACACCGGTGGTGCCCGGAGTACCGGGGACACCGGTGGTGCGCGGAGTACCGGGAGAGTCGGGGGAACCGGGAGCACCGGATCCGGGGAGCAGTTTCTCCTTCACGCGACTTCCTCCGCGACGCCGTCGACATCGGGTGCGCGGTCGCCGCCGATGTCGGCCATGTAACTCATCCAGCTGTAGGCGGGATCGCCGCGCCGCAGCAGCTCGCGGTAGAGGCGGACGGTCAGGTCACGGCGGACGTCCGCGTACGACGGTGCCTCGTACACGTTGTGCAGTTCGTGCGGGTCGGTCTCCAGGTCGTACAGCTCGTGGACGCTCTCCGGGTTGTGGACGAGCTTGTACCGCCGGTCACGCAGCATGCGCTGCGCGTACGGGAAGTGGTGGCCGTGGAATTCGGCGACGATCTCGTCGCGGGTGTCCCCGGCGGGTTCGCCGTGCAGCAGCGGCAGCAGGCTCTGTCCGTCGCACTGGCCGGGCTGGGGCGCTCCGGCCAGTTCGAGGATGGTCGGGTTGAGGTCGATGAGGTTGGCGAAGGCGTCGCAGACCTGGGCGGGGGCGCCGGGCACCCGGGCGATGGCGGGGATGCGGTAGATGTCCTCGTACATCGCGGGGCCCTTGTCGTTGAGCCGGTGGGCGCCGGTGAACTCGCCGTGGTCGGCGGTGAAGAAGACGGCCGTTCCGTCGCGCAGACCGTGCTCGTCCAATGCCGCCAGGAGTCTGCCGACCTGGTGGTCGATCATGGTGACGTAGCCCCAGTAGACGGCGATGAGCTTGCGCCAGGCGGCGGCGTCGAACCCGTCGGACGACCAGTACGCGCTGTACTGGCGCTGTACTTCGGGCTTGCCCGCGAAGGTCTCCGCCATGGAGGCGGGCAGCGGGACGTCGTCGGGGTCGTACATGTCGTAGTAGTGGCCGGGGATCAGATACGGCAGGTGCGGGCCGTACCAGTGGCAGGAGAGCATGAACGGCCGGCCGGTCGCCTTCCAGTCGGCCGCGTACCGGTCGAGCAGTCCGAGCGTCCGGTCCGTGAGGAACGCCTCGATGGTGGCCTCGGGCGGCTGCTGGAGGCGGCCCGCGATGAGGTGGCCGCGGCCGGTCCCGTTGGCGGCCCGGCCGAAGACGGGCTCGGTGACGGCGAAGGGCGGAAAGCCGTTGTCCTCCAGCCACTTCTCGTACGAGGGGTGGTGGACGGGGTTGAGCGCACCGGGCAGGTGCTCACCGTCCAAACCGTAGAACTCGGGGCCGCGCTCGCGGCCGATGTGCCACTTGCCCGCGTGGCCGACCTGGTAGCCGTGGTCCATCAACTGGCGCCAGAGCATGGGGCTCTCGTCGTCCAGTTCGTCCTTGCTGCCCCCGTTGCGCTCGGGGTTGTTCAGCATGCCGTGGCGGAACGGGTGGAGGCCGGTGGCCAGGGAGGCACGGGCCGGTGTGCAGATCGCGGTGGGCGTGTAGAAGCGGTCGAACCGGGTGCCGCCGGCGGCCAGGGAGTCCAGGGCCGGGGTCTTGACCAGCGGGTTGCCGTAACAGCCGAGGGTGTCGACCCGGTGTTGGTCGGTCATCAGGAACAGGACGTTGCGCGGAGCCATGGGCTGGCTGCCCTTCCGGTGGAGTCGTTCGGGACGCGTGTGCGGTGTGCGGGGTGCGGGTCTGTCCAAGTGCCGGTCCGTGGAGCGCCGGAGCGTGGTCTGCGGTGGGGCCGTGGTGGGAATCGGAGGTCTGACGGCAGGCAAGTGACCGGAACTGTAGGGACGCCGGGATTTTTACGTCAACCCTCGGGAATAAACTGCGTGTTAATTCTTCCGACGCGTTGACAGAAACAGTCCGACCGGCGGACCATGCGGTCATGGGAGAACCGACCGATGCCCTGCAACGTCTGCGCAGGGCCAATGAAGCCGCCGTCCTCGGCGAGCTGCGCCGCTCCGGCGCCCTCAGCCGCGGCGAGCTCAAGGCGAGGATCGGGCTCTCCCGTACGACCCTGTTCGCGATCGTCTCCGACCTGCTGGCACGCAAGGCGATCGTGGAGCAGCCCGCCGCGGACTCCGAACTGCCCCGTGGCCGCGGCAGGCCCGCCCTGGAGATCTCGCTCAACGCCCAGGGCGCCGAGCTGATCGGCATCGACCTCCAGCGCAACCGGATCCACGTGATCATCGCCAACTGCGCCCATGAGGTGGTCGGCCGCTACAGCGCCCCGCTCCCCCTGGACAGCGGCCCCGCCGAACGGGCCGCGCAGGCGGTCGCGGCCGTCGAGGAACTGGTGCGCCGGGAGGGGATCAGCCTCGCGCCCGTCGAGGGAATCGGGCTCGGTCTGCCCGGTTTCGTCCAGAACCCGGCGTCCGGCGACCCGGACCGCAAGACGCCGTTCGCCCAGCACGTGGCCGCGGCGCTCGGCAGTCACTTCGGTGTTCCGGTCGCCACGGAGAACAACTCACGTCTCGCCGCGCTGGCAGAGGTCACCTGGGGCGCGGCCAGGGGCCGTGACAACACGGTCTTCCTCGCCTGGTCGGACGGGGTCGGCGGCGGGCTCGTCGTGAACGGTGACCTGGTGCACGGCGCCCATGGCGCGGCCGGCGAGATCGGCCACACCAGCTGCGATCCCGAAGGGCCGCTCTGTCACTGCGGCGGCCGGGGGTGTCTGGAGGGCGTCATCCGGATCCCGGCGCTGCTGGCCGCCTGCGCGGAGCGCGGTGTGGCGGCCGGGGACGCGGCCGGGCTGATCGCGCTGGCCGCCGAGGGGCAGCCTGAG
>NZ_JAAGLN010000338.1 GCF_010548145.1 Streptomyces sp. SID10853
GCCGGCGGCCCGGCGGTTGGTCCGGCGGACCGCGGGGAGCGCTGGGCAGGGAGGACCGCCCTCGCTCCCCGGCGGCCTGCGGGGAGTTCACGTGCGCCGAGCAGCGAGGCGTCCCCCGTCAGCTCGGCGAAGAGAGCCGTGTCGGTGACCCGCACCTCGGGCCCGAACAGCGTCGAGAGCGACGGCCGAGGCCGGCCCGTCTGGACGGCGACGACCTCCCGCAGTACCCCGGTGAGCTGCTCCGCCATCTCGGCGGCCGACGCGAACCTGCGGGCCGGGTCCGGGTCGGTCGCCCGGACGAGCAGCCGGTAGAACGACTCGTACCGCCGGAACACCTCGATGTTGTCCGGGTCGGGGAGGCTGTCCGCGAACACATTCGTGTAGCCCTGGAAGTCGAAGGTCAGGACGGCGAGGGTCCGCGCCACCGTGTACAGGTCGGAGGCGACCGACGGACCGACCTCGGCGACCTCGGGCGCCTGGTAGCCGACCGTGCCGTAGATGGCCGACTCGTCATCGCCCATCCGCCGCACCGCGCCCATGTCGATGAGCTTCAGCTGGTCCTGCTGCTGTATCGCGTTGTCGACCTTGAAGTCGCAGTACAGCAGCGAGCGGCTGTGCAGATGGCCGAGTGCCTCCAGGGCCTCGATCCCGTACGCACATGCCTGCTCGACCGGCAGTGGGTCCCGCCTGCCCGACGGGCCGCGGCGCTCGTTGGCGATCTCCTTGAGCGACTTGCCGCCGACGTACTCCATGACGATGTAGCCGTCCATGGAGCCGGTGCGCTGGTCGAGGTGTTCCACGAAGTTGTAGATGCGCACGATGTTGGAGTGCTCGATCTCGGCGAGGAAGCGCCGCTCCGAGATCGCGGCGGCCATCGCGTCCTGGTCACCCGTGTCCAGCAGGCCCTTGAGCACCACCCAGCGGTCGGACACGGCGCGGTCGACGGCGAGATAGACCCAGCCGAGACCGCCGTGGGCCAGGCAGCCCACGACCTCGTACTGCCCGTGCACGACATCGCCGGTGTCCAGCTTCGGTACGAACGAGTAGGGGTGGCCGCACTTGGTGCAGAACCCCTCCGTACGCCCGGGCCGTGCACCGCGCGAACGGCCCACCTGGGCGCCGCAGTCGGACCGCGAGCAGAACCGCTTGCGTTCCGGTACCTCAGGGGCGGCCAGCACCGCGGACTGCGGATCGGGGCGCGGCACATCGGGGATCGACACCAGACCGGCGCCCAGCCGGTTACGGCCCGACGAACTCGCCGAGGCCCCCGAACTGCGCACCGAGACCGAACGCGCCGACCCCTGGCCCGACAGCGAGCGCGAGAGCCGCCCGGAGACGGACCTGCGCGATGTCGAGGACCGCGATGTCGAGGACCGTGACGTCGAGGACCGCGATGTCGAGGACCGGGACGTCGAAGACGGTGATGTCGAGGACCGGGAGGACGACCCGGAACCGCCGCGCACCGAAGCGCCCCCGGAGCGCGCGCTGTTGCTCCCGCGCGCCCCTCCGGCGATTCCGGTCGGCGGTGAACTCACCAGGCCGCTGGGCGACACCACCGGCGCCAGACCGCAGGTGTCGCAGTACAGCTCGCCGCCGCCCATGTCCTCATAGCTGCCCTCGCACCCGGGGCGCTGGCACTCCTGCTGTTCGCTCATCCCGCATCCCTCACGCGTTCCCCCTGTGGTCGGCGGGCCCGGGCTGTCTCGGGACCAGAACCTCCGCCGTGGCCTGCTGATAGCGGAGCACCGCCTGTTCGGCGACGCGCAGATCGCACGGCGCGCTCCACAGCATTCTGCGGGCCGCGTCGTACCGCTCGATCAGCAGGGGATCCTCGGCCATTCCGTGCCGGGCGACCTTCGCCCGGTAAGCGTCCAGCCGGCCCCGCAGCTCCGCGCGGACGGCGAGCGGCGCGGTGACCGCGGACAGCGAGTCACGGGCGCGCCGCAGCTCGTCGTCGGCTTCCTGTTCGAGGGATTCCAGCAGAGGCGAGAGCCGGTGCCACTGGGCGTGCCTGCGGTATTCGGCGGCGGTGCGCAGCTGCTCCTGGAGCACCGTCGAAGGACCGCTCACGGCCGGCACCTCGGACGCGGCGATCTTCGCCAGCACCTCACCGCGCGCCGATCTGGCCTCGGTGAGCGTGCGGTCGGCGCGGGTCAGCACGTCCCGCAGCCGCAGCAGGCGCTGCTCCGCGTCCTGGCGGACGGTGAGCACCGCGTCGATCTCGCGGCGGATCTCCTCCAGGGCGCGCGCGGCCCGGTCGTAGCGGCCGGTGTCGGCGCGCCCGCCGCCCGGGGCCGAACTGCCCTGGGTGGCAACCCAGTAGGCCAGCGGGTCGGATATCACCCCGGCGCGCAGCGCGGCCAGCTCCTGCGTGATCGACTCCAGGTCGTCGCCCGCCGGGTGCTCGCCGGGGCGTACGCCGACCGAGTGGGCCAGCGAACGGGTGCGGCCCAGCTCCGCCGCGAGCAGGTCGATACGGGCGGGCAGCGCGGACCACACCGAGTCCGCCGCGACGATCATGTCCAGCGACTGCGCGTACAGCTCGTTCATCCGGCTCACCAGCTCTTCGAGCGTGAACTGCTCGGTGAGTTCCACGGGCCCGGTGAGAGAGGCCGGGAGCCGGCCTGCGGTGCTCGCCAGGGTGACGGCCCGGCCGCGCAGTACGCCGGTCAGCTCGGCCAGTTCCTCCCGGCCCGGCCAGCGCCGCCGGGAACGCAGCGTGCGGGCCCCTTCCAGCGCCTTCGCGTACGCGTCGAAGTACGTCCACAGCACCGTGATCGCCTGCTCGGTGCCGGCCCAGCGGTCCTTGGTGACCCCGGTCAGCTCGGCGCCTTCCAGGAGCCGGCGCCCTGCGTGGTCCTGCAGGGCGATGAGCGAGGTCTCGATGGCCTCGTGCTCGGCGACGAGCCGCGCCAGCGCACGGTCCACCTCGTCCCGGTCCATCACCGGCCCGGGGGCGCTCCCCGGCCCGCCGGGACTGGGGACGGAACCCGCGACGCCCATCGATCACCTCTCCGCTCCACCGGTCTGTGCGGTGTTGTTGTCCTGTACCGCGCCGTTCTGTACCGCGCTGTTCTGTACCCGCGGCGTTCCGCGACGCGCTGTTCTGTGCTGCCTACAGTGTCAAGTTCTGCCCGTGGCCGTGCTGTTCTACCGGTACTTCGGTGCCGGGGGGCCGGTTATTCCCTTCAGATCCGCCGAGAGCCACTTCCGGTACGCCTTCATCCAGGGGCTTTCGGCGCCGCCGCTGCGGTAGTCGACGAGCACCTGATTGATCCGGCGCACCAGATCGTCGTTGCCCAGCTTCGTCGCCACGCCGTAGTACTCGGTGGTGAACGGGCCGCCCTTGAGGTCGACCGCCGGGTCCTGCGCCGCCTGGCCCGCGGCCAGGGCGTTGTCCGTGACCACCGCGTCGACCAGGCCAAGTTGGAGCTTGACCAGGCAGTCCAGCTGGTTGGGCACGGTCCGCTGCTCGGTGGGAGTGTCCGCGAAGACCGCGCCGTACGACTTGGCCTTCAGCGCGTCGTACGCCGTCGAGCCCGTCGCCGTGCAGACCTTCTTGCCGTTGAGCGTGTCGTTGTACCCGGTGATCGTGGAGCCCTTGGGCGCGAGCACCTGCTGCCCGGCCTGGAAGTACGCCGTGGAGAACGCGACTTGCCTGACCCGCTCGCAGTTGATCGTCATCGTCCGCACGACGATGTCGACCTTGTTCTCCTGCAGCGCCTCGATCCGCTGGTTGGTGGGGATGGCGCGGTAGGTGACCTTGTCCTCGCTGCCCAGGATGTTCTTCGCGATGGCCCGGACGAGAGCGATGTCGAAGCCGTCCAGCCTGTCGTTCGCCGGATCGCGGTAGCCCCAGCGGTAGCTGTTCTGGTCGACACCGACGACCAGGTGGCCGGCCTTCTTGATCCGGTCGATGGTGGGCCCGTCGGCGCCGGACGGTGTGAGGCTCGCCTCCGGGTCGGTACAGCTCTCGGCCTTCCCGGGGGCGGCCTTCCCCGGAGTGGACCTGGCCGGGGCTGCCTGGGCCACCCGCTGCCCGGCCGACGGCGTACCGTCCCCGGAGCCGCCGCTCAGGGCGAGTGGAATCATGGTGGCGGCCGCTGTCAGTGCACACGCCGCGGCCATCGCCGTCACGCCGCCCCAGCCGTGGAGCCTGCCGCCCTTCGGATTCAGCACGCTGCCCCTCCTCACCTGGCCCCTGCTCACCCGGCCCTTGCGTACCTGGCCCTCGCTCACCCGGCCCTTGCGCACGTGGCCCTCGTTCACCCGGCCCCTGGTCATCTGTACTCCGAAAGCCTGCGGCTGATGCCAAGTCCCGCGGCCGCCGCGCCCAGCACGGCCAGCACCGCCGCGCCCACCGGGAGCCCGGTCAGCGCGCCCCGGCCGTCCGACGCGGCCCGGGTGAACTCCCGCTGCTCATGGCCGAGCGCCTGGTCCAGCGCCTTGTCCACCTGGTCGAAGGACTGGCCGGTCGAGTTCTTCCTGCCGATGACCTGGGTCAGGGCGTCCTCGTAGTCGCCGCTGTCGTCGGTGCGGCGTGCCGCGGCATGGCGGTGCTTCCAGGTGGCCACGTCGGCCCGCGCGGCGTCCACCGGACCGCTGCCCGCGCTGTCGCCCGCCGCCAGGCTCTTCGCCTTGCCGAGTCCGCTGACCAGGGCTGCCATGTCCTTCGCGTAGTCGGACTCGTACTGGTCGTGCTTGCCGTCCTTGGTCAGCACGGAGCCGCGCGAGACCAGCGTGAGGTTCTCGTTGGAGCGGGCCTTCAGTGAGCTGATCCGCGCGTCGTTGAGCACCTTCAGCGACTCCTGGCCGTGCGTCCGCGACGTATGCAGATCGGCTGCCGCGACCAGATGCCCGGCCACCAGCCACAGCAGCACGGCGACGGAGGCCGCCGACGCGGCCAGCAGGCCATGGTTGAAAACCCGGTTGGTCCGCAGATAGTTGCGCCGCTGGACATAGCAGAGGCCGCCCAGGGCCAGGATCCCCACGGCGGTGCCGAGGTACGGCCAGAGCGTCGCCGAGTCGTAGTCGTCGTACAGCCGGCCCGTCTCCGCTTCGTAGAGCTTCTCCGCCGCGGGCAGCAGCGCCGTGCTCATCTGCTGGTTGGCGTACCGCAGATAGGCACCGCCGAGCGGCAGGCCCTGCCGGTTGTTGGCCCGGGCGCGCTCCACCAGCCCTGTGTAGCGGGGGAGTTGCTCGTTCAGCTGGGCGATCTGGCGCCCCGACTCCGTCGAACTGTCGGTGTGCGAAGCGGCTTTCACCAGCAGCCGGGACGCGGTCGCGATATCGCTGTCGTACCGTGCGTGGACGTCCGCCGGCTCCACCGAACCCGCGAGGAAGCCGCTCGCGGCCGCGGTGTCCGCGTCGGCCAGCGAGCGGTAGATGTTCGCGGCGTCAGCGCTGAGCGGCTGGCTGCGGTTGACCACGTCGTCGGCGGAGTCCGCCCGGTCGGCGATCTCGAAGGCGGTCACCGCTCCGAAGGCCACGACCAGCGCGGCCACCAGCGTCCCCATGATCCACAGCCGGCCCGGCTCCGTGGTCACGGCAGCGCGCAGCCGGTCCCTCGACCCGGTCCAGGCGCCGCGGCGCGCCGGTGGGGCGGGCGCGTGCGCGGGCGGTGCGG
>NZ_JAAGLN010000339.1 GCF_010548145.1 Streptomyces sp. SID10853
CGCGGCGGCGTGCGTCGTGGGTGGCGCGCAGCGGCTCGCGGGAGCCGGTCAGCTGGGCGAGTTCGTCGGCGTTCGGCTTGACCAGGTCGGGGCGGGCCGCGATGCCCCGGCGCAGTGGTTCGCCGCTGGTGTCCAGGAGGACCGGGACGCCGGCGCCGCGTGCCTGCTTCACCAGCTGGGCGTAGGCGCCGACCGGGACGCCAGGCGGCAGGCTGCCGCAGAGGGCGACCGCTTCGGCGTCGGCCAGCAGTCTTCCGTACGAGGTGAGGAAGGTGTCCCACTCGTCGGCCGAGACGGTCGGGCCCGGCTCGTTGAGCTGGGTGGTGTCGCCGGACGAGGCGTCGACCACGGCGATGGTGCGCCGGGTGGTCCCGGCGACCGGGACGAGCGCGTCGGTGGGCGGCAGCCCGGCGAGCAGCTCGCGGAGCACCCCGCCGGTGGTCCCGCCGGCGAAGCCGGTGACGACGGTCTCGTGGCCGAGTGCCGCGAGCACCCGGGCCACGTTCAGGCCCTTGCCGCCCGCGCGCTCGGTGACCGACTCGACTCGGTGACTGGCGTGCGGGATCAGCGCGGGGACGTGGTAGGTGATGTCCAGGGCGGTGTTCAGGGTGACGGTCAGCAGCACTTGATTGATCATGCCAAACGGAGAGCGGCAGGCCCACCCCTGGACCACCGCTCTCCGTCAGTAAAAGCAGAAATTCTGCTCAGTTCTGCTCAAAACTGCTTAGTTTCGCGTCGGTTCGATCACCCAGGCACCCTTGCGCATCACACCGGCCAGGGCGAAGCCGGCGTCCAGGACGACCAGGTCCGCGTCCTTGCCGGGCTCCAGGGAGCCGATCCTGTCGTACAGGCCGAGCAGCCGCGCCGGGTTGGCCGAGATGGACCGTACGACGTCGTCCACCGGCAGCTTGTCGACGGTCACCGCACGCCGGAAGGCCGTGTCCAGGGTGAGCGTGGAGCCCGCGATCGAGCCGCCTTCGACCAGCCGGGCGACGCCCTCCTTGACCTCGACCTCCAGCGGGCCGAGCAGATAGACGCCGTCGCCGAAACCGGCGGCGTCCATCGCGTCGGTGATGAAGGCGACGCGCGCCGGGCCCGCCGAGCGGTACGCCAGCTCCAGCGCGGCCGGGTGCAGATGCGTGCCGTCGTTGATCAGCTCGACGGTGACCCGCTCGTCCTCCAGGAGTGCGGCGATGGGCCCGGGGTCGCGGTGGCCGAACGGCGGCATCGCGTTGTAGAGGTGGGTGGCGACGCTCGCGCCGGCCTCGATGGCCTCGACGGTCTGCTCGTACGTGGCGTCGGTGTGGCCGACGGCCGCGATGACACCGTTCTCCGCCAGCAGACGTACGGAGTCGATGCCGCCCTTCATCTCGGTGGCCAGGGTGAACATCTTCGCCGTACCGCGCGCCGCGTCCATCAGCTTGCGGACGTCGGACGGGTCGGGGTCGCGCAGCAGCGACGCGCTGTGCGCGCCCTTGCGGCACGGCGAGATGAACGGACCCTCGAAGTGGATACCGGCCAGGTCGCCCTGCTCGACCAGCTCGGAGAGGACCGCGGCCCGTCCGGCCAGGAAGTCCATCTCGCCGGTGACGGTCGACGCGACCATCGTCGTCGTGCCGTGCCGCCGGTGGGTGTCGATGCCCTTGAGCACCTCCTCGGGGGTGCCGGAGGTGAAGGACGCCCCGCCGCCGCCGTGCACATGCATGTCGACGAACCCGGGGACCACCCAGTGGCCCGTGAGGTCGACGACCCGCGCGTCCTCGGGAGCGCTCCCCGCGATGCGCGAGCCCTCCACGATGACCCGGCCGCCGTCGACGGTCCCGGTCGGCAGCACCACGCGGGCGCCGGAGAGGACTGTGCTTGCTTCGCTTCCGGCCATCAGGCGGATACCTCCGTGGAGAGAAGATCCCAGGCGAGCAGCCCTGCGCCCAGGCATCCAGCGGTGTCCCCGAGGGCCGCCGGGACGATGAGGGGCAGCTTCTGGAACGTCACACGTTCCTCCACCGCTGCCTTGAGTGGCACGAACAACGTTTCCCCGGCCTCGGCGAGCCCGCCACCGATGATCAGGGTGCGCGGGTCGAGCAGGGTGAGCGCGGTGACAAGACCGTCGGCGAGCGCGTCCACGGCGGTCTGCCAGACGGCGACGGCTCTCGGGTCGCCGGACTCGACGGCCTTGGCGCAGTCGGCGGCGTCGGCCTCCGGGTCGCCCGCGGCCTCGGCCCAGGCCAGCGATACGGCGGAGGCGGACGCGTACCGCTCAAGACAGCCGCGCTGCCCGCAGCCGCAGTCGACGCCGCCGGGGCGTACGACGATGTGGCCGATCTCCCCGGCGTAGCCGTGGGCGCCCGCCTCGATGGAGCCATCGATGCCGATGGCGCCCGCGATGCCGGTGCCGAGCGGCATGAAGAGGAAGCGGTCGGCGCCCTTGCCCGCCCCGATCCGGCCTTCGGCGAGCCCGCCCGTGCGGACGTCGTGGCCGAGCGCCACCGGGATGCCGTGCAGCCGGGCGCTGAGCAGCTCGCGCATCGGGACGTCGCGCCAGCCGAGGTTGGAGGCGTAGACGGCGATGCCGTTCTCGGCGTCGATGATGCCGGGGACGGCCACTCCCGCGGCCGACGCGGTCCGGCCGAAGTGCTCCTCGCCGTAGGCGCGCAGCTCGGCGGCGAAGTCGAGGATCGAGGTGACGACCGCCTCGGGGCCGCGCTCCCGGCCGGTGGCCCTGCGCGCCTCGTGGAGCAGGGTGCCGTCCGCCCCGACCAGGGCGGCTTTCATGCCGGTGCCGCCCACGTCGAGGGCGATGACATGGTTTTCGGCCGGGAGACCGGGGGTGGTTCCCCGGGAGAATGCAGTCACCCGGACAGTGTGGCTCGGATAACCGAAAAAGGTCTAGTCCACTCTGTTGGATTGTTGCGCATCCATACAAAGTCCGGGCAAAGATCCGGGCAAGGAACGGGCCCGGAGCCGCGGTGTGCCACCCGGCGCCCCGGCCGGTACCCCACCCGGTACCCCAGTGGCCCGTGTTGCCGAAGCGAGACCGGATTGCTGTGGACCACCAGATGGCCGTAAGGGAAAATCGCAGCCACGTGCGACGGTACGGCACGGGGGACCGGCTGGAACATAGTGCAACAGAGGGTGGGAAAAGGGCTGTGCAGCGGCGCTTCTTGGGGCTTTCCGCGGCGGTTGCCGCGCTCGGTATGACGGCGGTGCTCTCCGGTTGCGGATCGGACAGCGGATCAGGTGATGTCACCCTGAAAGTCGTCGCCGCCAACTACGACCCGAACGACGGCCCGAGCAACCAGCAGTACTGGGACAAGCTCGCCGCCGCTTTCGAGGCGAAGAACCCGCACATCAAGGTCGACGTCTCCGTCTACTCCTGGAAGGTCATCGACGCGAAGGTCGCCGAGCTGGTCAAGTCGGGCCACGCGCCCGACATAGCCCAGCTGGGCTCGTACGCCGACTACGCGGACCAGGGCAAGCTCTACAGCGCGGACGACCTGCTCTCCATCGGGGTCCAGTCCAACTTCCTCACCTCGCTCTCGGACGCGGGCGAGCAGGACCGGGTGCAGTACGGGATGCCGTTCGTCGCCTCCACCCGGCTGCTCTTCTACAACGAGAAGATGTTCTCGAACGCCGGCCTCAAGGCGCCCAAGACCTGGGCGGACCTCAAGTCCGACGCCGAGGCGCTCAAGGCGCAGGGCGTGAAGTACCCGTACGCCCTTCCGCTCGGCACCGAGGAGGCGCAGGTCGAGGCGACACAGTGGCTGCTCAGCGGCGACGGCGGGCTCACCGACGGCGTCGGTACGTACACGATCGACTCGGCGCAGAACGTCAAGACCTTCAACTGGCTGAAGAACGACCTGGTCGGCGCCGGGCTCACCGGTCCTGTCGCGCCGGCCGAGTTCGACCGCAGGCAGGCGTACGCGGCCTTCACCAAGGGGCAGGTCGGCATGCTCAACGGCCATCCGCAGCTGGTGCAGCAGGCCGCCAGGAAGGGCATCAAGGTCGGCATGGTCCCGATGCCGGGCATCAGCGGCCCGACCAAGGCGACCATGGGCGTGGCCGACTGGATCATGGGCTTCAAGCAGAACGGCCACCGCACCCAGATCGGCGCGTTCCTCGACGACGTCTTCAGCGACAAGAACGTCCTCGACCTCACCCGCCAGTACAACCTGCTGCCCACCACCACATCGGCCTCCGGCACGCTGGCGGACGACCCGCACCACAAGTCGCTCAAGACCTTCCTGGACGAGCTGCCCAACTCGCAGCTGCCGCCGGTCGGCAAGACATCCTGGTCGGTGGTGAGCGACGACATGAAGAAGGGGATCGGCAAGGCGGTGGCGCCGGGCGGCAACCCGGCGAGCGTCCTGAACCAGATCCAGAGCGAGGCGGCGTCCGCGCAGAGCGCGGAGTAGCCCGGCCGCCGGGCTCCCCAGTACGTTGGCTCATATGACTGGCGTGACTGGTGACGACACGCGCGGCGGGGAGCCCGGGCGGGAGCCCCGCGGGGAGCCCGGCCCCGCGCTCCCCGAGCGCGACCGCGCCGTGCTCGCGCTGGAGCGCCGCTCCTGGCCGGGCACCGGCGCCAAGGAGCGGGCGATCAGAGAGCAGCTCGGCATCTCACCGGTCCGCTACTACCAGCTCCTCAACGCCCTGCTGGACGACGAGGCCGCCCTGGCCCACGACCCGGTGACGGTCAACCGCCTGCGCCGGGTCCGTGCGGCCCGGCGCGAACGGCGCTGACGGGCGGAGCTGACGGGCGGTGCTGACGGGCGCCGCTGACGGGCCCCGTCCCCGCAGATGCGTGGGGCGGTCGGCGTGGGCAGGCTGGAGGGATGACGACGACGCTCGGCGCCTTTGTGCTCGGTACTCCCGATCCTCCTGCCCTGGCCGACTTCTACCGGGCCCTGCTGGGATGGCAGGAAGTCGATCGCCGGCCGGAGTGGGTCCGGCTGCGGGATCCGGAACGGGAGCGTCCGTCCCTCAGCTTCCAGCTGGAAACCGACCACACGCCCCCGGTGTGGCCCCAGCGCCCCGGAACGCAGCAGATGCAAGGGCACTTGGACCTGCAGGTCGACGACCTGGAGGCGGAGACCGAGCGAGCCCGCGCCCTGGGCGCGACGCTGGAGGAGCACCAGCCCGAGAAGGGCGTACGGGTCCTGCGCGACCCGCACGGCCACCCGTTCTGCCTCTTCCTTCCGGGCGCCTGACGGGGTGTGGCGGCCAGTTCCCGCAGGGGCTGCGGACATGCTGGTGCCGCGGCGCTAGGGTCGCCCCCATGGGCAGCTCACCGAACACCCTGCCGACCCCCGCCACCGCCGCGGGCCGTGACGGCCTCGCCGCCATTCTGGCCCGGCCGCGGAAAGCCGTCGTGGCCCTCGACTTCGACGGCACCCTCGCCGATATCGTCCCCGACCCGGAACAGGCGCGTGCCCACCCGGGCACCGTCCCCGCACTCGTCGCGCTCGCGCCGATGAGCGCCATGGCTGTCATCTTCGCCGCCGCCCGACGGGTCTGCGGGCGTGGGCTCCTCGACGGTCGCCACCGAGGCCGGCAGGCGGGTGCGGATCTGGTCGACCGTGCCGCGGATCCGCAGGACCACCTC
>NZ_JAAGLN010000033.1 GCF_010548145.1 Streptomyces sp. SID10853
GACAGCGCGGGCCCGCCGGGCGGCCGGCAGGTGTATGTGGCGCTGGGCGACTCGATGGCGGCGGCCCCCTTCGTACCGCGCGGCACGGGCCCCTTCGCCTGCGGCCGCTCGACCCGCAACTACCCGCACGTCCTGGCCGCCCGGCTCAAGGCCGGTGTCTTCCGCGACGTCACCTGCAGCGGCGCGGTGACCGGCGACATGACCGCGCCCCAGCAGCTCTCGGTCCTCGGCGCGGACGCGGGCACCGCACCGCCCCAGCTCGACGCGCTGAGCGCGGGGACCACGCTGGTCACCCTGACCATCGGCGGCAACGACGCCGGTCTGGTCGGCGTCGCGGGCAGCTGCGTCCGGCTCAGCACGCTCGGCGGGCGCTGCCGGGACACGTACCTCAAGGACGGTGTGGATGTGGAGGCGGCCCGCATCGACGGCCTGGGCCCGAAGCTCGCCGCCGTACTGGACGCCGTTCACCGGCGCTCCCCGGTGGCCAGGGTGCTGGTCACCGGATACGGCGACTACCTCAGGGCGGGCGGGTGCTGGCCGGCCGTCCCGCTGCTCGGCAGCGACGCGGACTGGCTGCAGGGCAGCATCGACCGGATGAACCGGGTGATCGCCGCCACGTCCGCCGCCCACGGCGCCGAGTACGTCGACGTCCGCACCCCGAGCCGGGGGCACGACGCCTGCCGGTCGCCCCGCGCCAAATGGGTGGAGGGCTTCCTGCCCACCGCACCGGCGGCGCCGCTGCACCCCAACGCACGGGGCGAGCAGGCGTACGCGGACGTGATCCTCGCCCGGCTGACGCACTGACCGGCCGCCCGGTCCCGCGGTCCACGCGGCCCGCGGGACGGTGCTCGGGGCCACTGGCTGTCACACAGGTCCATCGTCCATACTGCGCACCGTGGAACAGCACATAGGCCCGAAGAGCCCCCCTCCCGTGCCGGCCGCCGCGACCGATCCGTCGTACGTCCCCGGCCTGATGCCGCCGCGCGCCGAGACTCCGGCCGCCGATGCGCCGGAACCGGCCGGACCGGCCGAGGGGGCAGCCCCGGAGCGTACGGAGGAGTCTGCGCAGCCGAAGCCGGAGCCGGCGCAGTCGGAGCCGGCGCAGTCGGAGCCGGGGTCGGCCGGGCGCGCCGCACCGGACGGCGACGCAGCGGAGCCGGAGAGCACGCCGGGGCCGGAGGCCGCACCGGCACCGGCGGACACCGCGCGGGAGAGCGAGGACGAGCGCGCGGCTGTGGACGACCCGGCCTTCGAGGTCTCCGACCGCCGTTCGGTGATCATCGCGAACCGCGCGGGCATGGTGCTCAGGCTGGACGACCAGGAGGCCGAGTTCGACTGGACCGAGATCGGTGCCGTCGAGTTCCAGACGTCCAAGTACGGGCGCCGGCTGACCGTCTTCGTCCATCTGCCGAACCGCCACACCTACCAGGCCGATGTCACCGCCCCCGGCCGCGGCGAGCTCAAGGAATGGTCGGCGCGGCTCGATACTGTCCTGGACACGTACTTCGAGGAGTGAGCCAGGGCTTCGAGGAGTGGGCCCGGGACAGCGCCGGAACGTACGAGAACCGCACCCGTGTCCCCATGCCAGAACCCGTCCGGTACCCCGTTTCCCGGACAGGTGCGTCCGTTCGGCTGGGGCCGGGCGGGGCGGCTTCCGGATGCACCCCCTAACCGATATGCATGTGCTTGCCCATGTAGTTGTCGAATTAGGAGTCTCTATGCGTCTTCGCAGCATGCTCGTCGCCAGCGCCTTCGCCGCCTCCGCGGTGCTGGGCGGCGCCGCGTCCGCCTCGGCCCACGACTACGGTCACGGCCACGGCCACCACCACGGCCACCACGGCATCGCCGCGGCGGGCAGCTTCCACAAGGAGGCCGGCGGGATCTACTACCACAACCTCGGTGGCCCGGCGGGCATCACGGACGCCGGTGCCTACAAGAACGCCAGCGAGGGCTGGTTCGGGTTCATGGCTCACTGATCAGGCGCCCCCCGCCCCCGGTACCGCGACTGCGCGGCGCCGGGGGCGGCGGTCTGTCCGGACGGGGGCGGATACGGCGTCAGGCCCCGGGCCCGGCAAAGACCGGCCGGACGGCCTAGGCGCGCGACACGCGCAGCCCCTTCGGGACCAGCAGCCGCTGGATCAGCGCGATCAGCCCGTCCGCCGCGAGTGCCAGCGCCGCCACCCACAGCGCCGCGGCGATCACGCCCTCAAGGCCGTAGTTGGCCTGGCCGAGGACGATGTCCCCGAGCCCGCCGCCCCCGGCCACCGTGGCCAGGGTGGCCGCGGAGATGACGTACACCACCGCGATCCGGATACCGGAGAAGAGCAGCGGGAGGGCCAGGGGCAGCTCCACCTTGAGGAGGACCTGCAGCGGGGTCAGGCCCATCCCGCGTGCGGCGCGGACCATGTCAGGGTCGACCTGGTCGACGGCCAGATACGCCTGGCTGAGGATCGGCGGAATGGCGGTGATCAGCAGCGCGACGGCGATGTTGACGAAGTTGAGGCCGAAGATGCCCAGGCCGATCGCGATGACCGCGAGGTTGGGCAGGGCCCGGCCCACGTTGGAGATGCTGGTGGTGAGGAACTCACCGCGGTGCAGATGGCCGAGCCAGAGCCCGACGGGAACGGCGACCACGAGCGAGACGGCGATGACGATCGCGCACATCCAGACGTGCTGCCCCGTCTTCTCCAGCATCAGCGATATCCGGTCGTGCATGAAGGTGAACGAACCGATGAAGGTGTCCATTTACGCGGCCTTCCTGCTCCGGGCCCACGGGGTGAGCAGCCGTCCGGCGAGTACCAGCAGTCCGTCGGCGGTGAGCGCCAGGACGACCGCGAGGGCGCCGGCGCCGATGAACTGGGTGTTGAACGGTGACTGCAGCGCCTTGAGAATCAGCGAGCCGAGGCCGGAGTCGATGACGTACGCCGCGATGGCGACGGTCCCGATGGTCATGACCGTCGTGACCCGCAGTCCGGAGATGAGGGACGGCAGGGACATCGGCAGCTCGACCTTGAACAGGATCTGCCGCCTGGTCAGCCCCATGCCGCGCGCCGCGCGCACCGCGTCCTCGGGGACTTCGCGCAGCCCGGTGAGGATGGTGGTGAACAGCAGATAGAGGCTGTACGCGATGAGGGCGATCTCCACCGTGAGCACGGAGAACCCGGTGACCGGGACCAGGAGTTGGAAGAGCGCCAGCGGCGGCACCGTGTAGAGGAAGGACGAGAGGGCGGAGGCCGGCATCGCGAACCAGCCCTGGAAGTGGGCGAGTACGGCCATCAGGAAGGCGATGACGAAGCCGGCGACGACCGCGATCAGGGTGAGTTCGATGTGCTGGACGAGCGCGGGCCAGAAGAGGGTCGACCAGTGTGCGGTGAACCAGTCCACGCAGAAGGTGGAGTTGTTCGCCACGCAGGCGCTGGGGCTCCCGTAGTCCGGGATGACGGGTCCCGCGCTCATGCCGCGCCCGCCTTCCGTACGGCGTCCATGGACGCGGTGCCGAGGACGGCGCCGCCGTCCCCGGTGACCCGTACGGCGTCGGCGCCCTCGGCCACCATCAAGGAGAGCGCGGAGCGGAGCGTGGCGTCGCCGGGGAGCCCGGGGAGTTCACCGCCGCCGGTGTCCGGGGCGGGTGTGAGCTCCAGATCGCTGAGCCTGACCAGGGACAGGCGTTTCAGTCCGCGGTCGGCGCCGAGGAACCGGGCGACGAACTCGTCGGCCGGCTTCTTCAGGAGGGTCCGGGGCGGGTCGTACTGCGCGAGCCTGCCGCCCTCGCGGAGGATCGCGACGCGGTCGCCCATCTTCACGGCCTCGTCGATGTCGTGGCTCACGAAGATCACGGTCTTGCGGATGCGCTCGTGCAGCGCCAGGAACTCGTCCTGGACATGCTCACGGGTGATGGGGTCGAGCGCGCCGAACGGCTCGTCCATCAGCATGACCGGCGGGTCGGCCGCGAGGGCCCTGGCGATGCCGACGCGCTGGCGCTGGCCGCCGGACAGCTGAGTGGGGTAGCGCGACCCGTACTCGGCGACCGGCAGGCCGACCAGGTCGAGCAGTTCGGCCACCCGGTCCTTGGTGCGTTTCCGGTCCCAGCCGAGGACTTTGGGGACCGTGGCGATGTTGGCCGCGATCGACAGATGGGGGAAGAGCCCCGTCTGCTGGATGACGTAGCCGATCGAGCGGCGCAGCTGGATGGGGTCGAGGTCGCGGATGGACCGGCCGCCGATGCGTATGTCGCCGCCGGTCGGTTCGGCGAGCCGGTTCACCATCATCAGCGCGGTGGTCTTGCCGCTGCCGGACGGGCCGAGCAGCACACAGATCTCCCCCGCCGGCACGGTCAGCGACAGGTCGTCGACCGCGGGCGTCGCGGAGTTGGGGTACATCTTGACCACGTGGTCGAAGACGATCTCCTGCGCGGAGGTGGAAATTTTATGGCTTTCCTGGCTCATTGGGGGCTTTTTCTCCTGGAGAGCGACCGGGGGGTCGCGGATGGGTGGCGGGACGCCGCCGCGGGTCGTCGCGCGGCGGCTGCCTGCGTCAGCTGATGCCGTTGGCCTTCAGGAACTTGGCCGCGACTTCGGAGGGTGCGAGCCGTACGGTGTCGACCGCGCGGTTCATCTCGCGTACCGCCTGGTCAGTGAGGAGCGCGTCCACCTTGTTCAGCGTCCTGGCGAATTCCGGGCCCTGCTTCTCCTGGACGCCCTTGCGTACGACGGGCGCCACGTTCTGGAAGCCGTAGTAGCCCTTCGTGTCGTCGAGGAGGGTGTAACCGCCGCGGGCGAGCTGCGGGTCGGTGGTGAAGACGTCGGCCGCGTCGACCTGTCCGTGGTCGAGTGCGGAGTACTGCAGGCCGATGTTGAGGGTCTTCACCTCGGTGTTGTGCAGCCCGTAGGTCTTGACCATGTCGTGGTAGCCGAGCGCGCCCTCCATGTTGTCCGGGTACTCGGCGAAGACGACGTGTCCCGCCTTCCTCAGATCGCTGATGGTCTTCAGCCCGTGCTTCTTGGCGAACGCGGGCTTGACGGCGACCGCGTCGCGGTTCTGGAAGGGGGTCGGGGGCAGCATGGTCAGCCCGCGGGTCTCCTCGTACGCCTTGGCCGCGCGGTAGGTCCCGGCGGCGGAGTGCGGCATGGTCTTGCTGCGGGCCAGGACCTGCAGGATGACCCCGGTGTACTCGGGGTACAGGTCGATCTGGCCGGAGGTGAGTGCCCCGTCGATGACGGTGGTGCTGCCGATGTTCGACTTCAGCTCGACGTTGTAGCCGGCCTTGGTCAGGGCCTGTTTGTACAGCTCACCGATGATCCACTGCTCGGTGAACTCCTTCGCCCCGATGACCACGGTGGGCTTGCTGCCGGTGGTCTCGGACACCGCGCCGCAGCCGGACAGCGCGGCCACACCCAGGAGGGCCAGACAGCCGGCCAGTACGCGCCGGAGGGCCTTCACACCTGGTCCCGGGGGACGCTGAAGGACCAGGTACGGCTGAAGACCTCACGCTCGTCGTCGCCCGCGCCCTCGAACGCGGACAGCTGGTTGACCACACAGAAGTCCGTGGCGTCGGCGGTCATCCGGGACCTGGTGCTGATGCGCGTCGCCCAGCCGCCCCGGCTGATGGACTCCTCGCGCTCGCTCTCCACCGCGGCGGACAGCGGGTCACCTTCGACCAGCCGGAAGCGGTTGAGGTCGCTGCCGGTGCGGGTGAGGCCGTCGGCCCGGTCGGTCATGGTGCCGTCGGCCGGGGTGGTGACGATGATCTGTTCACCGGTCTCGTAGTCGAAGCTGACCTTCCTGTCCCCGGGGATGGAGGCCAGCTCGATGCTGTGCGGCGGGACATCGAGCGGCGGTCCGTACGGCCGCAGTTCCGCCTCATCGGCGGGGCGGGGCGCGCGCACCGGCAGGGTCAGCTCGCCGTGGGCCGTGTCGAGCTCCAGCGCCACCTGCTCGGGCGAGGGCCAGACCCAGGGCCACAGCGAGGCGGAGACGGAGATCCGGATCCGGTTGCCTGCGCCGAAGGCGTGGCCGATGGCGAACAGCGGCACCGCCACCTCGTAGGCGCGGCCCGGCTCCAGTGGCTGCGGGTCGCTGTGGCCGTCCCGGTGGGTGAGGTTGAGGAAGCCGGTGGTGACCAGCTTGGAGCTGCCGTCGGGCCAGACCTCGCAGAGCCGCACGGCGAGCTGCGCCTGCGGCCGGTCGCTGGTGACCCGCAGGGTCACCTCGGGGGCGCCGAGGATCTCGAGACGCTCGGTGAGGGCGGGGCCGGTGAATGTCCGGGAGCGGCCGTCGTCGGGCGCCTGGTCGCCGTTCTGCCCCGGTATGTCGCCGAACTTGAGGAAGTCGCCGCCGGAGGCGCCGATCGCGAGCGGCGACCGGAGTACGGCCGTGCCCGGCTCGCCGCCGAGCGCACCGAGCGGGGTGACGGCCGCCTCGACGCCGGGGGCCGGCCAGGAGGGTTCGGCGACCCAGCGCCCGGGGCGCTCCTCGCGGTCGGAGCCGACCGGGGCCGGGTCGGGTATCCAGGCCCGCAGGGCGGGTTCGTCCATGATGCCGTTGTCGGCGCCGCCCATCCAGTGGTCGAACCAGCGCACGCACTCGCCCTGGAAGTCGATGGCGGGGCCGGGTTCGGCCTGGTGGGGGTAGGTGTGCGCCCAGGGGCCGAGCATGGCCTTGGCGGGGACCCGCAGGTTCTCCATGAGCCGGAAGACCGCGCCGCGGTACGGGTCGAGCCAGCCGCCGACCGCGTAGACCGGGACCTTGATGGCCGAGTAGTCCTCGCAGACGGAGCCGTGCTGCCAGTAGGCGTCCCGGCGCTGGTGGGTCAGCCACTCCTCGGCGTACGGGACGGTCTTCTCCAGCCGGTCGAGCCACTCGTCGCGCCAGGACTCGCCGATGACGGCGGGGTCGGACGGGCGGGCGTTGTACGCGAGCATCGTCGCGGCCCAGGGCAGCATCTCGGAGGCGAGCAGCGAGCCGCCCGCGTAGTGCACGTCGTCGGCGTACCGGTCGTCGGTCGAGCAGACCGTGACGACGCAGCGCAGCTGGGGCGGCTGGAGGGCGGCTATCTGGAGGCCGTTGAAGCCGCCCCAGGACTTGCCGATGATGCCCACCTGGCCGTCCGACCAGTCCTGGCGCTCGATCCAGGCGAGGACTTCGAGCGCGTCGGACAGCTCGGTGGCGTGGTACTCGTCGAGCATGATGCCGCTGGAGTCACCGCTGCCACGGCAGTCGACCCGCACAGCGGCATAGCCGGCCCGCGCGAACTGACCGTGCAGCGTCACGTCGCGGGGGGCCGTCCCGTCGTTCTTCCGGTACGGGATGTACTCCAGGACCGCGGGGACCGGCCCTTCGGCGTCGGCGGGAAGCCAGATCCGGGCAGCGAGACGGGTCCCGTCCTCGAGGGGGATCCAGACATGGCGCAGAACGCGTACGGAATGCTGTGCGGGGGTGCGGTGAGTAGTGGCAGTGCTCATGTTCCGGCACCTTAGAGGAGCCTGATATTCCGTTTGTCCCGAGTGCCCGTGTATTACACACTTGTTCAACCGTGAACAAGAGCACAGGCATAGGGCGTGTCATTATGGGTAAACACCCCATATTTGCACGCCCGTGTGCATGTACCGGCGGTAATAGCCCCTCCCCGCGGCCGCCGCGCGACCACCCCGCGACCACCCAAAAGACCGGCACGTGAAAGACCGGCACCTATCCGGCGTGACCGTACTCGGGCAGCACGAGAGCCGTACTGGCCGTGCGGCCCTGACTCTCCGACGAAAGAGCGGTACCGCCGCGCAGAGCGGCGTTGCGCGCGTCGAGCTGCTCCCGGGTGCGCGGGGTGACCGTGGCACTGCCGCCCAGGGCCAGCGCCTGGTTCAGCTCCACGAACTCACGGACCGTCTTCTCGTAGGCCGCGAAGGCCGTGGTGTGGTCGGCATGAGTGGCCAGCTCACCCGCCAGCACATACGCCCCGACCAGCGAGACGCTCGACCCCTGGCCGGACAGGAAGGAGGTCGCGTGGGCGGCGTCCCCGGCCAGCGCCGTACGCCCGGTGGACCAGGCCGGCATATGGATCTGGCTCACGACGTCGAAGAAGAGGTCGTCGGCGCTCCGCATCGCCGCCACCATGCGGGGAATCTCCCACTGCGCGTCGGGGAACTCCGATGCCACCAGCTCACGCTGGGCCCACGGGTCGCGGAACGCGCCCAAGGGGGCCTCGTCCTGAGCGAACGTCAGGAACCCGTGCAGGGTGTCGGCGGGGTCGTGGGCGTAGAGCGTCGCGGCCCTGCCCGGGACGTTCCACATACGGGCCTCGTGCGCGAGACCGAGGTCATTGGGCAGCGTGAAGCCGGCGAAGCAGTAACCGAGGTAGCGGTGGTACCGCTCTTCGGGACCGAAGGCAAGCCGGCGGGTGTTGGAGTGCAGACCGTCGGCGCCGATCACCAGGTCGAAGGTGCGCCGGGTGCCGCTGTCGAAAGTGACGTCCACGGCGTCGCCGCGGTCGTCGAGGGTCGCTATCGAGTCGTTGAACAGGAACTCGACCCTGTCCCGGACCAGGCCGTGGAGACAGTCGGCCAGGTCTCCCCTGCGCACCTCCAGATCGAGATTCTCCGCCCCGCCGGTGACGGCCTCGGGCCGCACGGCGGCCACGACATCGCCGTCGGCATCGAGGAAGGAGATCTTCTGTGTGTCCACATGGGCCCGCCGGAGCTGCGGCAGCAGCCCCATCCGGTCGACCACGTCTCGGGCGGTGCCGCGGACGTCGATCGCGTATCCGCCGCCGCGGAGCGCGGGAGCCTTCTCCACCACGGTGACCTCGAAGCCGTACCGGTCGAGCCAGTAGGCGAGGGACGGGCCGGCGATGCTGGCCCCGGAGATGAGGATCGTGCGGTTGACCTTGGGGTTCATCATGAATCTCCTCGTCCGGGTTCCCACCCGGGCAGTAGATGCCTACTTTAGGTATCCTTATTGCGGACGCAGTACGGCCTCGGACACCGACGAGCAAGACCACCATATAGATACCTGTGTTAAGTATGCAAATGGAGCTGGGATGAACACGCCAACACCGGGTGAGCCCGAGCAGGCCGGCAACCAGGACGACGTACTGGCCGTGATGCCCCGCCTGGCCCAGCTGAGCAATGCCATCAGCCGCGGCCGGCTGGTGCACCACGCCATGGAGGCGGCCGGGGCCACGGTGGACCGGCCCGCCTTCTCCGTACTCCTCGCCCTGCACTTCGCGGGCAGGCCGCTGCGGGTGAAGGAGATCGCGGAGCAGGTGCAGGTCGTCCAGCCCCACGCCACGCGCCAGGTTCAGCAGTTGGAGCGGCGCGGGCTGGTGCACCGCATCGGCGACCCGGACGACGGACGCGTCAGCCTGATCGAGCCGACAGCCGAAGGGGCCCGGGCCGCCGACCGTTACGCGCGCACGCTCGTCGGGTGGTTCACGGGGGCCGTAGCGCACTGGCCGGAACAGGACCGCAGGGACCTCGGCCGGCTGCTGACCCGTTTCACCGACGATGTGACGGCCCGGCTGGCGGCCCTGGACGACACGGCGCCCTCCTAGGGAGTTGCGATCAAGATCGTGATGCGAGGTGCCGGATCCAGCGGAGACCGGCGCCGGGGCCGACGCGGACGCCCGGCCGGTGCGGGCGGGTCAGCGTTCCCGGATCATGGGGTGCGTGGCCAGGGCGGTGACCTCGATGTCGGCGTACGGCCAGATGGGCAGGCTGGTCAGAGCCTCTTCCAGTGCGTCGGCGTCGACAGCGGACCATATGCCGACGTTGCCGCGCCGGCCAGGGATCCGCCAGAAGTGCTGGATCACTCCCTCGTCCAGCAGTTCACGGCCCCGCTCCCGTTCCCGGCGGATGAGATCGTCGCGTTCGTCGGCGGGCAGCGTGTAGGCACGGGAACCGTCGACCTGCACGAGAAACTCCATGGGACCTCCTTGATCGATGTGCCGCCAGGAAGATTACATCGAACATTATAGAACTTCGAAATAGTAGCCTTGTCCTCATGCCGAAGAGTCCGCACCACCCCGATCTCGGGGACGTTCAGCTTGCAAGGCTGCTCTCTGCCCTGGGGGATCCGGCCCGGCTCGCGATCGTCGCCGTACTGGCGGACCACGCCGAGCACCAGCGTGAGGACTTTTCCGTGAGCCTCGGGCCATCCACGGTGAGCCACCACATGCGGATCCTGCGAGAAGCCGGTCTGACTCTCCACCGCTTCGAGGGCACCCGCTGCTTCGTCTCGCTGCGGGAGGACACCCTCGACCGCTTCTCCGCGGCGCTGACGGGCATCCTTGAGTCCCTCGACACCATCGACACGCATTGATGTGTGGGGTTGTGATCGCGCGGGTCCCCGCCTGGGGGGGGCCGGCTCGTGGAGTGGAGCGGCCGGACGTCTCGCCCTCAGCTTCCCCAGGACCTGTCCGACGGCGGACGGCGGACGGCGTCAGACGGCCAGGCTCCGGGCGATGGCGTCGGCCGCGAGAAGCGGCATCGAGTGGTGCGAGACCCCGGGGACCACATCCGTCCGCGCCTCAGGCAGCGCCGTACGCGCGGCCGCGGCCACCCGGGCCGCGTCATGGCAGCGGGCCCGCCCTGCGAAGCAGAGGACCGTGGACGGCCGGCCGGTTCCGGTCAGGACGGGGCGCGGACCGGTGACGGGACGGACGGTGGGGAAAGCGGCCGTCGCGTCCTGCAGCCGCATCCAGGCCGGGTCGAGGTCGGCGCCGCCGGTCTCCCAGGCCAGAAATCGCCTGATCCGTACGGGAGTCGGCCGCAGCAGCATGGGCAGGGCCCGCAGCACATAGCCCGGCCTGAGCCCGGCGAAGACCTGTACGGGGTCGAAGAGGACGAGGCGGGCCAGGCGTGCGGGGTGCCGGGCGGCGTAATGGGCCGCGATCCAGGCGCCGTAGGAGTGTCCGGCCAGGGTCACGGGGCCGGAGATGTCCGGCGCGTCGAGGACAGCGTCCAGTACCTCGTCGAGCCAGCCGGTCAGATCGTCCGTGGTCCGGATCGGCCGCCCGTCGGCCGGCACGCTGAGCCCCGGCTCGCCCACCAGGTCCACCGCGTGCACCCGTTGGGCCCCGCCCAGCCCCGCGGCGACCGCCGCACGCCAGACCAGCGAGGTGGCGCCGCCGCCCGGCAGCAGCACCACGGGTGGGGCGGTGCGGGGCCCACAGCTGTTGACGCGGGTGAGCCCGTACGGAGTGGGGACGTCACGGCTGTCCACCGGGAGGGGCCACTGGGCGAGGATCTCGCCGTACGCGGTGCGGAATCGGGGTGGCACCGGCGCAGCCGACATGGCGGCCTCCCTTACCTCGCTGGGCGACAGTCTCGTTCAGTCGTGCAGCGAAGGATCCTACTGACCGCGGCGGGCCGCGGGTTCACGGCCTTCGGGGCCGAAATCCTGTCGGGGATGAAGCCCGTGTTACGGCATCGCGAAATGAACGGCGGCCGGCAGCCCGGCCCGCACCCCGGCAGCACGCACACCCCGCCCGTATCCGGTCGGCGTCTCCCCTGCTCAGAGCGGGGGCGGCTGTCCCGCCCCGGGGTCGGCGGCCCGCGGCCCGCGGCCGTTCACACTCCCTGGACGCGCATTGACGCCCCCTTCCCGGCGTGGGTTACTGACGCCGGACCGGCCCGGTGATCCCCCGCCGGTCCGGCGGCCCCGATTCCCGTGTGCCGCCCGTTTCACCGAGCGCGCCCCCGGCGGCGCCCGCACGGCGGAGAGAACCAGGGTGACCAGCATGGAACGCGCACCGGAGAGGACGGCAGCCGTACGCCGCCTCCGCTGCGCCCTGCCGCACCCCGGCTCCGCGCGTACGCCGTCGTCAGCGGCCCACCCCTGTCGCTCGTGTACCGGCGGGTGTCGCTCGTGTACCGCCGGGCTGCCGGCCGGCGCTCCGCGCCACGGCCGCTGACACCCCGGACAGAACCCGGCCCGCTCTCCCCCAAGGTCCCCGCTCTCTCCCGTACCGCCGTTCCCGGCACCTTGCCCGGGGCGCCGGCTCGGCCCCGGCCGTGCCGGCCCCCGCCGCCCGGCGACCTCTTGATCTCTGGAGTACCCATGCCCGAGACGTCCGCGCCCCCGGACGAGCCGGTGACCGCCGGCGCGCTGCCCGCTCCCCCCGGACCTCCACGGTCCGGTTCGGCGTCCGGACGGGATGCCGGACCGGACGCCGGGTCGGATACCGGAGCGGACGCCGGTCCGGCCGCCCCGGTGCGCGACCCCCGGCTCGCGGCCGAGCGAGTGCTGCCGCTGCGTCACCCGTGGCGCTGGGTGCTGACGGCCGTGGTCGTGGTCCTGGTCGCCCAGTTCCTGCACGGACTTGTGAGCAACCCGTTCTACCAGTGGAGCCGGTTCTCGTACTGGCTCTTCCGCCCGGTCGTGCTCGAAGGACTGCTCATCACCCTCGAAGTCGCGGCGCTCAGCGCGGTGGCCGGGCTCATCGGCGGAATCGTCCTCGCGCTCTGCAGGCTCTCCCCCAACCCCGTACTCAGGTCGGCCTCCTGGGTCTACATCTGGCTGCTGCGCTCGGTCCCCCTGATCGTCGTCCTGCTCTTCCTGTACAACTTCAGCGCGCTGTACCGGACGCTCAGTCTGGGCATCCCGTTCGGGCCCGCCTTCTTCCGGTTCGACGAGTCCCATCTCGCCACCGACCTGGTGGTCGCCGTCGTCGGTCTGAGCCTCAACGAGGCCGCGTACGCCGCCGAGGTCGTCAGGTCCGGTGTGCTCTCCGTCGACCAGGGCCAGCACGAGGCGGCGTCGGCCCTCGGGCTGCCGCGCGGGTTCCGGTTCCGCCGCATCGTGTTCCCGCAGGCCCTGCGGGTCATCGTGCCGACCTATGTCAACCAGCTGATCGGCCTGGTCAAAAGCACCTCGCTGGTCTTCTACGTCTCCCTGCTCGACCTCTTCGGCACGGTGCAGAGCCTGGGCAGCACCTATCCGGGGGATGTCGTACCGCTGCTGCTCGTGGCCACCTGCTGGTACATCGTCCTGACGAGCGCCGTCTCGGTCGTCCAGTTCTATGTGGAGCGCCACTACTCACGCGGTGCGCTGCGCACCGTACCCCCCACTCCCCTGCAGAAGGTCAGGGCCGGGATCCGCAGCGCGCGTGCCCGGATCGCGATCGGAGCGGGCATATGAGCCTCGGCACCACACCGCCGCAGGGCGCGGAGTCCGTCCGCTCCGCGCCGGTCGCCGTGGAAATCCACCGCGCGCACAAGTGGTTCGGGGACCACCAGGTCCTGCGCGGCATCGATCTGACCGTGGCCCCGGGCTCGGTCACCGTCGTCATCGGGCCTTCCGGGTCCGGCAAGTCGACACTGCTGCGCGCCGTGAACCATCTGGAGAAGCTGGACATCGGCCATGTGACGGTCGGCGGCGAGCCCATCGGCGTACGGCACTTCCGGGGCCGGCTCAAAGAGCTGGCCGAGCGTACGATCCGGGCCCAGCGCAGCCGTATCGGTTTTGTCTTCCAGCACTTCAACCTGTTCCCGAACCTGACGGTGCTGGAGAACGTCGCAGCGGCGCCGACCGCCATCGGCCGTACCGACCGGGAGGGCGGCCGGGCCCTGGCCCGCACTCTGCTGGAGCGGGTCGGTCTCGGGGACAAGGCCGGTGCGTATCCACGGCAGTTGTCCGGCGGCCAGCAGCAGCGGGTGGCCATCGCACGGGCGCTGGCCCTCGAACCAGGGGTGATCCTCTTCGACGAGCCGACATCGGCGCTCGACCCGGAGCTTGTCGGCGAGGTCCTCGCTGTCATCAAGGAGCTGGCGACCGGCGGAACGACGCTGATCGTGGTGACCCACGAGATCGGGTTCGCCCGCGAGGTGGCCGACCAGGTCGTCTTCCTCGACCACGGGCGGATCGTCGAACAGGGGCCGCCAGGACAGGTGCTCGACCATCCCCGCGAGGCCAGGACCAGGGAGTTCCTCGGCAAGGTGCCCTGAGCGGCACCGTCCGCATCGCCCCGCCCCGTCCCGCCTCCCGACATCACCCGCACCCACCATCGAGGAATCCGACATGTTCCGCCGCAGCTCACCTCTGTCCGCTCTCGCCGCCGCCGGCACCGTGCTCGCCCTGGCCGCCGGACTCAGCGCCTGCGGTGCCGGCAGCGCCAAGGACGGGACCGGCTCGCCGACAGCCGCCGCCAAGGGGTCGGTGGTCATCGGCGCGGTCTCGAACGGCGCCGCCAGGCAGACCACTCTGCACGTCCCCGAAGTGGACTCCATCCGGGCCCAGTTGCCCAAGTCCGTCACCGCGGACGGGAAACTGACCATCGGGCTCGGTATGCTCCCGGCCGGCTCCGCGCCGCTCGGGTATGTCGGAGACGACCAGAAGACCCTCACCGGATCCGAGCCCGATCTCGGCCGGCTGGTCGCCTCGGTGTTCGGCCTCCGGCCCGATCTGAAGAACTCGACCTGGGAGAACCTGTTCGTCGGGATCGACAGCGGCCGCACCGAGGCGGGCTTCTCCAACATCACGGACACGGAGGAGCGGAAGAAGAAGTACGAGTTCGCCTGCTACCGCGAGGACAACCTCGGCTTCGAGGTGCGCAAGGACTCCGGCTGGAACTTCGACGGCACGTACAAGAGCCTGGCGGGGAAGACCGTCGCGGTGGGAGCGGGCACCAACCAGGAGAAGCTCCTGCTCGAATGGCGGGGCAAGCTGGCGGCCGAGGGCAAGAAGCTGACGGTGAAGTACTACCAGGACAGCAACAGCACCTATCTGGCGCTGAATTCGAAGAAGATCGACGCGTACTTCGGCCCGAACCCGAGTCTCTCGTACCACATCACCCGCACCGCATCGACCCCGCAGGCGACCCGCAGCGCGGGCACCTTCTCGGGGGCCGGGGCCTCGTTGCAGGGACTGATCTGCGCCACCGCCAAGAAGGGCAGCGGCCTCGCGAAGCCACTGGCCGCTGCCCTCAACTACCTGATCGAGCAGGGGCAGTACGCCAAGTGGCTGCAGGCGTGGAACCTCGAGAACGAGGCCGTGAAGACCGCCGGGGTGAACCCGCCGGGCCTGCCGGTCAGCAACTCCTGAGCCGTGGCACCGCCGACCCCCGAGCCCGGTCACCGACTTCCGGCCCGAGGGCGGCGACCCGGTGGAAGAGCCCGTCCGAGAACATTCCCCGCAGAGAAGAGAAGGCGCCGCATGTCCACCGAACTCCAGCCACCGCGGCCGCCCCTCCCGCTGCCCGCTCCCGCACCGTCCACCGGACGGGCCGCTCCGCATCTGCTGGACAACGCCGCCTGGGCCGCGCTCACCGGCCCGCACCGGCGCTTCGCCGAGACGGTGGGTGCCGCCGCGCGCTATCAGCCGGATGTCGCGCCCTTCGTCGCACTGGCCGATCCGGCGTCCCCCGCGGCCTGGGACGACCTCGCCGTACTGGTCGGCCGCGGCGGGGAGACCGCCGTCACCGGGGTCACGTCGGTGCCGGACAACTGGGAGACGGTACGCAGCGGTTCGGGCGTCCAGCTCATCGCCACCGCCCTGCGTACGGCCCGCGACCCGGAGGCGGTCCGGCTGACCCCGGCGGACGTACCGGAGATGCTGGACCTGGTGAGCCGCACCAGGCCGGGCCCCTTCCTCCCCCGCACGATCGAACTGGGCGCGTACTGGGGGATCCGGCGCGGCGGGCGGCTGGTGGCGATGGCAGGCGAGCGGCTGCGCCCGCCGGGCCACACCGAGATCAGCGCCGTCTGCACGGACGCCGGACACCGGGGCCAGGGGCTCGCCACCCGGCTGGTTCGCCATGTGGCCCACGGGATCCGGGAGCGCGGGGACACCCCGTTCCTGCACGCGGCGGGCGAGAACGAGAACGCCATCCGGCTGTATCTGTCGATGGGCTTCACGCTGCGTCTGCGCAATCTGTTCGTCGTGGTCCGGGTCCCGGGAGGTGACGCCCCGGCCGCACCTGGGGCCTGACCGGACCTGCCGCTCCTCCCCCGCTCCCCCCGCACCTCCGCCCCTCAGGAAAGGCACCCCGCGGACATGTCACCCTCTCCCACCCCTTCCGCTCCTCCCGGACCCCTTCATCTCGCCGTGGCGCTGGACGGCGCGGGCTGGCACCCTGCCTCCTGGCGTGATCCCCGGTCCAGGCCGGAGGGACTCTTCACCGCCGGCTACTGGCTGGACGCCGTACAGGAAGCCGAACGCGGCCTCATCGACTTCGTGACGTTCGAGGACGCGCTGTCCCTCCAGTCGACCGACCCGTCCGGTGACGACCGGCGCACCGACCAGGTGCGCGGCCGGCTGGACGCGGTCCTGACCGCCGCCGCCGTGGCGCCGCTGACCCGGCACATCGGGCTCGTACCGACCGCGGTGGTCACCCACACCGAGCCCTTCCACCTCGCGAAGGCCATCGCCACGCTGGACCATGTCAGCGGGGGGCGCGCGGGCGTCCGGGTCCGGGTCTCCGCCTCGGCGCACGAGGCGGCGCACTTCGGCCGCCGTGACCTGCCGGAGTTCCGGCCGCGGGACCTCGGGCACCCGGCCACGCAGGAGCTGATCCGTGAACTCTTCGGTGAGGCGGCCGACTACGTCGAGGTGCTGCGCAGGCTCTGGGACAGCTGGGAGGACGACGCCGAGATACGTGACACCGCCACCGGGCGGTTCATCGACCGTACGAAGCTGCACTACATCGACTTCGAGGGCGAGCGGTTCAGCGTCAAGGGGCCGTCCATCACCCCGCGGTCGCCGCAGGGGCAGCCGCTGGTCACCGCGCTCGCCCACGGGCCCGTGCCGTACGCGCTCGTGGCGGGCTCCGCGGACGTCGGGTACGTCACGCCGCACGACGCCGCCGGTGCGCGGGCCGTCACCGACGAGATCCTGGCCGCCCGGGACGCCGCGGGGCGGGGCGGCGAGACCGTCCATGTCTTCGGGGATCTGGTGGTCTTCCTCGACGACACCGCCACCGCCGCGAAGGCCCGCAGGCAGCGGCTGGACGAGACGGCCGGCGCCCCGCTGACCAGCGACGCCGAGGTGTTCACCGGCACCCCGGCCGAACTGGCCGACCTGCTGCTCGACCGGCAGCGCGCGGGCCTGACCGGCTACCGGCTGCGCCCCGCCGTGACCGGCCACGACCTGCCCGCCATCACTCGGGGCCTGGTCCCCGAACTCCAGAGCCGGGGCGCCTTCCGCCGCGCCTACGAGGCCGGATCGCTGCGCGGGCTGCTCGGCCTGACGCGGCCCGCCAACCGTTACGCCCGGGTCCGGGCCGGAGGACAGTCATGAGCGACACCCAGAAGCAGATCCACCTCGCGGCCCACTTCCCCGGGGTCAACAACACCACGGTCTGGAGCGACCCGGAGGCGGGCAGCCAGATCGACTTCGCCTCCTTCAGCCACTTCGCGCGCACCGCGGAGCGGGCCAGGTTCGACTTCCTGTTCCTGGCCGAAGGGCTGCGCCTGCGGGAGCAGGGCGGCGAGATCTACGACCTGGACGTGGTGGGGCGCCCCGACACGTTCACGGTGCTGGCCGCGCTCGCCGCCGTCACGGACCGGATCGGTCTCGCCGGCACGATCAACTCCACTTTCAACGAACCGTACGAGGTGGCACGGCAGTTCGCCTCGCTCGACCATCTGTCGGCAGGCCGGGCCGCGTGGAACGTCGTCACCTCCTGGGACGCCTTCACCGGGGAGAACTTCCGGCGCGGCGGTTTCCTCCCGGAGGCGGACCGCTACACCCGAGCCGAGCAGTTCCTCCGTACCGCCTGGGAGCTGTTCGACTCCTGGGCCGACGGGGACGTGCCGGCCGACCGGGAGAGCGGGCGGTTCCTGCGGACGCCGGACGCCGGTACGTTCGCCCACCGCGACCAGCACTTCGACATCGCGGGCCGGTTCAATGTGCCGCGCTCGCCGCAGGGCCGGCCGGTGATCTTCCAGGCGGGCGACTCCGACCAGGGCCGGGAGTTCGCCGCCGCGACCGCCGACGCGATCTTCAGCAGGCACTCGGCGCCGGAGGCCGGACGGGTCTTCTACCGCGATGTGAAGGGGCGGCTGGCCCGCTACGGAAGGTCACCGGATGAGCTGCTGATCCTGCCCGCGGCCACCTTCGTACTGGGCGAGACCGACGCCGAAGCTGAGGAGCGCGCCCATGAGGTACGGCGCAGCCAGGTCAGCGGCCGAACCGCCATCAAGTTCCTGGAACACGTCTGGAACCGGGACCTGTCGGCGTACGACCCGGACGGGCCGCTGCCCGACATCGACCCCGATACGGGTGAGCACACGGTGGCCCGGGGCCGGGCGAGCGTACGGATGGTGCGTGACCCGCTGGCCACGGCGGCCGAGTGGCGGCAGCGGGCGAAGGCGGAGGGGCTGTCCATCCGGGAGCTGGTGATCGAGACCAGCGCCCGGCAGACGTTCATCGGTTCGCCCGCCACGGTCGCCGCCGCGGTGAACGCCGCCGTGCAGAGCGAGGCGTCCGACGGCTTCATCCTGGCCCCGCATCTGGTCCCCGGCGGCCTGGACGAGTTCGCCGACACCGTGGTGCCGCTCCTCCAGGAGCGCGGGGTCTTCCGCACGGAGTACGAGGGGACGACGCTCCGCGACCATCTCGGGCTTAGCACACCGGGCGCCTGAGACGGCCCGAGCCGATGCCAACACGCTTTGTGGGATGCCCTGTTGGCCTGGGCACGCCCTCCAGGCGACGGCTGGTCAGCGCACGGCTTCCTGTGCTCAGCGCACGGCTTCCTGTGCCAGGTGCTCGCGCAGGACCGTGCGCAGCCCGAGGGGCTCGCGGCCGAGCAGGGTGGCCAACGTCGGGTCGACGGCGGTGAATTCACCCGCCCGGCTCGCCGCGAAGATGCCCAGCAGCTGGCCCGCCACCTCGGCGGGGGCTCCATGGCCCAGCAGGTCCTGCCGGTACTGCGGGTCGGGGACGGTGGTCCTGGTGATGGTGCGGCCCGTGACCTCGGTGGCGAGGCGCGCGATGTCGCCGAAGGTCAGCGCCTGCGCCCCCGTGAGCGGCGGGGTGGGCCCGTCGAAGCGGCCCTCGTCGGCCAGGATGACGGCGGTGGCCTCGGCGAGGTCGGCATGCGCGGTCCAGGTGACGGCGCCGTCCGCGGGGAGCGCGATCTCGCCCGCCGCCAGGCCCGGGCCCGCCAGCTGGAGGGCGCTGGCGGCATAGAAGCCGTTACGCAGGGAGGTGAACGGCACGCCGGACGCGCGCAGGGCATCCTCGGTGGCGGCGTGGTCGCGGCACGCCTGGAAGTGCGAGGTGGCGCCCGCGCCCATCTGGCTGGTGTAGAGGATGCGGCGGGCGCCGGCGGCGACGGCACCGTCGATCGCGGCGCGGTGGTCCCGTACGGTCTCCTCGCCCATCTTGTCGACGGACACGATCAGCACCTGGGAAGCGCCCTCGAAGGAGTGGGCGAGGCTGTCCGCGTCGGTGAAGTCACCGCGCCGCACCCGGACGCCCAGGTCGGCGAACGCTTGGGCCTTCTGCGGGTCCCGGACGCTCACGCCGACCTGGCCGGCCGGGACGCGCGTCAGCAGCCTCTCGACGACCTGGCGTCCGAGCTTCCCGGTGGCTCCGGTCACGATGATCATGAATCTCTCCAGCGATAGTTCCATTGGAATCACCTTTACGGTAACATTGATATTTCCGAGGGAACAGCCCGAGTGGTATCAGCGGTATCGTTGACACATGTCACCACGCCCATCCGACAGGGACGGCGCAACCGCCGTCGACCCCACCACCCCGGCCGCGGACCGGGAGGAGCCCCGGCAGCGAGTCATCGAGGCAGCCGCCGATCTGCTGGCGCGCGAGGGCCGCGACGCGGTCACCACCCGCGCGGTCGCGGTCGCGGCCGGACTGCAACCCCCGGCCATCTACCGGCTGTTCGGCGACAAGGCGGGGCTGCTCGACGCGGTGTCGGAGTACGGCTTCGCCACTTTCCTCGCGACCAAGCAGGGCGAGCACGCCGCACCCGAGCCGAAGGACCCCATCGAGGGCCTGCGGGCCGGCTGGGACCTGGCGGTCGAGTTCGGCCTGGCCAACCCGGCCCTCTACACCCTGATGTACAGCGAGCCCACCAGGGGCACCTCGGCCGCCTTCCAGGCCGGCATGAAGATCCTCATGGGCCGCATCAGGCGCCTCGCCGCAGACGGCTGGCTCCGCGTCGACGAGGACCTCGCGGCCGCGCTGATCCACGCCACGGCGCGCGGCGCGGTGCTCACCTGGCTGTCACTGCCCGAGGAGCGGCGCGACCCGGCGCTGCTGACCACCCTGCGGGAGTCCATGGTGACCGCGGTGACCTACGACGAGCCGGCCGTGCAGACGGCAGGCCCGGCGGGCGCCGCCCGCGCCCTGCTGGCCACGCTCCCCGACCAGACGACGCTCAGCGGCGCTGAGCAGCATCTGCTGAGGGAGTGGCTGGCCCGCCTCACGTCCGACGACTGAAACGCCGCACCGGAACCGCCCTTCGCTCACCATGATCAATAGTCTGTCGGCAGACGCGTGACCTCGCGTCTGCCGGAGAGAAAGGCGAGCGAACCCCAGTGAAACTCCCCATGGTGCAGCGGATGGTCTGGCTCACGGCGGCGACGGCGCTGCTGACGACGCTCGGCATCGCCCCGGCCGGAGCGGCCGGCACGGCCGGCGGGCAGGACGCGGCGGCCGGCTGGCAGAAGGTGGGCGGCGACGCCCTCAGCGGTGTCAGCGGCATCGCGTACGAAGGGCACGCCACGCACGGAGCGGGCGTGAGCGCCCTGGTCGTGCACGACAACAAGGACACCGGGCAGCAGCGCCTGTCCCGGATCACTCTGCGCAAGGACTCCGACCGCGTCTCTCCGGTCACCTGGGACGGGCCGGAGCCCGTGGACCTGGAGGCCGTAGAAGCCGTCCCGGGGCAGCCATCGGAGTATCTGGCGCTCGCCAGCCGTGGCATCGTCTACCACCTCGAGGTCACCGGCTCCACAGCGAAGGTCCTCGACTACGCGCCGCTCCCGGCGATCGGCCAGGGCGACAACTTCGAGAGCCTCGCACTGGTATCCCGTAACAACCACCTCGCCGCCCTGTGGGCAGACCGCGGCGCGGGCCGGGACCGCCCCGCCACGCTGTACTCGGCGTCCCTCAGCTTCGACGAGTGGGGACAGGCGCAGTTCGGCGGCGTGGCCCACCAGGCGTACCGGGCCGCGTACCCGACCGACCAGGAGACCAGGCATATCTCGGACATCTCGGTGACCGACTCCGGCCGGATCCTGGTGAGTTCGGCGGCGGACGCGGGCGACGACGGCCCCTTCGACTCCGCGGTGAGCGACGCCGGCCGGGTCGCCGTGTCGGGGACCGGCCAGGTGCGGGTCACGCCGGCAGCCTCACCGACCGTGCTCAAGACCTTCCCCCAGCACAAGATCGAGGGGGTGGAGTGCCTGCCGGGGACCACCGAGGCCCTCCTCGGCACGGACGACGAGAACCTCGGCGGATACGTACAGGCCCTGCCGCTCTGCAAGGGCTGACGCGGGCCCCGTCGGCGCCCTTCCGTCGAGGCGTACGGGCCGACATCACCGGCTGACAGGAAACTGACAAGAAGCTGACAGCGGTCCCGCACCCTTTGACCCATGCGATATCTGTCGAATCCCTTCCGTGGTTCCCTGTTCCGTCCGCCGCCGCGGCACATCATCGCGGCAGCCGTGGCGGCGGCAGCAGGAGTGTCCCTGCTGGCCGCCGCCCCGGCTCCGGCAGCGGAACACCCCGCCGCCGGCCAGGTGGCCGTCCACCAGCAGGCGGTCACCGCGGCACAGCAGCAGGCGGTGCTCCAGTACTGGACACCGGAGCGCATCGCGGCGCTCACCACCCCGGCGTCCGGCAAGCCGCCCGCGGGCGGCCCCGACGGCGCGCCCTGGACCTCCGGGAACGCGCTGTCGAAGACCGTCGGACGGCTGTTCTTCACCGACCACGGCGAGGACATCAGCTGTACCGCCACCGTGATCCGGAGCGCCAACCGGAGCACGGTGGTGACCGCGGGCCACTGCGTGGACAACACCGACCTGCTGGGTGAGAACAACCAGTGGGCGACGAACGAGATGTTCGTGCCCGGATACCACGACGGCCAGGCGCCCTACGGCAAATTCGTCGGCCGTACGGGCGTCGCCGACGCCACCTGGCTGGCCAACGACCAGCAGCACGCGGAGAAGTACGACGCCTACGACCAGGCTTTCGTCGTGCTGAACCCGAATGAGCGGGGCCAGAAGCTGCAGGATGCGGTCGGCGCCGCACAGGAGATCGGCTTCGACCAGCCCGGCGACGTGCCCAGCGACTCCTTCGGCTACCCGCGCGCCGCCAACGACCCCGCGCGCGAGGGCCTCCCCGAGTACACGGGTGAGCGTCTCGCGTACTGCTCGGGGACCGGCAGGGAATACCCCGGTACGCCCGAATTCCCCGAGCCACCCGGCCTGTTCGGCCTGCCGTGCACTATGGGCGGCGGCTCCAGCGGCGGGCCGCGGATCACCGGCCTGCACCCGGTGACCGGTGTGGGCACGGTGGTCGGCGACAACACGCAGAGCGCGTTCTTCGACAGCGCGGGCGTCCCCTGCCCGGTCGAGTCCCAGGACAACTGCGTCCGCTACCTCGTCGGCCCGCGGTTCAGCTCGGCGATCACCGAGCCGCTGTACGACGTGGCCCAGCGGGCGTGAGCGGCGCCGAACGGGCCGTCCGCTAGCGGGCCGTACCAAGAGAGACGGCCGGAGAGAGCCGGCCCCCGTCACACGCGGGGGCCGGCCCTCGGCGTTCTCAGTGCGCCGCGCGCACCGCCGAGACCAGCCCGCCGGGGCCCTCGTCCTGCTGCGGCGGGGTGCGCACCGGACGTCCGTAGGCTTCGGCGCGCTCACGCAAGGTGAAGGTCTCCGCCTCCCAGCCGAGGCCGTCCAGCCAGCCGACCGGGTCCTCCGGCATCTCCGAGATCCACATCGACGCCGCCGCTCCCGGAGCGGCGTCCCCGCGGAAGCGGTCGACCACACCGCGCGGGGCCAGTGTCAGGCCCATCCTGCTGCCCGCAGCCGACAGCTCGCCGACCCGTTCGAGCAGCAACTGCACCGCGTCATCGGGCAGATAGATCAGCAGCCCCTCGGCGATCCACACTGTCGGCTGCGCCGGATCGTGTCCGGCCGCGGCCAGGGCGCCGGGCCAGTCATCGCGCAGGTCGACCGGGACGGTGATCCGCTCACAGCGCGGAACGGCCTGTTCCTGGCGGAGCACCGCGGCCTTGAAGCCCAGCGGTTCGGCCGTGTCGACCTCGAACAGCCGGGTCCCCGCAGGCCAGTCCATCCGGAAGGCCCTGCTGTCCATCCCGGCCCCGAGCAGCACGACCTGCCGGACACCCGACGTGACCGCCCGGTCCAGCAGATCGTCCAGGAACTTCGTCCGGATGACGATCGAGAAGGCCACGCCGAGCCGGCGGCGTCGGGCCGCCTCGTCCGCGCTCGGGAGCGACGGCACCCCGGGGCCGATCCCGCCGGCCGTGGCGAAGGCCGACGCCAGCGGGTCCCGGAACAGCGGCTGCTCGCGTGCCGTCTCCTTCGCACGTACCCGGGCCACGCCCACGGCAGTGGCCCACACTCCGAACGGCTCGGCCCGTCCCGCCCCATCAGCCATGCGTTCAGCCTAGGCCGCCGAGCCCCGGACACGGGCGCCGGGCTGGGTCCCCACGGCTCCGGAAAACGATCGAGGGCCTCGTACCACCGAAGTGATACGAGGCCCTGACCTGGGCTCGAAGCCCTACTGCACCGTCGGGACGACAGGATTTGAACCTGCGACCCCTTGACCCCCAGTCAAGTGCGCTACCAAGCTGCGCCACGTCCCGGTGCCGCTTCGGACCCGGGGCTTCCCCGGCCGAACGCGCACCGAAACAATACCGCACTCCACCCGGTGGTCACGAACCCGTTTCCCCCGGCCGACCGCTTGACCTCAAGTGCGCTTGATGTTGGATCGTCGGCCGCATGAACACAGACCTGAACCGGCTGATGGCCCTCATGACCGGCGACGAGAAGCACGGGCCGGCGGCGACCTCGACGCTGGACGCGCTCTGGGTGCTGTACGACCGGGTGCTGCGGGTCACCCCGCAGACCGTCTCGGCGCCCGGCCGCGACCGCTTTCTGCTGTCGAAGGGGCACGGCCCCATGGCGTACTACGCGGTCCTCGCCGCGAAGGGATTCCTCCCCGAGGAGCTGCTCGCGGGCTTCGGCTCGTACGAATCGCCGCTCGGCCACCACCCCGACCGGCTGCTCGTGCCCGGGGCCGAGATCGGCAGCGGGTCCCTCGGGCACGGGCTGCCGCTGGGTGTGGGGACCGTGCTCGGGCTGCGGGCGCAGGGGCTCACCGATCCGCGGGTGTGGGTGCTGATCGGGGACGCCGAGCTGGACGAGGGCTCGGTGCACGAGGCCATCGCCTACGCCGGGCCCGCCGGGCTCGACCAGTTGCACACCGTGGTGATCGACAACGCGTCCGCCAGTTACGGCGCCCCCGGGGGGATCGCGGCCCGTTTCGAGGCGGGCGGGTGGTCGGTCGAGACCGTCGACGGGCGGGACCACGAGCAGCTGTACGCGGCGTTCACCGCACCGCATCCGGGCCGTCCGCACGCCGTGGTCGCCCGTGTCGAGCCCAAGAACGCCTGAGCGGGACTTCCGACACCCTGCCTTCCGACGATCTTCCGAGAGGGATTTGTCATGGACAACATGCGTGAACGCTTCGCCGCCACCACCTCGCGGCTGCTGGACGAGGACCCACGGGTCGCGGTCGTACTGGCCGAGATCACCCGCGACGGTTTCGCCGACGCCGCACGCGCCCACCCCGACCGGGTGGTCAATGTGGGGATCCGGGAGCAGCTGCTGATCGGTGCGGGCGCCGGGATGGCGCTGACGGGGCTGCGCCCTGTCGTGCACACCTTCGCGAGTTTCCTGGTCGAGCGCCCCTTCGAGCAGGTCAAGCTGGACTTCGGCCACCAGGGCGTGGGCGCCGTACTGGTGAGCGCCGGCGGGTCGTACGACTGGCCCGCCGGCGGTTTCACCCATATGGCGCCGGGTGATGTGGCGCTCCTGGACACGCTCGACGGCTGGACCGTGCACGTACCGGGTCACCCCGACGAGGCGGAGGCCCTGCTGCGCCACGCGGTGCGCGGGGACGACAAGGTGTACGTACGGCTGTCGCTGCAGGCCAACCAGCACCCGCGGCAGGTCACAGGAGCCGGGTTCCGCACCGTGCGGGAGGGCCGCGGCGGGGTGGTGATCGCGGTCGGGCCGATGCTGGACGCGGTCCTGGCGGCCACCGAGGGGATGGACGTCACCGTGCTGTACGCGGCGACCGTGCGGCCTTTCGACGGCGCCGCCCTCCGCCGGGCCACCGACGCGCCGGGCCGGGCCGATGTGGTGCTGGTCGAGCCGTATCTGGCCGGCACGTCGACCGCGGCCGCGAACGACGCCCTGGCCGACCGGCCGCACCGGGTGCTCGGCCTCGGTGTCGGCAGGGCGGAGCTGCGGCGGTACGGGCAGATCGAGGAGCATGTCGCCGCGCACGGCCTGGACGCCGCCTCGCTGCACCGGAGCATCAGCGGGTTCCTGGCCTGAGGACCGCCGCTCCCCCGGATCCCGGCCCGCCCGGCAAGCCCCTGGGAGGGGGCCTGCCGGGCGGCATCCGGGCCTGCTACGGGTGGACGGCGACCTGGGCGAGGCCGACCCGTCCGGCGCCGGTGAGCTGGATCTTCACGTACCGGGTGCGGGTGTTCAGGTCCAGCACCGTGGGCCGCAGCGCCTTGCCGGTGACGTGCACGGTCTTCTTGTCCGTACGGACGTCGAAGTCGGCCGTCGTGGTCGAGGCGTCGTTCCAGATCTCGATCCGCCCGACGTGCCGCACGGATCCGAGGTCCACCTGCCACCAGGAGCCCTGCTCGGAGAGTGTCCTGGTGTCGGTCGAGGTGTCCCCGTCGATGGCCAGTGCGGCGGCGGCGCCGTCGGTGGACGACTGGGTGGCGGTGCCGTTACGGGCCAGGTCGGGGCTGAGCTGCTCGACGGGGCCGCGGTGCGCACCGGCTGCCGAGGCGATCTTCAGTGCCGCCGCCGGGAGCTGTTCCAGCCGGGTGTGGTTGTCGCTCATGGTCGAGCCGGTCCCCGCGATGGCGGGCGCGTCGGTGTCGGTCCAGTTTCCGCGGGCGGTGTTCTGGATGCCGTAGTCCGCCCAGTTGGAGACCCACTTGTAGCCGAGCCTGGTCAGGACGTTGTTCTCGACGGTGATGTACGAGGACTGCTCGTCGAGGTAGATGCCGTTGCCGTCGCGCTCGGTGTTGCCGTACGCCGAGCGGTTGATGTAGTTCCCGGAGACCACCGTGCCGGGCTGGGCGCCCTGGGTGTAGATCGCGCCGCCGTCGTGCTGGGCGTCCTTGACCTGCATGACGTTGGTGATGCGGTTGTCGGTGATCCGGTTGTCACGCAGGACCGACTTCTGCGCCTCGGGCTGGTTCCAGCCCCAGCCGACCGAGATGCCCGAGTAGGGAAGCTGGTCGAGGGTGTTGTGGTCGACCGTGAGTCCGGCTTCGTAACCCGCCCAGACCGCGGCCGCGTCGGTGTACTCGACGGCGGCGCAGGTGACCGTGTTGTAGGCGAACGTGTTGCGCTCACCGGCCAGTTCGGGCGCCGGCGTCGGATCGGTGTCGCCGATGTACGCGGCGCCCGACGACAGGTCACTGAAGTCCGAGTGGGTGATCGAGGAGTCCTTGGTGCCGGCTTCGAGGATCGCGCCGGCGCCGCCGAGGTGGGTGAACGACGCCCCGTCGACGGTGACATGGCGGCCGCCGTGCACGGTGAGCGCGGCCGACGGCTTGGTGTAGTAGCGGCCGGAGTGATCGACGGGTCCGGTGGCTCCGGTGAGTGTGAGTCCGGCCTGCATCCCGGCGTAGCCCTCGTCGGTGTCCGGCTGATGGTAGGCGGCGTACGCGAAGCCGATCCCCCGGAGCCGGACGTCGCGCGCGCCGTCGACCGTCACCAGCTGCTCGGTGGCGGGCGTGACGGCCGTGGCGCGCCGCATGTCCTCGCCCTTGCGCGGCAGGTACGTGAGGGTGTGCGTGGCCGAGTCGTGGACGAACTCACCCGGCTGGTCGAGGAGTTCGGGTGCGTTCTCGAAGAACGCGACGCCCGAGTAGCGCGTGGAGTCGACCGCCGTGGAGTCCCAGGCGGGGCCGGTGCGGTCGGTGCCGCTCGCCGAGTTGGTCCAGCAGGGCTGGGCGAAGGTCATCGTGTCGCCGCTGACCCCGGCGATCCGGCAGTGGTAGTTGCGCCAGCGGACCTTGATGACGGCTTCGGCGTCGGTGGGCCGCTTCCAGTCGGCGATCCCGGTGGCCTTCGCGCCGGTCATGCCGGTCTTGGTCGCGTCGCAGACACTGGCGGCGCAGGCCGCGCCGCGGGCGGGGGTGGCCCGCACACCGTTGACGAAGAGCTGGCGCGGGGTGATGTTGTCGGGCACCCGGGCGGTCCAGGCCCCGCCGGAGGTCTTCGTCCAGCCGGTGACGGTACGGCCGCCGGACAGCACGGGGCGGGCGCCGGGCGCGGCCGTCCAGGTGGTGCCGGAGTCGGCGGCGGTCAGCTTCAGGGCCGCGCCGCGGGTGTACGTACCTCCGGCGAGCTGCACGGTCACGTCCTGCCCGTGCCGTGTGCGGGCCTTGTCGCGGGCGCCGTCCAGGGAGCAGGGGCGGCTGTGGGTGCAGGACGCTCCGGCGCCGTGCGGGGCCGCGTACAGGGTGTCGCCGTGGGCGGGGCGGGCGGCCTGCGCGAGCGGTGCGGTGGTGAGCAGCGCGGCGACGGCCGCGAGTGCGGTGCCGATACGCCGTGCGGTGGGCCGGTGACCGGCCGGTCGGTGGGTGGTGCGGCGGTTCATGCGGCGGCCTTCCAGTCGGGGTGGCCCGGCATCGGCGGGTTGGTGGCGCCGAACAGCCAGTCGCGCAGAAAGCGGTCCAGGCTCCGGTCGCCCGTGACGTCGACGGTGTGCCGGATGAACTTCTCGCTGGTGTAGGTCGAGTCCTTGAAGCGCCGGACCCACTCGCGCATGATCCGGTCGAACGTACGCTGCCCGACCTGCTGGTTGAGCGCGTACAGGACCAGCGCCCCGCCGTCGTAGATGTTGGTGCCGCCCAGCGCCTTGGGCAGTCCGGGCGGGCCGTCCGCGGCGCGGACCGCGTCGAGCGTCCCGTAGACGGCCTTCATCTTGTCCGCGACGACCGACCAGCCGCGCTCCTCGCTGTACACGGCGGCGTAGTAGGTGGCCGGCCCTTCGTTGAGCCATGCCTGCTGCCAGTCGTGCGGGGTGACGGAGTCACCGAACCACTGGTGGGTCAGCTCGTGGACCATGGTGTTCTCGTACGTCGGGTTGCCGTCGGCGCTGGGCTTGAACCAGTTGGTACCCATGAGGGTGAGGGTCTGGTTCTCCAGCGCGTCGGTGTAGCCGTCGTAGATGTGCACCCCGTACGTGGAGAACGGGAACCGCCCGAACCTCGCCTCCAGCCAGGCGAGATGGTCGGCGGTGCGCGCGACGACCGGCGCGTAGGTGTCCTCGTGGCCCTGCGGCACGATGTGGCGCAGCGGCAGCCCGGTGTGGCTGCTGCCGTACAGATAGGTGCCCTTGACGACGGCGATGCCGAGCAGTTCGGTGGGCATCCGCTCGCGGAGCGCGAAGTGCCAGACGGCCGAGCCGTCGGCGCGCGGGGTCCGGTGCAGCAGTTCGCCGTTGGCGGCCGCCACATACCCCTTCGGTGCGCTGATGTGGAACGCCCAGGTGGCCTTGGACGACGGGGTGTCGTTGCAGGGCAGGAAGGTGTCCGCGCGCGAGGACTGCACGGCGGCAGCGAAGCCGCCCTCGCTGCCGAAGACCCAGCCGTTCAGGCCGAGCCGCTTGTCCTTGCCGTTGCCGTGGTAGCGGATCTCGACGGTGAAGGGCCTGCCGTCGCGCAGGGGGCGGGCCGGGGTGAGCGTCAGCTCCTGGCCGCTGCTGCCGGCCGACAGCGCCCAGCGGGCGGCCCGGCCATCGACGGTGACCTTGTCGATGGTGTGGCCGTCGGTGTCCAGGTTGAAGGCGGACAGGTCCTGGGTGGCCACCGCCGATATCCGTACGGCCGCGGTGAAGTCGTAGGTCACCGGGGTGAAGTCGAAGGTCAGGTCGTAGTGGGTGACCTGGTAGCCGCCGTTGCCGAGGGTCGGGAAGAGCGGGTCGCCGACACCGCTGGAGCCGGGCTCGGGATCGAAGGAGCGGGCCAGGGCGGGGGTGCCGAGTACGGGTACGGCCGCGGCGGCCGCCACCGCGGCGCCGCCGAGCTGGAGTACGGTGCGTCGACTGGTCACTTCTTCCCCTTCTGGACGGCCTCTTCGAACTCGTGGCGGGCCTGTTCGCCGCCCTTCGCCAGGTACTCCTTCGTCAGCTCGCCGTAGTACGACATGGGCCTGCGGCCGGACACGATGTCCTTGAGGCCGTCCTGCTTGAGGGTGTAGAGGCTGCCGTAGCCCTTGGAGTCCCAGGTGGGCGAGGAGACCTTGAGGGTCGGGTCCTGCTCCATGACCGGGATCATCTTCGCGTACGCCTCGTGGACGTACCGCACGCCCTTCTCGGTGTCCGTGCTGAACACGGCCGGGACGGCGGAGGCGAACATCTTCCAGGGGACGGTGACGTCCTGGCTGCCCTTCTTGGTGAGGATCGGGTTGCCGTTGGCGTCGCGGGTGAAGTCGGTGCCCTCGACGCCGTAGATGATGAGGGTGTACTCCTCGCTGCCGAACGGCGACGCCGCGAAGTCCGCGAGCGCGAGGATCTGCTTCACCCGCTCGGGAGACGCCTTCTTGATGTGCGTGTTCTGGAGGGCGACGTTGTCCATCCAGGCGATGGCCTGGTCGCTGAACGGGGTCATGGGCCGGGGGTCGAACTTCTTGTCGACGGCCGCCATCGCCGCCACGTACCCGGTGCTGGGCGTGTAGTACGACGGGATCCCGTCGTACACATAGGCGCCCTTGCCGTTCTTGAACATGTCGGTGTACTGGGACTTCTGCGCGCCCGACATACCGATCGTGCCCGGGTAGTAGCAGCCCGCCTTGTACAGCTTGCGCGCCGTGTCGATCGCCAGACGGAACTCGTCCGTCTCCAGGTCCGTCACGAACTTGCCGGTCTTGGCGTCCATCCGCCAGTAGCAGGGCGCCCCCGCCGACATGGCGAGCAGGTTGTTGGCGCCCGCGATGATGGCGTACTGGTCCTTCTTCGGGCGGGTCAGCTCCTTGCAGACCTCCACGAACTTGTCGAGGCTGGAGATCTCGTCGAGGCTGGAGACTCCGACCTCGGCGAAGAGGTCGTGGCGGTAGAAGCCCGCGCCGCCGGTGCCCATCCGGGAGATCGGAATGCCGTAGAGCTTCCCGCCGAAGATGCCGCCCTGCCAGGCCGCCTGCGGGATGGCCGCCAGGTTCGGGTAGTCCTTGATCTTCTCACCGGCCAGGAACGGCGTCAGATCGGCGCACTTGGCCGCGAAGAAGGCCGCCTTGTTGTCGACGCCGCCGGTCTCCGGATACATGAAGAGGTCCGGCAGGGTGTCGCTGGCGACCATGGTGGTGAACTTGGTCGAGTAGTCGTCCGTCGGGACGGCGGTGACGTCGACCTTCCCGCCGAGCAGCTTCTCGATCGCCTGCCAGGCGGCGTTCTTGCCGCGCGCCGGAGGGGGCGGCGAGAAGGTCTCCATCGCCGCCGATATCGGCTTCGCGCCCTTGAGCACCTGGCCCTTGGTGGCGCGCGGTGTCGTGGCCGGGTACTTGTAGAACGCCTGCGGCACACCCGCGGCCGTGCCCGGCAGGTCGGGCTTGAGGCCGATGTTGCGCACCGCGGTGGCCGGCAGCAGGCTCGCGCTCTTGGTCTCGGCCTCGGCCGCGGTACCGCCGTCGCCGCAGGCGGCGAGCAGCGGGGTCGCGGCGAGGCCGAGGCCAAGACCCGCGCCCATGCGGAAGAGGGCTCTGCGGTTGATCGAGGTGGAGCTCGGCACGGACATCTCCTTGAGAGAAGGGAGGGAAGGCCGGGGGGTGGCGGGGCTGCTCGGCCGACGAGGGCCGGTTGCCCGGCCCACGGGGCTGCTCAGCCCTTGATGGCGCCGGTGAGCACGCCCTTGGTGAAGTAGCGCTGGACGAACGGGTAGACGAGCAGGATCGGTACGACAGCGACCACCAGGACACCCATCTGCACGGCCTCCTGCGGGGCGACGCTCTCGCCCGCTGCCGCGCCGCTGAGGCTCTGGCCCTGGAGGACGAAGGTGCGCAGCACCATGGGCAGCGGCCACTTGTCGGAGTCCTGGAGGTACAGCAGCGAGTTGAAGAAGGCGTTCCAGTACGCCACGGCGTAGAAGAGGCCGACGACCGCGATGACCGCCTTGGAGAGCGGCAGGACGACCTGGAGCAGGATCCGGAAGTCCCCGGCACCGTCGACGCGCGCCGCGTCGTACAGCTCCTCGGGCAGGTTCATGAAGAAGGCGCGCAGCACGACCAGGTTGAAGGCGCTCATCAGGGTGGGGATGACGAGAGCGGCATAGGTGTTGTAGAGGCCGAGCTGGTTGACCAGCAGGAAGTTCGGGATGATGCCGGCGTTGAAGAGCATGGTGAACAGGGCCGTCATCAGGATGAAGCGGGATCCTGTGACATTGCGGCGGGAGAGCCCGTACGCCATGCCGATGGTGGCCAGCAGGCTGGCCGCCGTGCCGAAGACGGTGATGCCCACACTCACCAGGAGCGCCCGGGACACGACACCGCCGGTGAAGATGGTGCGGTAGGCGTCGAGCGTGGGGTGGTCGGGCCACAGGACGAGACCGGTCGACTTGATGATGTCGGTCTGCGAGGCGAAGCTCGTGCCGATCACGCCGAGCAGCGGATAGGCCACGGCGACCACGACCAGGACCAGGACGATGCCCTTGCCGGTGAGGCCGAGGCGCGTCGGCCGCTCCATCCACGGCGGGCGGCCGTCCGACGGCCTGATCACGGGCGCGGCCGCGAGCGGCGCTGCCGTGACGGGGGCTTTCGCCGGTGACTTCTCAGCTGTCCGCACCGCGGTACACCCCTTCGTGGCCGAGACGGTGGGCGAACTTGTTCGCGCCCAGGACGAGGACGGTTCCCACGACTGCCTTCACCAGGCCGACAGCCGCCGAGATGCCCCACTGGTTGTCCTTGATGCCGTGGTAGTAGACGTAGGTGTCGAGCACTTCACCGGAGCCGGGGCCGACCGCGTCGCGCTGGAGCAGGATCTGCTCGAAGCCGACGGAGAGGATCTGGCCGAGGTTCAGGATCAGCAGCAGGATGATCACCGGTGCGATACCGGGGAGCGTGACGTGCCACAGCCGGCGCCAGCGGTTCGCCCCGTCGATGGCCGCGGCCTCGTACTGCTGCTTGTCGATCCCCAGCAGCGCGGCCAGGATGATGATCGTCCCCCAGCCCGCGTCCTTCCAGATGGACTGGAGGGCGATCAGCCAGGGGAAGGCGTTGGGGTCGCTCATCATGTCGTAGCGGGGCAGCCCCAGATCGCCGAGGAGGTCGGGCAGCAGCCCGGCGCCGCCCAGGACCTGCTGGAAGATCGAGACGATGATGACCCAGCCGATGAAGTGCGGCAGATAGACGACGCTCTGGATGAACCGGCGGAGCTTGTCGCTGACGATGCTGTTGAGCAGCAGCGCGAGCGCGATCGGCACCGGGAAGAAGAAGATCAGCTGGACGAAGGCGATCTCCACCGTGTTCACGGTCGCCGACCAGAAGGCCGGGTCGGCGAAGGCGCTGGAGAAGTTGGCGAAGCCCGTCCACGCGCTGTGCATATAGCCGAGGTACGGCTGGTAGTCCTGGAAGGCCACCATGTAGCCGAGCAGCGGAATGTAGTGGAACACCACGAAGTACAGCAGCCCGGGCAGGGTCAGCAGCAGCATCACCTTGTCGCGCTTGATCCGCTGCCGCAGGGACAGCCGGTGCTGGGCGACGACGGGTGGAGAGGGTGCTTGGGACTTCCTGCGCCGCTTGTCCAGCGGCATCGGAGGTGCTGTTTCAGCCATGGTGCAGTCCTGTTCGGCTGGGGTGGCGCAGAGCGAGCCTTCTGCCGCCGCAACGTAGTAAGCGGTTAACCCCACCGTCAAGAGATCCGGAGAAACGTCTGCGTTACTCGATGTTTCTGTCGGCGGGATCGCCCCGAAAGGTCCTCAAATAGCGTCGCAAACCGGTCAGATGGCCAGGCAGATCGCTTGACGTGTGGCGTCTTGGCTCCCTAGCGTGCCGCTCATCAATAGAACGCGTTTACTGTCCGGAGGCAGGGTGCGAACCACCGACGAGGCACCGGCCCAGACCGGTACGGACGAGCCGGACCCGCCCCCGCGGCGCCCTCGCACCGTGCTGGCCATGGACCCCGGACTGATCGACGACATCTTCCCGCCACGAGTGCGGACCCGTCTCGAGGAGTCGGCCGATCTCCATCCGCCCTATGTCATCAGGGAGTTCGGCTCCCCGGACGCCACGGCCGCGCTGGCCGGCGCCGAGGTGCTGCTCACCGGCTGGGGCTGCCCGCCCATCGACGCCGGGCTCCTTGAGCGGGCGCCGAAGCTGCGGGCCGTCATTCACGCGGCGGGCACCGTCAAGACGTTCCTCGCGCCCGAGGCGTACGAACGCGGGGTCGCCGTGTCGTCCGCGGCCGACGCGAACGCGGTGCCGGTCGCGGAGTTCACCCTGGCGGCGATCATCATGGGCGCCAAGCGCGCCTTCCCGTTCGCCCGGCTCTTCCGCGACCGCCGCACCCACCGCACCGCCGCCGACCTCGACCGCCAGCACTGGATCGGGACGCACGGCCTGACGGTCGGCGTCATCGGCGCCTCCCGGATCGGCCGCCGGGTGATCGAACTGCTCCGGGTGCTCGACGCGGACATCCTGCTGTACGACCCGTATGTCGGCTCGGCCGAGGCCCAGTTGCTGGGGGCCGTCTCCACCGACCTCGACACACTGATGGCCACCAGCGACGTGGTGACCGTGCACGCGCCCGACACCCCCGCGACCCGGCAGCTGCTCGACGCCCGGCGGATCGGGCTGATGCGCCCCGGCACCCTGCTGGTCAACACGGCGCGCGGGCGCCTGGTCGACACCGAGGCGCTCACCGGACACCTGGTCAGCGGGCGGCTCGACGCCGTACTCGATGTGACCGACCCCGAGCCACTGCCGCCGGACCACCCGCTGTGGGACCTGCCGAACGTCTTCATCACCCCGCACATGGCGGGCGCCCAGGGCAACGAGGTCGGCAGGCTCGGAGCGCTCGCCGTGGACGAACTCTGCCGTTACGCCGGCGGCCTGCCGTTCAATCACCCCGTGCACCTCGCCGACTTGGAGCGGATCGCATGAACGGCCCTGCCCCGCAGGCCATAAGCTCAGCGGCACAGGACGACAACCAGGGGGTGGGACCGATGCGCCGCCAGACCTCGGCAGCCGACAGCCGGCGACGCGCGACCGTCACGGACGTGGCACGGCTGGCGGGGGTCTCGACCGCGACCGTCTCGCGCGTGCTCAACCGCAACTACCCGGTCGCCGCCGCGACCCGGGAGCGGGTCGAGGAGGCGATGCGCGAGCTGGGCTATGTCGTCAACGCGCACGCCCGTGCGCTGGCCGGGGTGTCGGGGCGCACGGTCGGCATCATCGTCAACGAGCTGATCGACCCCTTCTACGCCTATATCGCCCGCGGCGTGGAGCGGGAGGCAAGCCTCGGCGGACGCCTCTGCCTGGTCTGCTGCACCCAGGGCGACCCCAAGCGCGAGCTGGCCTTCATCGAGCTGATGCACGAGCGGCGAGCCGACGCCGTGGTCGTCGTCGGCGGCAGCGTCGCCGACCGCGCGCACACCGCCGAACTGGGCCGCAGGGCCCGCGATCTGGAGTCCGGCGGATCGAAACTGGTGCTGTGCGGGCGGCCGCCGCTGGGCCAGGAGACCCGCGGCGCCGCCGTCGAGTACGACAACGAGGGCGGCGCCTTCTCCATCACCGACCATCTGCTGACCCAGGGCCATGAGCGGATCCTCTACCTCGGCGGCCCGCCGGCCCTCTCGACCACCCGCGACCGGCTCGCCGGGCACCGGCGGGCGCTGGAGCTGCGCGGGGTGCCCCGCGATCCGGAGCTGGAGCAGCTCGGCTCCTTCAGCCGCGCCTTCGGGCGCCGCAGGATGGCCGAACTCCTGCGGGACGGGCCGGACTTCACCGCGGTCTTCGCGGCGAACGACATCGTCGCGGCCGGCGCGGCCCAGGCGCTGGAGGAAGCCGGTGTCCGGGTGCCGCAGGACATGTCGCTCGCGGGGTACGACGACATCCCGGTGGCGCAGGAGCTGCGGCCCCGGCTGACGACCGTGCACATCCCGCTGGAGGAGATGGGACGCCAGGCCGTACGGCTCGCGGTGCCCGGCGGCGACGAGGACGAGTGGCGGGAGCCGACCACCGGAACCGTGCGGCTCGGCACCCATCTCGTGGTCCGCGACTCCGTGGCACCGCCGCCCGCGCGCGGCCGCCGGCCGTGACCGGTTGCTCCGCGACCACCTGCCGCGTGACCACCTGCCGCGTGACCGGTTGCCGCGTGACCGGTTGCTTACGGCCTGTCCCCAGTTGGCCATAGTAAAAGACAGTAACTTCCCCGGCCCTCTTGCGGGTTGATAGCAACCGCTTACATGCTGACGCGCAGTTCGTACGCCACTCCACCACCTCTTGCCCCCTGGGAGTCCGGATGCGCCCTGCTCACCTGCCCCTCACCGGCTCGGCGGTCAGCCGCCGCTCCGCGCTCGCCGCACTGGCGGGCGCCGGAGCCGTCACCCTGCTCGGCGCCGGGAACGCTGCGGCGGACGGCGGCTCCCGCACAGCCCCCGAAGCCCCCGCGTCCCCTGCATCCCGTGCGGGCGACAGCACCCTGCTGATCGAGGCGTTCCCCGGCGCGGAGACCGAGCGGCTGCGGCTCGACAGGTCGCTGCGCGCCAGCGAGTTCATCCCCACCGGCCGCTACGCGGCCCCGGGCGAGCAGGTCACGGTGCGGATCCGGCCGGGGCACGGGACGCTGCCCGTCCTGCACATCGGGACCTTCGACGACTACAACACCAACCCCGACCTCAAGGCCCCCCGGGTGTTCCCGCTGCGGGCCGGGCGCAACACCGTCTCCGACGTCTACGGAGGCCCCCTCTACCTCAGTTTCGCCGGCCACGGTCAGCAGGCGGCGGTCACCTTCGTCTCCGGCACAGCGAGGATGGCCGGTTTCGAGCTGGGCCGCACCAGCGAGGCGGAGTTCCAGCGGCAGCTGGACAGCATCACCGATGTGCCCTGGGTGGAGCTGACCACCGGACACACCATCCTGACGCTGACCCGGGAGGGCGCGCTGCTCTACCGCGGTGAGGACCACGCGGCGCTGCTGCGGCTCTTCGACACCATCATCGACTCGCACAACAGAATCAGCGGCCTGGTGGGCCCGAAGCCGCTCAACCGCCCCAAGGCGGGCCGCTACCACTTCAACGAGGTGAGCGTCGTCCCCAAGGGCGTCGGCGCCTACGCCTGGCACGGTTTCAACGGCTTCCCGCGCGCCTATATGGACCGCCTCTGCACCGTCGACGGGCTGCGTACCCGGGGCTGGGGGCTCTACCACGAGCTGGGCCACCTCAACCAGCAGGCCGCCTACCAGGCGGGCGGGCTCACCGAGGTCACCGTCAACATCTACTCGCTGGCCGCCCAGCGCACCCTGGGCCAGCCGTCCAACCTGCTCACCAAGGACGCGACGACCGGGCTCAACTGGTTCCAGTCGGCGGCGCCCAAGGTCGGCGCGCCCGGCATCGCGTACGAGACGACGTTCGGCCCGTACGAGCAGTTGGTGCCGCTGCGCCAGCTGGAACTGGCCTTCGGTGACGACTTCTGGCCGAGGCTGCACCAGCTGGTCCGCACCGAGCACCAGCACGACGCGCCGGTCGAGGACTACGACCACGACCCGGCCGTGGAGGCCAGGCAGTACCGGGCGCTGTCCACCTACGCGAGCAGGGTCGCGGGGTACGACCTGACGGACTTCTTCGTACGGAAATGGGCCTTCCCCATCGATGCCACCGGGATCGCCGAGATCGCCGCGCTGCGGCTGCCCGAACCGTCCGTCGACCCCAGCTCGCTGAGCGACTGACACCGCCCCCGATTCCGGAACCGAAGGGAACCGCCATGGATCAGCCCCATTCCGCGCTCAGCAGGAGAACGCTCCTGGCCGCCGGGGCCGCGTCGGTCGTCGTGCCGGTCGTCACCGGGACCGCGGGCGCGGGAACGGCGCGCGCCGCCGCGCCCGTATCCCCCGCCGCCACCGCTCAGGCCGCCGACGCGGCCGACGTCTACGAGACCGCGCTGGCCCGCGCCGAACAGCTCATCACCGGGGGCGGTTTCGACCCCGCCGACCCCGACTTCGCCGCCGCGCTGAAGACACTCGACACCACGGCCGCCGACTTCTGGCAGCGTCTTGACCGCAGCGAAGGACGGACCGCGCTGTGGCCCGACTACGTCCCGGTGACGGACCCGGGGATGTTCAGCCAGAGCTACACCCGGCTGCGGACCCTCGCGACCGCCTGGGCGACCACCGGCGCCGCGCTGAGCGGGAAGGACGAGGTGGCGGACGCGCTGGTGTCCGCGCTGCGCTTCCTGCACGACACGGCGTACAACCCGGACAGGCCCGAGAGCGGCAACTGGTGGTTCTGGGAGATCGGGGCGCCGCGCGCGCTGCTGGACTGCTGTGTGCTCCTCAGGTCCCGGATCCCCGCCGCCGACCTGACGGCCCAGCTGGCGAGCGTCGGGAAGTTCGCGCCGGATCCGGACCGCCGCACCAACTCCCCGTCGCTGGCCGAGACCGGCGCCAACCGGTCCGACAAGGCCGTCATCGTGGCGCTGCACGGGCTGCTCGCCCAGGACCCGGCGAAGGTCGCGCTGGCCCGTGACGGCCTCTCCGACGTACGCGACAGGGGGCTCAACAGCCTTTTCCAGACCGTCACTTCGGGCGACGGCTTCTACGCGGACGGCTCGTTCGTCCAGCACGACACGGTGGCGTACACCGGCTCGTACGGCACGGTGCTGCTGGCCGGGGCCGCGTATCTGAGCGCGCTGCTCGCGGGTTCGCCCTGGGCGGTCAGCGATCCGCATATCTCCGTGATGTACGAGGCGGTCACCAAGACCTTCTCTCCGGTGATCTTCGACGGGCTGATGATGGACGCGGTGCGCGGGCGGGCGATCTCGCGGGAGCGTGCCGCCGACCACACCGACGGCGCCGCGGCCATCTCGGCGATTCTGCTGCTGGCCAGTGCCGCGCCCGACTCCGTCGCGGACGGCTGGCGGTCTGCGGTCAAGGGCTGGATCGAGCGCAACCGCACCGACCCCTACCTGGGCCTTGTCGGGATTCCGCAGGTCGCGCTCGCCAAGGAGCTGCTCGCGGACCGGAGCGTCGTCGCTGCGGACCGGGCGACCGGTCACCATGTCTTCGCGGACATGGACCGGGTGGTGCACCGGCGGCCCGGCTGGTCCCTGGCGCTCGCCCTGTCCTCGAAGCGGATCGCGGCGTACGAGGCGGGCAACGGCGAGAACCTGCACGGCTGGTACACCGGTGACGGCATGACGTACCTCTACACCGGCGACGACCTGGGCCAGTTCGGCGACGGTTTCTGGCCGACCGTCGACCCCTACCGGCTGCCCGGAACCACCGTGGACACCCGGCGGCGCGCGGACATCACACCCGGCGCGGGGACCGGGACCTACCTGCCGGGTAACACCGTGGCGGGCGGCGCCGTCCTCGACGGGCGGTACGGCGCGGCCGCCATGGAGCTGGCGGCGCAGGGCAGCACGCTGACGGCCCGCAAGTCGTGGTTCCTCGTCGACAACGCGGTGATCGCGCTCGGGGCCGGTATCAGCGCGAGCGACGGCCGCACGGTCGAGACCGTCGTGGAGAACCGCAATCTGCACACGTCGGGCGAGCGGCGGCTGACCGTCGACGGCGAGCACCAGCCGTCGGGGCCGGGCTGGAACAGGACGTTCCACGGCGCCCGGTGGGCCCATCTGGACGGTGTCGGCGGGTATGTGTTCCCTTCGCCGGACACCTCACTGCACGCGCTGCGGGAGGAGCGCACCGGCCGCTGGAGCGATCTCGACACCGGTGCGGACACCGCCGGTTCCACCACGCCGGTCACCCGCAGGTACGCGACGCTCTGGCTCGACCACGGAGTCTCCCCCGCCGACGCCTCGTACGCCTACATCCTGCTGCCCGGTGCGTCCCCGGCCGCCACCGCGGTCCAGGCGCACACCCGGCCGGTGCGGATCGTGGCCAACAACGCCACGGTGCAGCTGGTCGAGGTGGCCAGGACGGGGCTGACCGCTGCCACCTTCTGGCGGCCGGGGACCGCGGCGGGCCTCACCTCCAGCGGCCCGGCGTCGGTTCTGCTGCGCCGGCACGGCGGGGGTGTGTCGGTCGCGGTCGCCGACCCCGGGCACGGCCGGCAGGCCGTGACGCTCGAACTGCCCTTCCGGGTACGGGAGGTGGTCCACGCCGACCCCACGGTGACCGTCACCACCGGCCGCCGCCCGGTCCTCACCGTCGCGGTGGCCGGTTCGCGCGGCCATACGCACACCGCCGAACTCCGCTGACGCCCGTCCGACCGGTGCCGGCGGGCCCGCCCCGCCGGCACCGGCACACATCCCACAGCCCAGGAGCACCGCCCCGATGACCCCGCCCTTCCTCGATCTGCCCCCGACCGACCGGCTCCTCTCCTCACGCACCGGCTGGACGCGCGCCCACTGGGAGACGCTCGCCGACCGGCTGCTCGACGGTCTCGTGCCGTATGCGACCCCCGGTTTCGCGCAGTACCGGCTGCCGGGGCGCGGCAGTTGGTCGGGGGTGGTGTCGGACGGCCTCGAAGGGTTCGCGCGCTCCTTCCTGCTCGCCGCGTTCCGGATCGCGGGGGCGGGCGACGCGGCGGATCCGCGTCTCGTGGAGCGGTACGCGCGGGGCCTGGCCACCGGCACCGATCCGGCGTCCCGCGAAGCCTGGCCGAGGCTGACCGAGTGCTCGCAGCAGATGGTGGAGGCGGCGTCGGTCGCCGTGGCGCTGCACGAGACCCGCCGCTGGATCTGGGACAAGCTCGACACCCGCGTCCAGGAGCGGGTCGTGGACTGGTTCTCCGGCTTCGTCGGGAGCCGCACCTGGGACAACAACTGGCGGCTGTTCCAGGTGGTGTCCGAGCAGTTCCTCGCCTCGGTCGGCGCCCCGTACAGCCAGTCCGACATCGACGGAGGTCTGGACCGGATCGAGGACTGGTACGTCGGCGACGGCTGGTACACCGACGGCGACGGGCAGAACTTCGACTACTACATCGGCTGGGCGCTGCATCTGTACCCGCTGCTCTGGTCCCGGATCGCCGGTGAGGATCCGGACACCGGGCGCACCCAGGTCTACCGGGAGCGGCTCCGCCAGTTCCTCGACGGCTACCAGCACTTCTTCGGCACGGACGGCGCGCCCGTGCACCAGGGCCGCTCCCTCACCTACCGGTACGCGGCGCTCGCCCCGGTCTGGATGGGCGCGCTGGCCGACTGCACCCCGCTCTCCCCCGGCCGTACCCGCCGTCTCGCGTCGGGCACCATGCGGCACTTCGCGGAGCGCGGGGTGCCCGACGAGCGCGGGCTGCTCACGCTCGGCTGGTACGACACCTTCCTGCCCACCACCCAGCCGTACTCGGGTCCCGCGTCCCCGTACTGGGCGTCCAAGGGCTTTCTGGGGCTGCTGCTGCCGGCCGGGCACCCCGCCTGGACGGAGCGCGAACAGGCCCTGGCCGTCGAGGAGTCGGACCAGTACACCGCGCTGCCCGCACCGGGCTGGCTGCTGCACGGGACCCGGCACGACGGCATCGTCCGGCTCGTCAACCACGGGAGCGACCACAACCCGCCGCAGGGCGACGCGGCGGACGACCCGCACTACGCCACGTTCGGCTACTCGACGGCCACCGCGCCCGAGTCGGCGCCGCATGCGTGGGAGCGGGCCGTGGACAACCATCTCGCGGTGGTCGGCCCGGACGGGGTGCCGTCGCGGCGGCGGCGCATCAACCGGCTGGCCTGCGAGGGGCGGACGGCGTCCTCCTGGTACGAGGACGCCGGGGTCCGGGTGGAGACGACCAGTGTGCTGCACGGCCCCTGGGAGATCCGGGTGCACCGGGTGGACGCCGAGCAGGGCGTGACCGTACGCGAGGGCGGCCATCCGGTGGCCGCCCGGGAACGCCCGTTGTCCGACGAGGGCGGCGGGTGGGCGCTGGCCCGGACGGCGGACGGTCTGACCAGCGCGCTGGTCGGGCTGTACGGCTGGGACCCGGCGGATGCGGCGGTCGCCCGGAATGTGCAGGCCAACGCGTACGGCCCGCACTCCGCGACTCCGGTTCTGAGCCGCGCAGGACACCCCGGCGGGCGGACCGTGCACGTCAGCCTGGTCGCCCTGTCCCGGGACTCGGTGCACCCCGCGGCGCTGCAGGAGTCGATCACGGTCACAGTCGGGGATGGCGCGGCCGGGGACGGCGCGGTCGAGCTGGTGTTCCCGGACGGGACGACCGTGACCGCCTGACCGCGCCGCCCTTCGCCAGGACGTCGGAACCCGGCGCCGGAAGCCCGGCGTCAGAGCCCGGCATCCTCCCGGTGGTGGATCTGCGCGACCAGCTCGGCGGCCGCCGCCTTGATGGTCTGCAGACCGGTGAGCCCCCACTGCCTCGGCACGGTGTCCACGACACACACCGCGCCGAGTGCGGTATCCGTACGGTCGATGAGGGGCGCGCCCAGATAGGAGCGGATGCCGATCTCGTCGACCACGGGATTCCCGGCGAACCGCGGATAGTCGCAGACGTCCTCCAGGACGAGCGCCTTGCGGCGGGCGACCACATGCGGGCAGTAACCGTGGTCGCGGGCCATCACACGGTTGATCCCACAGGCCGCGGCCACCGCGCTCAGGTCGCTGCCCGAGTGCGTACCGGCCGGGGTGTGCAGCCCCGCGAAGAACTGCCGGTTCTCGTCGATGAAGTTGACCAGCGAGTACGGCGCCCCGGTCGCCTCGGCGAGCCGCCGGGCGAACGCGTCGAAGACCGGGTCGGGGTGTTGCCCGAGGCCGAGTCTGCGCAGCCGCCTGGCCCGGACGGGCGCGTCCCGGTCGACGGGGGTCAGCAGCAGCCGCCCTGTCGGGTCGTACGTCATGGGTGGACTCCCTGGGTGGTGACCTGGTCCGCCACCGGGCCCGGTTCGGGTCCGGCCTCCGGCGCGGTGTCGAGCAGATGGCCTACGAGAGTGACCAGGGTGCGGATTCCCGAACTGGCGATACGGGCGTCGCACAGCACCACGGGGATATCCGCCCTGAGGTCGAGCGCCGCCCTGACCTCGTCCGCCCCGTAGCGGAACGCCCCGTCGAACTCGTTGACGGCGACGATGAATCCGATGCCGCGCTGCTCGAAGAAGTCGATCGCGCCGAAGCACTCGGCGAGGCGGCGGGTGTCGGCGAGCACCACGGCGCCGAGCGCTCCGGCGGAGAGCTCGTCCCACATGAACCAGAAGCGCTCCTGGCCGGGTGTGCCGAAGAGATAGAGCACATGGTGCTGGTCGAGGGTGATCCTGCCGAAGTCCATGGCGACGGTGGTCGTGGACTTGGACTCGACCCCCTCCAGGCTGTCCGTCTGCTCACCGGCCTGGGTGAGCATCTCCTCCGTGCTCAGCGGTGAGATCTCGCTGACCGCCCCCACGAAGGTCGTCTTGCCGACCCCGAACCCGCCCGCGACGAGGATCTTCAGCGCGGTGGGGAAGAGATCAGAGCCGTCGTCGTAGGCCATCGAGCACTGCCTCCAGCAAGGAAAGGTCGGTGGGGTCTTCGTCGGGCCGGGGCGCGCGCGTGGTGACCGCCCCGCTGTCCATCAGGTCCGAGAGCAGGACTTTGGCGATGACGACGGGCAGCCGCAGATGGGCCGCGATCTCCGCCACCGAAGTGGGCCGCTCGCTCAGCCCGAGCGTCTGGGCGTGCTCGGGCCCGAGGTGTGCCGGGAGCGGCGCCCCGGTCGCCATCACCTGGGAGAGCAGGTCGAGTTGGGCGGTGGGGCGGGTGCGGCCGTTGCTCACGGCGTACGGGCGGATCAGCCGGCCGGCCGCCTCGTCCAGCCATGGGCTGTCCTGCTGGAAGGGCACGTTCAGCGCCCCGTGGCGCTCGATGCGCCGACCCGGCTGCGGGCCGGAGTCACCAGATAGGGCCGCACGCTCTTCACCAGCATGGCCATCTCGTATCCGAGGACGGCCGCATCCGTCTCGCGCCCGGCGAGAACGGCGAGACAGGTGCCCGAACCTGCGGTGGAGACGAACAGCAGGGTGGAGTCGAGTTCGACCACCACCTGCCGTACTTCTCCGCTGTCGCCGAAGCGCGCTCCGGCGCTGCGGCCGAGGGAGTAGAGACCGGAGGCGAGGGCCGCCATGTGGTCGGCGCTGTCGGCGTCCAGGCCGTGCACGGACTTCACCAGCCCGTCGGCGGACAGCAGGACGGCGTTGCGGGTGAATGGGACGCGCTGGACCAGGCCGCTCAGCAGCCAGTCGAGATCGGACACATGCGCGGTCGGCGCTTCACTCGCCATGGTGCATCTCCTCCTTGGAGAGGTCGTGCTTGGAGAGGTCGTTCGTGGTGAGGCCGTGTGTGGGGAGGTCGGGTGCGGAGAGGTCGTGGGGGAAGTCCCGGGGGAGGCCGTGGGGCTCGGGCTCCGCCTCGGCGAGGCTGATGCCGCGCTGGAAGGCGGCCATCAGGCCCGGATCGTGGACGGCCGGGTGCTCCTCGTCCGTCCGGGGTGCGGGCGCGTCCTTGAGCTGCGGGACCAGATGCTGCTGGCTCCGGCGCCGGGGCAGATCGGGGCGGTCGGCGGGCGAGATCAGCGGGACGGGCCCGGTGTCGTACCGCGCACTGTCGTATCGCTCGCTGTCGTACCGCGCACTGTCGTACCGCTCGCTGCCGGCCGGCGCGCCGGTGTCCGGCGGCGGCCCGTGGTGGGCGCCCGGGAGGGCTGCGGCCGGATTGGGCCGCTCGGCCTGCGGCTCCCGTACGGGAAGCGGCCGGGGGGACTCCTGCGGGGTCGGCGGCGTGGCCGGCACGGGCGCTTGCTGCGGGAACTGCCGAAGCGGCGCGTCCGCCGCCCCCGCCCCCGGTCCCGGTCCCGGCCCGAGCGGGTCCTCCTGGCGGGCCTGCGGGATGTGCGGGACCTGGTGGGCCGGAGGGACCTGGTGGGTCTGGGAGGTGCGTGCGGCCGTCGGTGGCTGGAGTCCGGCCTCGTCGGCGCCGAGCAGCGCTGCGGGCAGGACCAGTACGGCCTGGACTCCCCCGTAGATATTGGCCTGCAGCCGGACCGAGACACCGTGCCTGCGGGCCAGCGCGGCCACGACGTACAGGCCGATCCGTCCGTCCTGGAGCAGATGGCCCACATTGACCTGGTCGGGCTCGGCCAGCAGGGCGTTCATCCGGTCCGTCTCGGTGACCGACATACCGAGGCCCCGGTCCTCGACCTCGACGGCGAGTCCGGCGGTGACGTGCTGGGCGCGCAGCAGCACCTGGGTGTGCGGGGCGGAGAACACCGTGGCGTTCTCGACCAGTTCCGCCAGCAGATGGATGACGTCGGCGACGGCGTGGCCGCGCAGTGTTCCGTCCACCGGCGGCACCAGTTTGACGCGCGGGTACTGCTCGACCTCGGCGACGGCGGAGCGCATCACCTCGGTCAGGGAGACCGGATTGGACCACTGGCGCCGGGAGATGGCGCCGCCGAGCACCGCGAGGTTCTCGGCGTGCCTGCGGATCCGGGTGGCCAGATGGTCGACCTGGAAGAGCCCCTTGAGCAGTTCGGGGTCCTCGACCTGGTTCTCCAGCTCGTCGAGCAGCTGGATCTCCCGGTGCACCAGCGACTGGAGGCGCCGGGCGAGATTGACGAAGACCTCGACCTTCTGTTCGTCGACCGTGGTCACCGCGGGCGGTGCGATGCGCGCGGCGCGCACCACGGATTCCACGGCCGCCTCCTGGGCGCGGCTCAGTTCCAGGGCGAGCAGGTCGAAGGCGTCGCCCCGGGGCGGCCCGGCGGTACCGCCCCCTCCGCCGGGCGGTGCCTCCCCTCTGGCGAGCCGGTCGACCACGGCCCGCAGGTCGGCCTG
>NZ_JAAGLN010000340.1 GCF_010548145.1 Streptomyces sp. SID10853
TCTGCGGCTGGGCTCCCGTACGCCCGGGCAGGGTGGGCGCGGGGCCCGCGGGGGCCACCGCGTCCGGCTCGGCCGCCCTGGCGGCCGCCTTCCGTTCCTTGCGGGTGCCGCCGGAGCGGCGCTCGACAGCCCGGGTGGTGATGAACAGCAGCCAGGCGACCGCGAGCATCCCGAAGCCGAGCCAGACCGACGGCTTGAACACGATGTCGGCCACCCAGCCGACGACGCCCGTCAGTACCAGTCCCACCGGGACCAGCGAGTACGCGAAAATGCGGGTCGCCGACAGGAATCGCTTGCGGTACGCCGTGATCGCGGCGATGCCCAGCCCTGCCGCGGACACCGCGGAACAGACGGTCTCGGCAATCATCCGGTCTCCTCCAGCCATGGGTTCGCTTCCCTCCATCCTGCACCGGACCGGGGTGCGGAAGCCACGCCCCGGTCCGACCTCGGGGACATCTCGGGGACATCTCGGGGGGCGGCTCCTCCTCAGGTCCCGGTTGGGCCGCGCCGCGTACGGCTGGGAGACTGGCGTCATGAGTGACTCCTCCGCCTCCCGCCGCGTCGTCCTGGACGTCTGGTGCGAGCTCCAGTGCCCCGACTGCCACAGCGCCCTGGACGACGTACGCGCACTGCGCGCCCACTACGGCGACCGGCTCGACCTTCGGCTGCGCCACTTCCCGCTGGAGAAGCACCGGCACGCCTACGCGGCGGCCCAGGCGGCGGAGGAAGCCTTCGAACAGGGGCAGGGCTGGCCGTACACCGAGGCCGTGCTCGCCCGCACCGCAGACCTGGCCTCCCGGGGCGAGCCTGTGCTGCTGGAGACCGCGGGTGACCTCGGCCTGGACACCGAGGAGTTCGACACCGCCCTGATCGACGGCCGGCACATGCTGACCGTCGACGCCGACCAGGCGGAGGGCAAGGCGATCGGCGTCACCGGCACCCCGACCTATGTCATCGGCGGCGAACGGCTGGACGGCGGCAAGAGCCAGGACGGGCTGCGCGCGCGGATCGAGGCGATCGCCGACCGGCTGCTCGCCGCCGACGACTGAGCCGTTTCCGGGCGGGGCGAGCGCCGGGCAGCCCGGGCGGATCTCAGAGCAGCGGCTTGGCGCAGAAGCGTTCGGCCTCGCGGTAGCCCAGTGACGCGTAGAGCCGGACCGCCGGGGTGTTCGCCGCGAGCACGTTCAGCTTGATCAGCCGCGCCCCGGCGGCCAGCGCCTCACGCTCCGCGAGGAGCATCAGGGAGCGGCCGTGGCCGCGGCCCCGGTGCTCCTCGGCGACCTCGACGTCGAAGACGAAGGCCCCGTGCCCGCCGGGGACCGCATCGGTTTCGGCGATCCAGACATGTCCGACCATCTCGCCGTCCTCGACCAGAACGTCGACGACGGTGCCGGGGGTCGCCAGACCGTGGGGGAGGTTGTCGCGGTGGTCGGCCTCGGACTTGGCGCGGGCCCGGTCCTCCGGCATGCCCCGCTCGACCCAGGTCTGCGCGTACTCGGCGACGCCCCGCGCCTGCCACACCCGGAACTCGTCCTCGCGCATCGGGCGGGCCTCGACCCCGGCGGGCAGCTCAGGCGGTTGCGCGGGCAGCTCCTTGATCAGGTGGCTGTTGCAGAGTGTGTAGCCGAGGGCGTCGGCCATCCGCAGCGCGGCGGCCACGTCGGCCGGTACGGCGATCCGCACCTGGTCGCAGCCCCAGCCGCGCAGCACTTCCTCGGCCGCGAGCGCGGCCACCGTGCCCCGGCCGCGCCCCCGGTCCTGCTCGTCGATCCGCAGTCCGCCGATCACTCCGCAGGCGGGCCCGAACGCGCTGTCCGTACGGAGGTCGACCGCTCCCACCGGGCGGCTGTTCACACAGACCTCGTAGGAGCGTGCCTTGGCGCCGTCGGCGCCCTGCTGAAGCGGCGCGGTCGGCCGCAGGGTGGTGGTCATCAGGGGTGTTCTACCCGCCCAGCGGCCGCCCGTCATCCGCATTCCCGAAGTACGGCATGGGGCATGGCGCGTTGTACTGCGGCGGTACGGCCCGCCGTACGGCGCGGCGCGGGCCCGGTCGTCCCGCTCAGGGATCCAGCCGCTCCGCCGCCCGCTCCTCCCAGATCCGCATCGCCTTGGCGGTCACCGGGCCCGGCGCGTCGGCCAGTTGGCGTCCGTCGATACGGTGGACGGCCTGCACATCGCGGAGTGTCGAGGTCAGGAAGATCTCGTCGGCCCGCTCAAGGACGTCCAGCGGCAGCTCGCTCTCCCGGGCTCCGGTCCACTCGACGGCCAGGGCACGGGTGATGCCCGCCAGGCAGCCGGAGGAGAGCGGCGGGGTGTGCAGTTCCCCGTCGACCACGACGAAGACATTGGAGCCGGTGCCCTCGCAGAGCGCGCCCCTGGTGTTGGCGAACAGCGCCTCCGTCGCGCCCTGTTCGTGCGCCCGCGCGAGCGCGACGACGTTCTCCGCGTACGAGGTGGTCTTCAGCCCGGCCAGCGCACCGCGTTCGTTGCGCGTCCATTCCACGGTGACCGCAGCGGTCGTGTCGGGGCGGCGCTTCACCTCACCGAGCGCGACGACCAGGGTGGGGCCGGCGGCGCCGCGGTCCGAGCCGAGCGGCGAGAGCCCGCCGGTGTACGTGATCCGCAGCCGCCCCAGCTCCATCGGGTTGGCGTCGACGACGGCCGCGCAGGCACGGCGCACCTCGTCCAGATCGGGGTCGGGCAGCCCGAGCCCACGGGCCGAGCGGGTCAGCCGGTCCAGGTGCCGGGTGAGCGCGAAGGTGCGTCCGCCCGTCGCCTTGACCGTCTCGAAGATGCCGTCGCCCACGGTCAGCCCGTGGTCGAGGACCGAGACCAGCGCGGTGTCCGCGTCCCGCAGCCCGCCGTTGACCCAGATCTTCATGAAGTGGTCCTTCCGATCGTCTCGTTCGTCCCGGACGCTATCGCGAGCAGCCGGCCTGCCTTCAGTTCTGTCTCGTCCCATTCGCGTTCCGGGTCGGAGCCCCAGGTGATGCCGGCGCCGGTGCCGAAGCGCAGGACCGGACCGCGCTCGTGGGTGCGGTCGATCCAGAAGGTCCTGATGCCGACCGCGAGCTCGGCCGTGCCGCGGTCCGCGTCGACCCAGCCGATGCCTCCGCAGTACGGCCCGCGGGGCGCGGTCTCCAGCGCCTCGATGACGCGCAGCGCGCTCGACTTGGGCGCCCCGGTCACCGAGCCGGGCGGGAAGGTGCCCGCGAGCAGCCGGCTCCAGCCCGCCCCGTCGGCCAGCTCGCCGCGGACCGTGGAGACGAGATGGACGAGACCGGGGTGCTGCTCGACCGCGCAGAGCTGCGGCACCCGGACCGAGCCGGTGGCGCAGACCCGGCCGAGATCGTTGCGGACGAGGTCCACGATCATCACGTTCTCCGCGTGGTCCTTCTCCAGCAGGTCGGCGGCGGTGCGCCCCGTCCCCTTGATCGGTCCCGACTCGACGGTCCGGCCGGAGCGGCGCAGAAACAGCTCGGGGGACGCGGTCGCGATCTCCAGCCCATGGGCAGGCAGCCGGATCGTCCCGGCGTACGGCGCCGGATTGCCCCGGGCCAGCAGAGCGGTCAGGGCGTCGACGTCGGCGGTCGCCGGATCGGGCAGCGGCGCGGTGAGGACCCGGCAGAGATTGGCCTGGTACACCTCGCCCGCCGCGATCCGCTCCCGGATATGCCGGACCCCGGCCGTGTACGCGTCGTGGTCGAGCGAAGACGTCCAGTCACCTGCCGCGGGGCCCCGCCACCGCCCGGGGACGGCCGCGGGCACCGGCTCCTCACGTACGTCGCCGAAGCGGGCACAGACGAGCCCGCCCTCGAAATCCGCGGCCACCGCCCAGAAGCCGGCCGAGTCCAGCGCTGCGGGATCGCTGGTGACATCGCGCAGGTCACAGGCGACACGGCCGCCGAAGCGGGCGAGAGGAGGGAGGCGGTGCACACCGGCGAGTCTAGGACGGGCCGCCGGAAAGCCGCTCCGGTGCGAACGCACCGCAGCACGCTGCGGAAACGCGTTTTTGTGCTGGCCCGGGAATCCGCTAGAGTTCAACCTGTCGCCGGGGCGCGCAAGCGCCGCGGGAATGACAAGCGGACGTAGCTCAGTTGGTAGAGCGCAACCTTGCCAAGGTTGAGGTCGCCAGTTCGAACCTGGTCGTCCGCTCGTAGGACCGGGGGATCTTCCCGAACCCCCGCACTCCTGGTGGAGTGGCCGAGAGGCGAGGCAACGGCCTGCAAAGCCGTCTACACGGGTTCAAATCCCGTCTCCACCTCCAAGGACGATTAGCTCAGCGGGAGAGCGCTTCCCTGACACGGAAGAGGTCACTGGTTCAATCCCAGTATCGTCCACTGGATCCCTGCTTCGGCCGGGTTTCCGTCCCGCGCGATTAGCTCAGCGGGAGAGCGCTTCCCTGACACGGAAGAGGTCACTGGTTCAATCCCAGTATCGCGCACGCAGTACCGCCGTACATCTGCACCACTGCAATCTTGTAAAGTTGAATGTCCCGCGCGATTAGCTCAGCGGGAGAGCGCTTCCCTGACACGGAAGAGGTCACTGGTTCAATCCCAGTATCGCGCACCGGAACAGGAACCCCCGGCCGTCTTCACGGCCGGGGGTTCTTCTGTTGTGCCCGGCTCCTGCCCTCCGCTGTCCTCAGCGGTCAGGTCTCAGCGGCCGGGTCTCAGCGGTCAGGAGGAGAACAGCATGTGGCCGAAGCCCCTGTTGTGATGGCCGTGATGGCCGCCGTGGTGATCACCGTAGTGTCCGCCGTGCTGCTGCGGGGCGCCCCAGACCGGCGCCTGCGGCGGGGCCGGATACGCCTGCGGCGGCGGCTGCTGGCCCCACTGGGACTCGAGACGGGTCAGCGATTCCAGCTCCCCGTAGTCGAGGAATATCCCCCGGCAGCCGCTGCACTGCTCGATCTGGACGCCATTGCGGTTGTATGTGTGCATCGGGGCATGGCACTTGGGGCACTGCATCGGCTCAACTCCTCGCCGTGGGATCTCAGGACGGCTCACCCTACGATGCGGCTCCGGGCGCCAACTCCGCCGGGACACCGGCGATTCGGGCACATGAGTCGAGCATCATCCGCTCGGCGTCGTCCAGCGCCCGGCCGGCGACCGCCGACTTGGCCAGCGCGAGTGCGGCGGTCTGCACGGTCAGTGCCCTTGCGGGTACGTCCAGTTCGGGCCAGGGATCGCCCGCGGGGCGGACGGCAGGACCGCCAGCCGCCCGGTACGCGGTGAGAAACCGTGCCCAGATGGCGGGCTCAAGGAGCCCGGCCGCGTACCAGGCTGCGGGGCGGGCCAGATCCCAGGCGGGGTCACCCCGGCCGATGTCGTCCACGTCGATCAGCTGCCAGGGGCCGCCGTCCGCCGGGTGCCGCACCAGCTGTCCGAGGTGCAGGTCGCCGTGGCAGAGGAAGGAACCGCGGGGCGCCGGGGCCTCGTCACGGGCCCAGCCCGGCAGTCCTTCCCAGGCACGCAGTACGGGCTCCGCCGCCCGGCCGGGGCGCGCCCGCCGCAGCCGGTCCAGGGCGTGGGCCGCCTTGGCAGGGCCGCGCATCGGG
>NZ_JAAGLN010000341.1 GCF_010548145.1 Streptomyces sp. SID10853
GGGCTGCGGCGCGGCAGCGGAAGGCGCGGCAGCGGAAGGCGTGGCGGCGGGCGGCGCGTAGTACGTGCCCTCCGGTGCGGCCTCCGGCTCCGGCGCCGCGCTCTTGCGCGCCCGCCGCTTGGTCGACGCCTCGGAGACCCCGTACCCGACCAGCACCGGCTGCCTGGCAGCGGGCTTCGCCTCCTGACCGGACTCCTGCGCGGCCTCCCGCTCGGCGGGCTGCTCGGTCTGCTGCGGGACGGCGGCCGGCTCGGGCTCGTCACCCGCCCCGCCGATCGTGATGATCACCTGGCCGACATCGACCGTGGTGCCCTCGGGGAAGCGCAGCTCACGCACCACACCGTCGAACGGGATGGGCAGCTCGACCGCGGCCTTGGCCGTCTCGACCTCGCACACCACCTGGCCGTCGGTGACGGTGTCACCGGGGGCGACGTACCACTTGAGGATCTCCGCCTCGGTGAGCCCCTCGCCCACGTCGGGCATCTTGAACTCTCGGACCGGGGTCGCGATATCAGTCATGGTCACGGCGCTCCTCAGTACGCAAGCGAGCGGTCGACGGCGTCGAGCACCCGGTCCAGGCCCGGCAGGTACTCGTCCTCCAGGCGCGCCGGCGGGTACGGCACGTGGTATCCGCCGACCCGCAGCACCGGGGCCTCCAGGTGGTAGAAGCTCCGCTCGGTGATCCGGGCGGCGATCTCCGCGCCCGTACCGAGGAAGACCGGGGCCTCGTGCACCACGACCAGCCTGCGCGTCTTCTCCACCGATGTCTGCACGGTGTCGAAGTCGATCGGGGACATCGACCGCAGGTCCACGACTTCGAGGGACTTGCCCTCGTCGGCCGCAGCTGCCGCCGCCTCCAGACAGACCTTCACCATCGGGCCGTACGCGGCGAGCGTCAGGTCGGAGCCCTCGCGGGCCACCTTCGCCTTGTGCAGCGGGTGCGGGATGGCGTCGGTGTCGACCTCGCCCTTGTCCCAGTACCGCCGCTTCGGCTCGAAGAAGATGACGGGGTCGTCGCTCTGGATGGCCTGCTGCATCATCCAGTACGCGTCCGACGCGTTGGAAGGCGAGACGACCTTCAGCCCCGCCACATGCGCGAAGAGCGCCTCGGGCGACTCGCTGTGGTGCTCGACCGCGCCGATGCCGCCGCCGTACGGGATACGGACCACGACGGGCAGCTTGATCTTGCCGAGAGCGCGCGCGTACATCTTCGCGAGCTGGGTGACGATCTGGTCGTACGCCGGGAAGACGAAGCCGTCGAACTGGATCTCCACGACCGGCCGGTAGCCGCGCAGGGCCAGGCCGATCGCGGTGCCGACGATGCCGGACTCGGCGAGCGGGGTGTCGATGACCCGGCCCTCGCCGAAGTCCTTGTGCAGCCCGTCGGTGATGCGGAAGACGCCGCCGAGCTTGCCGACGTCCTCACCCATGATGAGGACCTTGGGGTCGGTGTCTAGCGCCTTGCGGAGCGACTCGTTGAGCGCTTTCGCGATGCTCATGTTTTTCGCGGCCATGATCAGTTGCCCTCCTCGGCGGAGTCCGCGAAGGACGCCTGGTAGGCGGCGAACTGCGCACGCTCCTCGTCGACGAGCGCGTGGCCGTCGGCGTGGGTGTTCTCGAACATGGCCATCGCGTCCGGGTCCGGCATCGCGCGTACGGCTTCCCGCACCCGCTTGCCGAGCGCCTCGCTCTCGGTCTCCAGGCCGGTGAAGAACGCCTCGTCGGCGATCTTCTGCTTCTCCAGATACGTCTTCAGCCGCTGGATCGGGTCCTTGGCCTCCCACGCCTGCCGCTCGTCGTCCGTGCGGTACTTGGTGGGGTCGTCGGACGTGGTGTGGGCGCCCATCCGGTAGGTGTACGCCTCGACCAGCGTGGGGCCCTCGCCGCGGCGGGCGCGCTCAAGGGCCGACTTGGTGACGGCCAGACAGGCCAGCACGTCATTGCCGTCGACCCGGACACCGGGGAAGCCGAAGCCCTGGGCGCGCTGGTAGAGCGGCACCCGCATCTGCTTCTCGGTGGGCTCCGAGATCGCCCACTGGTTGTTCTGGCAGAAGAAGACCACCGGGGCGTTGTAGACCGCCGAGAAGGTGAACGCCTCGGCCACATCGCCCTGGCTGGACGCGCCGTCGCCGAAGTAGGCGACGACCGCGGAGTCCGCGCCGTCCTTGACGATCCCCATCGCGTAGCCGGTCGCGTGCAGCGTCTGCGAGCCGATGACGATGGTGTACAGGTGGAAGTTGTTGCTGTTGGGGTCCCAGCCGCCGTGGTTCACACCGCGGAACATGCCCAGCAGATTGGTCGGGTCGACGCCGCGGCACCAGGCCACACCGTGTTCCCGGTAGGTCGGGAAGACGTAGTCGTCGTCCCGCAGGGCCCGGCCCGAGCCGATCTGGGCGGCCTCCTGGCCGAGCAGCGAGGCCCACAGGCCCAGCTCGCCCTGGCGCTGGAGTGCGGTGGCCTCCGCGTCGAAGCGGCGCGTCAGGACCATGTCCCGGTACAGACCGCGCAGCTCTTCGGGCGTGAGATCCACTTCGTACTCGGGGTGCTCGATGCGCTCGCCCTCGGGCGTCAGCAGTTGTACGAGCTGGGGCTCGGACGCCTGCGGCGTCTTTGCGGCGCCGGCTCGCTTGCTGCTGCGTCGCGGCTTGCGCGTCGCGGCAGTGCTCTCCACGGTCACGTGCGTGCTCCTCCGTCGGTCCGGCCCCCGGGGTTGCCGGTAAGGCCAGTGCGGCTCGCCCGAATCCGGATCCCCCGCACGGGGTGGGTGCGATGCGAACCGGGAACAGGCGTGACAGGTGCCCCGGCGAAGCACCCTCTCAAAGGCACGTTACCCAGTGTGTCGCAGAACTGCGAAACCCCATTTGACCTGCGATTTTGCTTGGATTTCCAAGTAAATCGAAAAATGGGGGAACAATCACTGGTCACAGCCTTGCAGGCCGCCGGAACAGGGGCACGTTATACCGGGCACCCCGGGCACGGGAAGAGCTCATGTGTGAAACTGATTCCGTGCCCGAAGATGGAAAAATCAGCGTTTTTCTCCTTGACGACCATGAAGTGGTGCGCCGCGGAGTTCATGAGCTTCTGGCGATGGAGGACGACATCGAAATCGTCGGTGAGGCGGGAACCGCCGCCGACGCCCTCGCCAGGATCCCGGCCACCCGGCCCGATGTCGCGGTCCTGGACGTCCGGCTGCCGGACGGCAGCGGGGTCGAGGTCTGCCGGGAGATCCGCTCGGCCGACGAGAACATCAAATGCCTCATGCTCACCTCGTTCTCCGACGACGAGGCGCTCTTCGACGCGATCATGGCGGGAGCGTCCGGCTACGTACTGAAGGCGATCCGCGGCAGCGAGCTGCTGTCGGCCGTACGGGATGTGGCGGCCGGTAAATCACTGCTCGACCCGGTGGCCACGGCCCGGGTCCTGGAACGGCTCCGCGACGGTGGCACCAGCAAACGCGATGCCCGGCTGGCGAATCTCACCGATCAGGAACGCAAGATTCTCGACCTGATCGGCGAGGGTCTGACCAACCGTGTCATCGGCGAACGGCTGCATCTCGCCGAGAAGACCATCAAGAACTACGTGTCGAGCCTGCTCGCCAAACTGGGCATGGAACGGCGCTCGCAGGCGGCCGCATACGTGGCCAGGATCCAGGCGGGCCAGGACAGGACCGACTGACTGCCCGCGCCGGCGACCGGTTGTCCGGGTGACTGGTCGGCTGAAATGGTTTGAAATCAAGCTGAATGAGTTCGTTCGGTCTTATTCGGGACCTACGTCCTCAATCCTGGGGCAGCTGTCCCCTTACCGGCACGGCGCCCGGGCTGGACAGTGGAAGCCATGCCCATCGAGGAACAGCGCGCCATCGCCCTGCTCAGCCGAGTGTCGTACGGCCGTGTCGCCGCCAGCATGCGCGCGCTCCCCTTCCTGGCCATAGCCCGCCACATCGTCTCGGACGGCTGCGTCATCCTGCGGATGCACGCGGGCCACGGACACCACGAGGCATGCATGGGCAGCGTCGTCGCCTACGCCGCCGACAATCTGGCCTCCGGGGACGCCCACCTGTGGTCGGTCCAGTTCACCGGCACCGCCGAGCTGACCGTCCCGGCCCCCGACGTGGTCGCTCAGTTCGAAACGGCCCCTGACCGGGTGAACGGCGAACCGTACGAAGCGGTCTATCTGCGCATCAAGCCGCAGTTCGCCACGCTGGACCGGATGGAGTACAACGCCGCGGAAACAGCCACCGCCCCGCAGTGATCTAACATCTGGCGAGTGCCGCGCTCATATGCAACACCGCCTGTCGGAGAGCTGCTGCGCCGCTACCGGTCCGCCGGTGACGCGCTCTCCTGCGAGCCCGTCGCCCAGGGGCTGCTCAACCGCGGCTACCGGCTCGCCACCACTCATGGCGACTACTTCCTCAAACACCACCTCGACGGCGACCCTGCCGCCATCAGCCGCCAGCACCGCGCCACCCAGCGCCTCCAGACGCTCGGCGTCCCGGTCGCGCCGCCGCTGGCCGACACGGACGGCGACACTGTCGCGGTGATCGGCGGCCGCTGCTACGCGCTGCACCCCTGGATCGACGGCCGGCACCGGGAGGGCGCCCAGCTCAGTACGGCCTGCTCCCGGCGGCTCGGCGCGCTCCTCGGGCTGGTCCACACCGGTCTTGAGCGGGTGATGGAGGCCGAGTCCGCGCCCCCCGAGCACGAGAGCGCCGACCCCGCCGACACCTTCGCGGTCATCGAGGAGCTGCTCACCAGGCTGGCCTGCCGGCAGTCGGGCCGCGACACCTTCGACGAGCTGGCCGAGCACCGGCTGCGCGAGCGCCGCCGCCTGCTGGAGCGCCATGCCCACCGTCGCCCGCCGGCGGGCGACGCGGGCGGCTGGGTGCACGGCGACTTCCATCCGCTGAACCTGCTCTACCGGGGCGCCGAACCGGCCGCGATCATCGACTGGGACCGGCTGGGCGTGAAGCCGCGCGCCGAGGAGGCCGTCAGAGCGGCGGTGATCTTCTTCGTACAGCCCACGGGCGAGCTGGAGCTGCCGAAGGTACGGGCGTACGCGCGCGCGTACCGGCGGGCCGCTGCGGCCGGGCCCGCCGAGCTCGCCGCCGCGGTCCACCGGGTGTGGTGGGAGCGGCTCAACGACTTCTGGACGCTGCGCTGGCGCTACCAGCTGCACGACCGCAGGGCCGATCCGCTGTTCCCCGCGGCGTCGGCCCTGGTCGTGTGGTGGACCCGTGAGTACGAGGCGGTGTGCGAGGCGTTCTCGGGGTGAGGCGTCCTCCGGGTGAGGCGCCCTCGGGGTGAGAGACGTTCGCTGGGCGAGACGTGCTCCGGGTGAGACGCCCTCCGGGTGAGGTGGGCGGGCGCCGGGCCGCTGTGTGCACGGCCCCGGGGTGTCAGCCGCCTCAGCCGCCCGTAGCGCCCGTCGACGCGTCGCCCGCGGTGGTCCCCGCCGCGGTGCCGGCCGTGCCCGACCCGCCGTCCGTGGTGGAGCCGCCG
>NZ_JAAGLN010000342.1 GCF_010548145.1 Streptomyces sp. SID10853
GGGCCTGTCGCGCCCGGAGGGCCGGGCTGCGCGGGCAGTCCGGGCTCTGCCGCCGGGGCAGCCGGGGCACCGGCTCCCGAGGGGTCGGCCGCTCCGGCCCCGCCGTCCGGTTCGGCGGTCTCGTCGACCGAGATGCCGTACGCCGTGGCGAGCCCGACCAGTCCGGTCGGATAGCCCTGCCCCACCGCCCGGAACTTCCAGCGGTCCCCGCGGCGGTACAGCTCGCCGCAGATCATCGCCGTCTCCTCGCCGGTCTCCGGCTGTACGTCGAAGACGGCCAGGGCCTGTGTGCCGTCCCCGGCAGGCGCCGCCGCGTCGTAGAGCAGGATCCGCAGATCCCGTACCGCGCGGAACGACGCGTCGTCGGACGACGCGGCCAGCACCACCTGCTCCACCGAGGGGTCAAGGGCGGACAGATCGGCCTCGACGGTGTCCGTGAGCCCTTCGGCGTCACGTTTCTTCGGCAGCCTCCTGACCAGGCCCGAAGGGTGGCGCGGCTGGTTGTAGAAGACGAAGTCCTCGTCCGAGCGCACCCGGCCGCCGGGCCCGAGCAGCAGGGCCGAAGCGTCGATGTCGGGGACGTCGGGGCCCGGGGTCCAGCGCAGGACGGCCCGTACCGCCAAGGCGTCCAGCGGGACGTTCGAACCCTTCATCATCGCGTGCGTCATGCCCGTCATCCTGCCTTCCTGGTGCGGCCTCGGACAATTGGGGGGCGTTTTGGGGCGAGTCCGGTACATCCCAGTGAAGGACCCGGCCAACTGTTGCGGGTCGGTTCGAATTCCCTCCCCGTTGGAACTAGCGACATGCGTCCATACGTACTATTACCGGCCACGCGTCATCGGGACGGTATGGCACTACGGGGGGCACCTTATGCATCATTTCGGGCATATCTCGCCCCTTGTCCGGTCGCAGCTCTTCCATCAGCAGCCGGCAGACTTCACATCCGGCTCCCCGGCGCCTGTCCTCGCCGCCGCGCTCGGAGCCACGCTCTACAGCCCGGCCACCCGGCCGCAGCTCGCCGACGACGTGCTGAAACAGGCCGCGCGCGGGGTGGTCTCCATGGTGCTGTGCCTGGAGGACTCCATCGACGACGCCGATGTCGCCGCCGGCGAGGCCAACCTGGTCCGCCAGTTCGCCGAGCTGGACGACCGGTGTGCCGGCCCCTCGGGCGACCCGGACGGTGTGCCGCTGCTCTTCGTCCGGGTCCGTGAGCCGGAGCAGATACCCGACCTGGTCCACAGGCTGGGCGCGTCGGCGCGGCTGCTGTCCGGATTCGTACTGCCGAAGTTCACCGAGGACCGCGGTACGGCCTTCCTGGAGGCCCTCACCCGGGCGGAGGCCCTGGGCGGCCGGCGGCTGTTCGCCATGCCGGTCCTCGAATCGCCGGAGCTGCTGCACCTGGAGACCAGGGCGGACACCCTGGCCGGGATCGCCCGCACGGTCGGCAAGTACCGCGACCGGATCCTCGCGCTCCGGCTGGGTGTCACCGACTTCTGCTCGGCCTACGGGCTGCGCAGGACGCCCGACATGACCGCGTACGACGTCCAGATCGTCGCCGCCGTCATCGCCGACGTGGTGAACGTCCTGGGCCGCTCGGACGGTACCGGCTTCACGATCACCGGCCCGGTCTGGGAGTACTTCCGCGTCCAGGAACGGATGTTCAAGCCGCAGCTGCGCCGCAGCCCCTTCATGGAGGGCCGGGCCGACCAGCTCCGCACCGCCCTGATCGAGCACGACCTGGACGGACTGCTGCGCGAGATCGGCCTGGACCGCGCCAACGGACTGCTCGGCAAGACCTGTATCCACCCCTCGCACGTGATGCCGGTGCACGCTCTCTCGGTCGTCAGTCACGAGGAGTTCAGCGACGCCCGTGACATCGTCCGGCCCGAACGCGACGGCGGCGGGGTGCTGCGCTCCGCGTACACGAACAAGATGAACGAGGTGAAGCCGCACCGGGCCTGGGCCGAGCGGACCCTCCTGCGGGCCGAGGTCTTCGGTGTGGCCAGGGAAGACATCGGCTTTGTCGAACTGCTCACGGCCGGGCTCTCCGGCTGATGCGGACCGGAGGAGAGACGGGCGAAGTGGTCTGGACGGGAACATGGGTCGCGGACCGGCTCGGTGTGCGGCTCACGGGGGACGACGGCCTCCGGAACATGCTGGGCCTCGCACTGCGGCGCAATCCGAAACGCGCCCATCTGCTGGTGTCGAACGTACTGGGCAAGCATGTGCCGCAGCGCCCGTCGACGGTGTACGGCCACGGCCACGGGCTCGGCATCGCGGTACGCCGGCTGCTCGGCGACGAGGCGGCGCGCCGCGCGGTCGTCCTCGGCTACGCGGAGACCGCGACGGGCCTGGGCCACTCGGTCGCGGACGGACTGGCCCTCGCGCCGTATCTGCACTCGACCCGGCGCGAGGTCGGCGGAGTGGCGCGGGCGGGCGGCTTCGAGGAGTCGCACTCGCACGCCACCTCGCATCTGCTGCTGCCCGAGGACCCGGAACTGCTGGCGGGCGACGGCCCGCTCGTCCTCGTGGACGACGAGTTCTCCACCGGCAACACCGTGCTCAACACCATCCGCGATCTGCACGAGCGGTATCCGCGTCAGTGGTACGTGGTCGTCGCGCTGGTCGACATGCGCTCGGCCGCCGACCGGGAGCGTCTCGCGGACTTCGCCCGGGGGATCGACGCCCGGGTCGACCTGCTGACGTCGGTACGTGGTGAGGTGCAACTGCCCGACGGCGTACTGGAGAAGGGACGCCGGCTGGTCGAGGAGTACGAAGAGTACGAGGAGCGGGCGGAGCACGGGGAGTATGGGAAGCGCGGGGGGCGTGAGGTGGGGCAGCCCGCGCGCGCTGTCGGCTCCGGTCCCGCCGTTCCGCCCGTCCGGGTGGACCTCCGCTGGCCGGCCGGGCTCCCGGACGGTGGCCGGCACGGCTTCACCCCCGGCCACCGCGCCACCCTGGAGGCCGCACTGCCCGGGATGGCGGCGCGGCTGGCGGAGGAGCTGGCCCACGGCGGGGCGGAGGCGCCCGGTTCCGGTGCGCCCGCTGCCGGTGTGTCCGGTTCGGGCACGCCCGCTCCCGGCGGCGGTGAGGGTCCGGTGCGTACCCCGCGGGTCCTGGTACTCGGCTTCGAGGAGCTGATGTACGCCCCGCTGCGCCTCGGCCTCGCACTGGAGCAGGCCGGGCACGACGTGCGCTCCTCGACCACCACCCGCTCACCCGTACTGGCGCTGGACGACCCCGGCTACGCGATACGCACCGGGCTGGTCTTCCCCGCGCACGACAGCCCCGGCGACGGGCCCGGCAACCGTTACGCGTACAACGTGGCGGGCGGCGGGTTCGACGCGGTCGTCCTCGTGGTCGACTCGGCCGCCGACACCCCCGGGCTGCACGCCCCCGAGGGCCTGCTGGCACAACTGGCCGCGCACGTACCGCGGGTGCTGCTCGCGGTCGTCCCGTCGTACGTCCCCCAGCAGGCCCCCCTGCTGCCCGAGCAGCCACATGCGCCCGACCGGCCCCGCGTACCCGAGCGGCTTCACGTACCCGAGCAGCCCCCCGTATCCGACCAGCCGCGCGTGTCCGAGCAGCCCCACATTCCCGAACAGCAGGAAGCAGCCCCCATGCCCGAGCCGTTGCGCGGCCCCGCGTTCTCCTCCTACGCCGCCGACGACGTCGGCTGGCTGCTCCAGGATCTCTCCGGCGTCGAGCTGGAGGCGCCCACCGAGGAGCGCGAGGAGGCGATACAGACGGGCGGCGCCCACTACGCCGAGTCGCTGCCTGTCGAGTACCAGCCGAGCGCGCAGTACCAGGAGCTGTTCAGGTCGGCGCTGGAGACCTCGGCGCCGCGGATCGCGCAGGCCGTCGGTACGGTCACCGAGACCGTGCTGGCCGAGCGGTCGGCCCGGCCGGTCCTGGTCTCCCTCGCGCGCGCCGGTACGCCCGTCGGCGTACTGATGCGCCGCTGGGCCCAGCACCGCCACGGCCTGGACCTGCCGCACTACGCGGTGTCCATCGTGCGCGGCCGGGGCATCGACGCCAACGCGCTGCGCTGGCTGGCCGCCCACCACGACCCGGCCGATGTCGTCTTCGTCGACGGCTGGACGGGCAAGGGCGCCATCACCCGTGAACTGGCCGACGCGCTCGCCGACTTCCCTGGCTTCGATCCGGGGATCGCGGTCCTCGCCGACCCCGGCGGCTGTGTCCGTACGTACGGCACCCGGGAGGACTTCCTCATCCCGTCCGCCTGCCTCAACTCCACGGTGTCCGGGCTCATTTCCCGTACGGTCCTCCGTGCCGACCTGGTCGGGCCCGGGGACTTCCACGGCGGGAAGTTCTACCGGGAGCTGGCGGAATCCGATGTGTCGGCCGACTTCATCGACGCCGTCGCCGCCCGCTTCGACGAGGTGTCGGGCGCGGTCGACACGGCGGTCAAGGAGCAGTCGGCGGTGGACCGCGCACCGACCTGGGAGGGGTGGGCGGCGGTCGAGCGGATCAGCGAGGAGTACGGCATCCATGACGTCAACCTCGTCAAGCCCGGGGTCGGCGAGACCACTCGCGTCCTGCTGCGCCGCGTCCCCTGGAAGATCCTCGCCAGGAGCGGTGCGGGCGCCGATCTCGACCACGTACGGCTCCTCGCGGAGCAGCGCGGCGTCCCGGTCGAGGAGGTCGACTCGCTGCCGTACAGCTGCGTCGGCCTGATCCATCCGCGCTTCACCCGTGGCGCGACCGGAGCCGACGGCACCGCGGCGGTGACCGGATGAGCCGGACCGCGCCCGTGGTCGTCGCCAGCGACCTCGACCGCACCCTCATCTACTCGGCGGCCGCGCTCGACCTGACCATGCCGGACGCCGAGGCGCCGCGGCTGCTCTGCGTCGAGGTGTACGGGAGCAGGCCCCTCTCCTACGTCACCGAGACCGCGGCCGGGCTGTTCGGGGCGCTCGCGGCGGGCGCCCTTTTCGTACCGACGACGACCAGGACGAGGGAGCAGTACCAGCGGATCCGGCTGCCAGGGCCGCCGCCGCGGTTCGCGATCTGCGCCAACGGCGGCCACTTGCTGGTCGACGGGGTCTCCGACCCGGACTGGCGGTCCGGTGTGGCCCGGCGGCTGGCCGCCGAGTGCGCGCCGCTCGCCGAGGTGCGCGCCCATCTGGTCGCTGCCGCCGACCCGGCCTGGCTGCTCAAGGAACGGGTCGCCGAGGACCTCTTCGCCTATCTGGTCGTCGAGCGGGCCCTGTTGCCGGAAGGCTGGGTGAAGGAGCTGTCGTCCTGGGCCGGGTCGCGCGGCTGGACGGTGTCGCTCCAGGGGCGCAAGCTCTACGCGGTGCCGAAGCCGCTCACCAAGGGCGCGGCGGTACGCGAGGTGGCGCGCCGCACCGGCGCCGGGCTCACCCTGGCCGCAGGCGACTCACTGCTGGACGCGGACCTGCTGCTGGCCGCCGACCGGGGCTGGCGCCCCGCGCACGGCGAACTGGCGGACGCGGGGTGGAGCGCGCCGCACATCGCGGTGACGGCCGGGC
>NZ_JAAGLN010000343.1 GCF_010548145.1 Streptomyces sp. SID10853
CCGGACGCGCTGCTCATCGCCGCCGGCCGCGCGGTCCTCAGGGCCTGGGACCCCCCCGCTCGCGCCGAACTGCTGCACGAGGTCGGCCCGCTGGTCGACGCGGCGGCCGCCGGTGACCCCCGGGACCCGGTGCCGTGGCGCATCGCCCTGGACCACGCCCGCGGTGTGCACGCCACGCACGCCGGCTTCGAGGCCCTCTGGGAGCAGGCGCTGCGCCGCTCCCGGTGGCACTACGGCTGCCATGTGGCCGCGCTGCGCTATCTGTCGGCGCAGTGGCACGGCTCGCACCTGGAGTGCTTCGACTTCGCGGAGCAGGCCGCCGACGACGCGCCACCCGGATCACTGGTGCGGGCGCTGCCGGTCAGCGCGGCCTTCGCCTGTCTCACCGGGGGCGGGCAGCCCGCCGCCGTCCGTACGCGGATCGACGGCGCGGCGGACCGCGCCATCGCCCTGTCGGCCGGTTACGGCCCCGGCGAAGCGCTGCTCGCCGAGGTCCGGAATCTGCTGGTGTACGTGCTGATCAGCCGGGAGCGATGGGCCGAGGCGCGGGAGCAGTTCCGGCTGATCGGGCCGGATGTGACCTCGTTCCCGTGGGCCCGGCTGAGTGATGATCCGCTGGGCCTGTTCCTCGAACTGCGCGGCACGGCACGCCTGCTGACCGCTCCCGGAGGTGCGCGGCGCGACAGGGCGGGGCGCACCGGTGGCCGCGGCCATTACGCTTGACCGCTGTGACCACCGCGCGCCTCCCTCTCTTCCCGCTGAACTCGGTGCTGTTCCCGGGCCTCGTGCTGCCGCTGAACATCTTCGAGGAGCGTTATCGCGCCATGATGCGCGACCTGCTCAAGGTGGACGAAGAGGCCGAACCACGGCGCTTCGCCGTCGTCGCCATCCGGGACGGCTCCGAAGTGGCGCCGACGCTGCCCGGACTGCCCGGCGGCAGGGCACTGCCCGAGCCCGGCCCCGCCGCCGGGTTCGGCGACGACCCGGCCACCGCCCTGCACGGCATCGGATGCATCGCGGACGCCGCGACGATCCGGGAGCGCGACGACGGCAGCTTCGAGGTGCTCGCCACCGGCACGGCGCGGGTGCGGATCAGCGCGCTGGACACCACGGGCCCGTATCTGACCGCCGAGGTCGAGGAACTGCCCGAGGACGCCGGGGACGACGCGGGCGCTCTGGCCGAGGGCGTGCTGCGCGCCTTCCGCGCCTATCAGAAGCGGCTGGCCGGTGCGCGGGAGCGCTCGCTCACCACCGGGGCCGAGCTTCCGGACGAGCCGTCGGTGGTCTCGTACCTGGTCGCCGCCGCGGCCGTGCTGGACGTACCGGCCAAGCAGAAGCTGCTCGAAGCGCCGGACATCGCGACCCGGCTGCGCGACGAGCTGAAGCTGCTGCGGTCGGAGACCGCGGTGATCCGGCATCTGCCGTCGCTGCCCGCCACGGAGCTGACCCGGGCCCCGACCCACCTCAACTGACCCCGGGCCGGCAGCCGGCCAGGACCGAGCGGATCCAGGAGCGCCACGTGGCGAAGAAGGCGAAGAAGCAGCAGTCGGGCGGCACGCCCGCCACGGCGGCCCTGGCCGCGGCGGGTACGGCCTACACGCTGCACACGTACGAGCACGACCCGGCGGCCGCCTCCTACGGCGGGGAGGCCGCCGAGGCGCTCGGGGTCACCCCCGACCGGGTCTTCAAGACGCTGGTGGCGGATGTGGACGGCGAACTGACCGTGGCCGTCGTCCCGGTGGCGGGGAGCCTGGACCTCAAGGCCCTGGCCGCGGCGGTGGGCGGCAAGCGCGCCACGATGGCGGACCCGGCCGTGGCGGAGCGCACCACGGGATACGTCCTGGGCGGCATCTCCCCGCTGGGCCAGCGCAAGCGCCTGCGCACGGTCCTTGACGCGTCGGCGTCGGCGCACGGCACGATCTGCGTGTCGGCGGGGCGCAGGGGGCTTGAGGTCGAGCTGTCCCCGGCGGACCTGACCGGTCTCACCGGGGCGCTGCTCGCGCCGGTGGGCCGGGCCGCCTAGCCGGCCGGCGCCGGGCCGGGGGCTGTGGGGCTGTCCGGCTGTCCGGCTGTCCGGCTGTCCGGCTGTCCGGCTGTCCGGCGGCACCGGGCTAGCGCCCCTCGCCGCCCGGCTGCTGCTGCTGCTGCTCAGGAGCGTCCCCGCCGTACGAGGGCTGGGACGAGGGCTGGGACTGCGGCTCGGACGGGGACTGCGGAGCCCACGCCGGCTCCGGGTCCCGCGGCCCGAACACCGCGGTCACCCCCAGATGCACGATCATCGCCGCCACCGGCCACGCGAGCAGCGCGCCCTTGGCGGCCAGCTTGAGCGGTGCGTCGAAGGTGACGCCCTTGCCCTCGTGCTTCGCGGCCGCGACCACGTCCTGCGAAGGGCCGAGCCAGATCCCGACGCGCCAGGCGAGCAGCGAGCCGAGCAGGCCGCCGACCGCGAGGGCGAGGACCAGCGGCACCCCGCCGCGCCTGCGGAAGAGGAAGACAGCGGCCGCGCTCACCACGCCGAAGGCCAGCCCGAGCAGTGCGAACGTGCCGTCCCCGCCGATCGCCTGCTCGCCCTCGGAGTCCTTGAGGTAGACGGCCTTGCCGTCGGAGATCAGCGGAACGCGCGGTGCCAGCCACATCCACAGCAGCCCGAGCAGTACGCCCACGACCGCCAGCACGACCGCGACGACGGCCGCCTGCACCAGCTCGGTCCTGAGCCCGGGACCCTCGTCACCGGCCCTGTCGGGGCCCGGCCAGGGGGTGGCTCCCGAAGGACCCTTCTGCCACGGGTCGTCGTTCGGCGGCGGCTGGTGCGGGGGTGTCAGTGGCGCGGTCACTCTGCCATCGTGCCAGGCGGCCCTGTGTGCCGCCTCACCGGACCGCCGCCCGCCGGTAGGCCCAGGTCGCCACGGCCAGCGAGACGACCCCGACAGCCGCGCAGACGGCCAGATCGGCACCGACCGCGGACCAGTCGGGGTGGTCGCCGAAGGTACGGGCCAGCGCCTCCACCCCGTAGGTGGAAGGCAGCAGGTCACGGGCGTACGCGATGGGCCCGGGCAGCCGGTCGGCCGGCAGCACACCGAGCAGCAGCGCCGCCGACATGCCCAGCTGGCCGAGCAGGGTGGCCAGTTCCTGGCGCGGCGCGAGCAGCCCCAGCGCGGCACCGAGCCCGGCGAGCGCCGCCCCGGCGAGCGGGACGACGGCGGCGAGCACCCACAGATGTGCCAGCGGCAGCTGGAAGAGCACGGAACCGGCGACGGCCGTGACGACCGTGCCCGGCGCAGTGAAGGACGCGTACGCCCCGGCGGTCCCCAGCACCACGGACGCGGGCGGCACCGGCAGCGTGGCGTAGTGGTCGAGCCCGCCGCTGGCGCGCAGCTGCCCGAAGTACTGGGCGAGCAGATTGAGCGCCACGAACGCCACGACCAGGACGGCCGACCCCGCGACCACGGCGCGGGCCTCGTCACCGCCGTCGACGACCCCGCGCATCAGGATCATGATCCCGACGGACTGGAACGTCGCGACGAAGAGCAGCGGGATGCGCGCCACCCTGGCCCGCGAGAGCTGCGCCCGGTAGACAGCGGCGAGCGCGGGCAGCAGGCGGGCGCGCGGTGCCAGCGGTTCGGCCTCGGTGACCGTCCCTGCGTCGGCGTCCGCGTCGGCGGGGCCGGGGCCCGGGCCGCCCGTGGTGCCGGATCCGGCGGGGGCACGGGACTCACAGCGCGGGACCCCCGGGTACGGCTGTGACTCTGCGGAGACCACTGCGGTCACGCCTTCACCAGCCCCTTCGTACGGCCGCCCAGCGCCATGTACACGTCCTCCAGGCTCGGTGTGGACAGCGTGAAGTCGTCGAGTGCGGTGAAGGCGGGCCCGCCGGTCACGGCCGCGACGGCGGCCCGCGCCTCGTCGGGCGCCAGCCGCAGCACCCAGCGGCGCCCGGACTCCTGCGCGGACCCGCGCAGCACGGCGACCTCCGGGATGTCGAGCGGCGCCCGCTCCCGCCAGACCAGCTCGACCCGGACCTCGCCCGCGACCTGGGCCTTCAGTCCGGCCGGGGTGTCGCAGGCGATCACCCGTCCGCGTTCGATGACGGCGACCCGGTCCAGCACGGTCTCTGCCTCGATGACGTTGTGGGTGACCAGCAGGACGGTCACGCCGCGCTCCGCCCGCCGCCGGTCCACCGCAGCCCACACGGCGCGCCGTGCGACGGGGTCCATCCCGGTGGTGGGTTCGTCCAGGACGAGCAGCGAGCGGTCGCCGACGAGCGTCGCGGCGAAGCAGGCGAGCCGGCGCTGCCCGCCGGAGAGCTTCCGCAACGGCCGCCCGGCGAGCTCGGTGATCCCCAGCTCCTCCAGTACGGCGTCCCGCTCCCGGCGCGCGTCCGGCACGGAGAGACCGCGCAGCCGGCCGGTGGTCTCGGCGGCGAGTGCGACGGTCAGTTCGTCGAGTGCGGTGGACTCCTGGCCCAGGTAGCCGAGCAGCCGTGCGGCGCGTTCCGGATGGCGTACGAGGTCGTGGCCGAGCACCTCGACCCGGCCGGAGTCGGGCCGCATCAGCCCGGTGAGCTGGCGTACGAGGGTGGACTTGCCCGCGCCGTTCGGTCCGAGCAGCCCGAAGATCTCACCCCGGCGCACGGTCAGCGAGATCCCGTCGGTGGCCCGCACCTCGGGCGTGCCGGGAGCCCCCCGTCGGCCGCGCGCGGCCGGGTACGTCTTCACCAGCTCGCGCACCACGCACACATTGCCCGTACTCACGAGGGACGAGCCTACGGGGTTGGACGGCCCGCGAGGGCGCCGGGGCCGCTTCGGGCGGCGGCCGGCGGCCCGGCTGTCAGCGTCCGGGCTGCTCGGCGGCGGGCGCGGGCTCGGCGGCCCTCACGTCGATCTCCCGCCAGAAACCGGCCCTGATCGCGTACCGGTCGTGCTCGTCGATCTGGTCGTCCTTGTGGGCGAGCAGCCCGAACCTGGCCGCGTACCGCAGCAGCTCGCCGTCGATCCGGTGCGGGATCCGGGGGTACATCCCCGACAGCTTCTGTACGTGGCCCGGGTCCGGGAGCCGCTCCATCCACCGCCTGGCGAAGACCTGACCGACCTCGAAGGGGTCACCGCCGACGGTGGTGATGTCCTCCTCGCGGTCCGCCCACCGCTGTTCCGCTGTGGTGACCTGGGCGAGTGTCGGCAGCGACGCGGTTCCGCCGCATGTGGACGGCCGCGCCTACCGCGAAGGGGTCACCGCCCACGGTGGTGCTGTCCGCCGCGCGGTCCGCCCACCCCGGTTCCGCTGTGGTGACCTGGGCGAGTGTCGGCAGCGACGCGGTCTCGGCCGGTTCGCCGGACTGGCCGCCGGGGCGCTCGATCCCGCCGCGCTCCGATGACCAGCGCAGCGTCGCGTTGGCCGGGTGCGCGGCGTGCTGGGCTCCGGGCCCGCGCAGTCCGGCGAGGTCCTTGGGGGTGGGGACACCGCCCTT
>NZ_JAAGLN010000344.1 GCF_010548145.1 Streptomyces sp. SID10853
AGAAGCACACCAGCTCGGCCGTCGCGGCGCGCAGACCCGCGTGGCAGGCGGCGCCGAAACCGCGGCGGGGTTCGTGGACGACGGTGGCGCCGAGGCCGGCGGCGATGGCGGCCGAACCGTCGGTGGAGCCGTTGTCGACCACGAGCGCCCGCCAGCCGTCGGGGATGCGCTCCAGCACCCGGGGCAGCGCGCCCGCCTCGTCGAGGCAGGGGAGGACGACGTCCACCGTCAGGGGGGTCGGGGGGCTCGGGGGCCGCAGAGGCGTCAGGTCGGTCACGTCCCTCACCGTACGAATCAAACGGAGCGTGATGGCTCTTCCGCTCCTTACGAAACGCGGACGTCCGCACGCAACCACCCACTCGACCGTCCGCCCGGGGCTCCTCGGTGACACGCTGGGGTCATGCCGAACCATCGCCCCGCTCCGCCGCCGCCCTGTGTGCTGGTCGTCGACGACGACCCGACCGTCTCCGAGGTCGTCGCCGGCTATCTCGACCGGGCCGGGTACTCCGTGGACCGCGCGGCCGACGGCCCGGCGGCCCTGGAGTGCGCGGCGCGGCGCAGGCCCGATCTGGTGGTGCTCGATCTGATGCTGCCCGGCATGGACGGTCTTGAGGTGTGCCGGATACTCCGCGCCCGCGGCCCGGTCCCGGTGATCATGCTGACCGCGCGCGGCGACGAGGACGACCGGATCCTGGGGCTCGAAATAGGCGCGGACGACTATGTGACCAAGCCGTTCAGCCCGCGCGAGCTGGTGCTCCGCGTCGACTCGGTGCTGCGGCGCAGCCGTACGGCCGGCGACCGGCCGGGGCCGCTGCTGCACGCCGCGGGGGTCACGGTGGACCCCGCGGCCCGGCGCGCCACCAAGGACGGGCGGGAACTCGCCCTGACGCTGAGAGAGTTCGACCTGCTGGCGTATCTGGTCGGGCACCCGGGGCAGGCATGCGGCCGGGAGCAGCTGATGCACGAGGTGTGGGGCTGGGAGTTCGGCGATCTGTCGACGGTCACGGTCCATGTGCGCCGGCTGCGCGGCAAGATCGAGGACGATCCCGCGGCGCCGAGGCTGATCCGGACCGTGTGGGGGGTCGGCTACCGGTTCGAGGACGGAACGGAACGGGTGGCGGCGGACCAGGTGGCGGCGACGGACCCAGTGGCGGCAACCGGCCGTAGCGGGGCCACGGCTCGCACAGAGGCCACGGACCGGGGCGAGGTGCCGGCCCGCTCATCCGACGGCTCACCTGGCGGCGCGGAGGGACAGCACGGAACGGACTCCGGGGCGGGCGCGCGATGAGGGATCTGCTGCTGATCGCGCTGTACGCGTTTCTCGGCGCAGGTGCGGCCGGGCTGCTCGGGGCCGGCGCCCTGTGGCGGCTGCGCCACCGCTCGGTCGCCCTGTCGCTCACGGTCATCTCGGCCGTCGCGGTGATCGCGATGCTGGCGGGAACGCTGGCAGTGGCCAGGGCGATGTTCCTGTCGCCGCACGACCTCAAGGTGGTGACCCTGGTGGTGGCCATGGCAGCCGTGGTCTCGCTGGCGACCGCGCTGCTGCTGGGCCGCTGGGTCGTCGCGGGCAGCAGGGCGCTGACCCTGGCCGCGCGGTCCTTCGGTGACGGGGGCGACTTCGCCGAACCGGGCGGGGCACCCACCGCCGAACTGGCCGATCTGGGCCGCGAACTCGCCGCGACGAGCGAGAAGCTGGCCGTGTCCCGCCGCCGTGAGCAGGCGCTGGAGACCTCGCGGCGCGAGCTGGTCGCGTGGATCTCGCACGATCTGCGGACTCCGCTCGCCGGGCTGCGGGCGATGTCCGAGGCGCTGGAGGACGGGATGGCCGCCGACCCCGAGCGCTACTTCCGGCAGATCCGCACCGAGGTGGACCGGATGAACACCATGGTCGGCGACCTCTTCGAACTGTCCCGGATCCACGCGGGGGCGCTGACCCTCACACCGGTCCGGATGTCCGTGTACGACCTGGTGGGCGACGCCCTGGCCGGAGCCGACCCGCTGGCCCGCGAGCACGGCGTCCGGCTGGAGGGCGGCGGTGTGGCGCCCCTGCCGGTCGAGGTGGACGGCAAGGAAATGACCAGGGTCCTGGCCAATCTGCTGGTCAACGCGATCCACCGGACGCCGGCCGACGGCACCGTCGCGGTCGCCGCCGAGCAGCGGGCCGGCTCCGTCGTCCTCTCGGTCACCGACGGCTGCGGCGGTATCCCGGAGGACGATCTGGCGCGGGTCTTCGACACCGGCTGGCGGGGCAGCGAGGCCCGGACTCCACCGGCGGGCGCCGGTCTCGGCCTGGCCATCGTGCGCGGCATCGTGGAGGCGCACGCCGGCCGGGCCGCGGTCCGCAATGTGACCGGCGGCTGCCGCTTCGAGGTAACCCTGCCCGCGCCACGCGTCTGAGGGCGTACGGCGAATCGGGGGCGGTCCACATGCGTTGACCCGCGGGAATGTCACCGCGGGTCAACACATCCAGAACCTGCCGCTGTCGGCGTACCGGTCAGTCCGTACGGAGATCAGCCGGTGCCGGGATCAGTCGGTAACGAGACCAGCCGGCCCCGGGATCGGCAGGCCCCGGGATCAGCCGGTGCCGGGATCAGTCAGTGCCCGACTCCATCGCGGCGCGGTCGAGCATCTGCTCGTCCGCGTCGACCCTGCCGCGGGAGGCGATGGCCTGGGCGCCGCCCTGCGGCATCGCTCCGATCAGCCCCGTCGACGCGGCCTGGGCGGCGCCGATGAGCGTCGCGTGCGTGTTGCCGACGATCCCGAGACCGGCGTACTGCTCCAGCTTGGCGCGGGAGTCGGCGATGTCGAGGTTGCGCATGGTGAGCTGGCCGATCCGGTCCACCGGGCCGAACGCCGAGTCCGCGGTGCGCTCCATGGAGAGCTTGTCCGGGTGGTAGCTGAACGCCGGGCCCGAGGTGTCCATCAGCGAGTAGTCCTCGCCGCGCCGCAGCCGCAGCGACACCTCGCCGGTGACCGCCGCGCCCACCCAGCGCTGCAGCGACTCGCGGATCATCAGCGCCTGCGGGTCGAGCCAGCGGCCCTCGTACATGAGGCGGCCCAGGCGCCGGCCCTCGTTGTGGTACTGCGCGACGGTGTCCTCGTTGTGGATCGCGTTGACCAGGCGCTCGTACGCGGCGTGCAGCAGCGCCATGCCGGGCGCCTCGTAGATGCCGCGGCTCTTGGCCTCGATCACGCGGTTCTCGATCTGGTCGGACATGCCCATGCCGTGGCGGCCGCCGATGGCGTTCGCCTCCATCACCAGGTCGACCGGGGAGGCGAACGTCTTGCCGTTGATCGTCACCGGACGGCCCTGGTCGAAGCCGATCGTCACGTCCTCGGCGGCGATCTCGACTTCGGGGTCCCAGAACCGGACGCCCATGATCGGGTCGACCGTCTCGACGCCGGTGTCCAGGTGCTCCAGGGTCTTGGCCTCGTGGGTGGCACCCCAGATGTTGGCGTCGGTGGAGTACGCCTTCTCGGTGCTGTCGCGGTAGGGGAGCTCGTGGGCGAGCAGCCACTCCGACATCTCCTTGCGGCCACCGAGCTCGGTGACGAAGTCCGCGTCCAGCCACGGCTTGTAGATGCGCAGATGCGGGTTGGCGAGCAGGCCGTAGCGGTAGAACCGCTCGATGTCGTTGCCCTTGAACGTCGAGCCGTCGCCCCAGATCTGTACGTCGTCCTCGAGCATGGCCCTGACCAGCAGGGTGCCCGTGACGGCGCGGCCGAGCGGGGTGGTGTTGAAGTAGGACCGCCCGCCGGAGCGGATATGGAACGCGCCGCAGGTGAGCGCGGCCAGCCCCTCCTCGACCAGCGCCGCACGGCAGTCGACCAGGCGCGCGATCTCGGCGCCGTACGCCAGCGCGCGGCCGGGCACCGACGCGATGTCGGGCTCGTCGTACTGGCCGATGTCGGCGGTGTAGGTGCACGGGACGGCGCCCTTGTCGCGCATCCACGCGACCGCGACGGAGGTGTCGAGGCCACCGGAGAAGGCGATGCCGACGCGCTCGCCGGTGGGCAGGGAGGTGAGAACCTTAGACATGGAAAGAGTATGCGACAGAACGCATGATCATGCAAAGTCGGCCTTCGGGGCCGCGTACCTCCCCGGCGTCACGGGGCCGGCCGCACCCCGTGTCCTGGCGGGTTCCGCGTCCCGCGCGATGCATCCTGAACTCGTCCCGCCGTCTGCCGGAGCCGCCAGGACCGGAGAAGTCTTCCCATGAACGATGCGCTCGCCCCCGGCCCGTCCGATCCGGGCCCACCGCCGCAGGCCCCGCCGTCCGGGGGCGGCAGGGAAGAAGAGCGCCACTCCTCATGGCTGGAGCTCTTCTTCGATCTGATCGTGGTGGCCGGTGTGGGGCAGCTCGCACATCTTCTGCACGGCGAACCCGGCCCGGCCGACCTGGGCCTGTACGCCCTGCTGTTCCTCGCCTTCTGGAACGCGTGGATCCTCTTCACGATGTACGCGAACGTGGCCGGGGACCGGGTCAGAACCATGCTGGTGATGGCGGGCATGTTCGGCATGGCGGTGATGGCCGCGGCCGTCCCCGGTGTCCGTCACCACAACGGTGGCGCGTTCGCGCTCGCCTATGTGCTGGTGCGGCTGCTCTCCTCCCGGCTGTGGAACCACCGTGGCGAGGTGATCGTGGACCTGCCCATCACGCGGATGGGCGCGGGGCTCGCACCCTGGGTGGTCTCCGTGTGGGTGGACGGCCATGCCCGCTACGTCCTGTGGGCAGCGGGCATCGCCATCGACCTGGTCTCGATGTTCACCGGGTCGGCGGGCCGGATGCTCGAACAGGCGAGGAAGGACCGTGAGCACCGTCATCGGGCGCCGCTGCCCGTCGCGCGGTACGCCGACGGCGGCCATCTCGACGAGCGCCTGGGGCTGTTCGTCCTGATCGTCCTGGGCGAGGCCATCGTGCAGATGGTCGGCGCCGCGGGGGAAGCCGTCTGGGACCGGGCGCTCTACGGTGTGGCGATCGGCGCGTTCCTGCTCCTGCTGCAGTTCTGGTCGCTCTCCCTGCGCCACGGCACGGGCGGGGTGCCGCTTCTCGGCGCCGGCGCCGTACCCGTACGGATCGCGCTGGTCCTGCACTGCTTCGTCGCCGGGTCGATCGCGGCGCTCGCAGCGGCCCTGGGCAACAGCGTGGCGTTCACCGACGGACGGCTGCCGGGTGGCACCCGGTGGCTCATGTGCGGTGCGGTCGCCGTGTACCTGGTCATCGCGGCGGTGGCCGCGTCGGCCTCGGGGCGGGGCATCCGCCACGTCCTGGTCAAGGAGATCCCCGCCCTGGCGGCCGTCGCCGCGCTCGGCCTCTTCACCGGCGGCTGGCCCCCGGCCGGTGTCATCTGGCTGCTGGTGGCCGCGGTGCGGTGGCTGATCCCCTGGCCGCGGCGCCGCGCGACACGGTCCGACCGGGCGGACGGGCGTACGGGAGGGCCGGGCAGGGCACCGTCAACG
>NZ_JAAGLN010000345.1 GCF_010548145.1 Streptomyces sp. SID10853
AGGGCCTGTTCCTGTATACCCGGGGTCTCTGTGCCAGCCGGGAGGGCTCATCTGGGTCACAGCCGCCACCGTAGCCGCGCTGCGTGAAAATCACATGAATCAGGGCCGCCGGGCCACCGGGGAAGACTGACCAGGCACGCCTCAGTCTTCGCGGACCTCGGCCAGCGCCTCGGGCCCGGTGCCCGCCAGCATCGTGTGCTGGACGAGCCGCATCACCGGCAGCACCAGCGGCACCGCCGTCAGATACTCGGCCAGCCGCTGTGCGGCGGGGGACGCGGTGCGCCGGAACGCCCCGACCCTCTCCCGCCCGGTGAGCGCCGCCGCGGCCCGTACCGGTGCACCGGAGGGCGGCTGGTCCCGGCGCACCCAGGCGGCCGCTGTGGGCACGGACCGGCCGGTGGCGCCCGAGACCAGCCGGGACCAGCCCTCCACGGCGGTGCGCCGCAGGGCGAGTACCGGGACCGGTCTGCCGTTCCGCGGATCGGACCCGGGCGGCGCCGCACCGAACTCCAGCCGCCCCAGCGGGCCTTCGTGCCGCCGCAGCACTCCTCCGTACGCGGGCAGATGGGTTCGCCGCCACAGCCGCTGGGGCAGCGGCTGGACGACGGCGACCGGAGTGGTGGCCGACCACTTGTACAGCAGCCGTTGCAGGACACCGGAGCGCCACAGGGGCCCCGAGCAGTCCGAGAGCAGCAGGACGATCCTGCGGCCGGTGGGATCACCGAGCCCGGCGGCTTCGCGCAGCGGGCCCGCCGGGACGCGCCCCGCCGCATATCCGGCGGCGTCGTCACCGTACGGGTGCAGATAGCGGAGCTGAACGTCCTGGAAGACTCCGGCGCTCGCGCAGACCCCGGCCAGCTCCTCCAGGGCGCTCTCCCAGGCGACCGTCGACGTGGAGACATCCATCAGGAGCAGGAGCCGCGGCTTCTGCCGCCGTACAGCCCGCAGTACCGGGACGACCAGCCCGGTGTCGGCCGCCCGGCCCGCGGTGGCCTCCTCGTCGAGGCTGCGGCCCGGTGGCAGGGCCGGTGACCGGTAGCCGCGCAGCGGCCGTAACGCGCGCTGGAGTGCGTGCGGATCGGCGAGTGCCGGCGCCGCGGGCACCAGGACCGGGGAAGTCTCCATGGCCGCGGGCACGCCGTCCGGGTCCGGCGCGGTCAGCAGGGCGGCGGGCGCGCCGGGCGTGGAGGCGGTGGCCGCGGGCGGCTCGACGGCCCGGGTCACGGGTGCGGGAGCGGGGTCCTGGGGCTCCGGCGGGAGGCTCTGTGCGTGGACCGGTGCGGTGGAAGCGGGGGCCCCGGTACGGGCGGCCAGCCACAGGGCGTCCGCCAGCTCCCGCGCGTCGAGGTCGCGGCCGGACTCCCGCAGCCGGGCGACCAGGGTGGTCAGCGCCACGGCCCGCCCGCTCTCGTCCCGCCCTGCCTCCATCACGTCACCGCGGCCCGTTGTCGAGGGGCCGCATGAGGAGGTCGGCCACGGCCTCCTGGTCCGCAGGCCGGCTCCCCGCGGTGTGCTGGACGAGGTAGATCGCGTTCAGCAGCTGGTCGGTCGGACGCACTCCGCCGTCCGCCTCGGTCCGGACGAACCGGTCGACGAGGCCGATGTACTCGTCGTAGGAACCGGCGCCGAAGTGCGCCTGCACCATGGCGGCGAGCCGTTCGTCCCGGGGCGCCGCCAGGTCGAGGTGGATACACCGGCGCAGCAGCGGAGCGGGGAAATCGCGCTCACGGTTGCTGGTCATGACGACCACGGGGAAGGCCCGGCAGCGCACCCGGCCGCCGGTGACCGGTGCGCGCAGCCCGTCGTCGGTGAGGACCTGGACGGTCTGCTGCCCCGGGCGGTCGGCGACCCGCTCCAGCTCGGGCAGGGTGAATTCGCCCTCCTCCAGCACGTTGAGCAGGTCGTTGGGGAGGTCGATGTCGCTCTTGTCCAGCTCGTCGATGAGCAGCACCCGGGGGCGGTCGGCAGCGAGCAGCGCGGTGCCGAGCGGGCCGAGCCGGAGATAGCGCCCGATGTCTCCGGCCGAGTGCGGACCGCCGGCCGCGCCGCCCTCCAGCCGGGCCAGCTGCGCGTCCTGGAGGCGCCCGATGGCGTCGTAGGAGTAGAGGCCATCGCGGAGTTCGCTGCGGCTGACGACGGGCCACTGCAGAACGCGGCCCAGGCCGAGTTCGAAGGCGAGGTCGTGGGCGAGGGTGCTCTTGCCCGAACCGGGCTCGCCGGTGATCAGCAGCGGCCGGCGCAGGTACAGCGCGGCGTTGATGAGCCGCAGCGCCTCGCTGCCCGGTACTGCGAGGGGGACGGTCCGGTCGCCCAGCCGCCGCCGGGTCGCGGAGTCGGCTTCCGGCACCCGGTAGTCGATGGGCCTGGCGTCGAAGTCACGCCAGGGCGGTGGCGCCGGCCGGCTGTCGATCCGCTCCGGGGCGGGGTCCCCGGTGCCGCGGTAGATGAACCATTCGCTCATCGCTGGTTCGCTCCTCATCGGCGCCGGGCGTTCCGGGATACGTACCCGTCCGGCGCATCGTCAAAGTCGTATTCAGGCCATTGAAGGGGCGTCACCGTGGAGCAGACCGCCGGTCGCCCTGGCTGCGGGGCGCTGGTCACGGGGAGTCGAGGGGGGATTCGTCGTCGGTGGGCAGCGGCCGCCCCGGATCGTCGTACAGCAGCATCAGCGGTTCCGGCCATTGGGTCTCGGGGCGCCTGCGGTCGATGTCCTCCCGCAGATGCCGCAGCCGGTCCGGGAGTTCGGCGGTGCTGCCGACCGTGTCGAACAACTTCTGTACCCGCGTACGGAGTTCGTCGCACTGCTGTCCGCAGCTGTGCCCGCTGTGGCCGCCGATGTCCCACAGCGCGATACCGTGACCGGCCCGCAGCGTCAGCTCGATGGCGGTGGACCCGGCGCCCCTGCCGGCGGGCCGGCACAGGACGGGGACGGCGCCGGGCGGGAGTGTCTCGTAGTACACCGGTCGTTGGGCCGCGCCCGGTTCCGGTATCCGTGCCACGGTCAGCCGCTGAGCCTCAGCCGTGGCCTGCCAGCGGCTGCCCCGGCCCTCCTCGTCGCTCCACTGGCCGCGCCGCCCGAGGTCACGCACCACCAGACGGCGCTGTGCGCCCAGCTGGGTGAGACCGCCCATCGGCGGAGCGTCCTGGAGCTGCCAGCGGTGGACCGGCGTGTCGAACCTGCTGACCGGCAGTGCGATCTCGACGGGCAGCGGATGGGCTTCGTCGGGGTCCTCGGCGTGCAGCACCTGATGGAGCCTGCGCCGCAGCGTCTGGTGGTTGTGCCAGGCCGCGTCGGAGCGCGGGGCGGGCTCCTCGTACACGCCGACCTGCTCGCTGCCGCCTTCGCCGTCGAAGAGGTGGATCGTCCACTCGAAGAGGTCGGGGTCGTCGTACAGAGGGTCCATCACGACCGTGACCACCGGCCCCTCCTTGGGGCCCGGGTACGGCAGGACGACGCGTTCGGGGCTCGCGGGGTCGGGCAGCAGCCCGGCGGGCAGGCTGATCCCGGTGACCAGTTCGTGGTGGAGCGGGTCCGCCACCTGCTCCAGTCTGCGGTTGATCCAGTCGAAGAGGGGGTCTGCCGCACCTCCGCGCGCCCGCGCGTACAGGACGACGAGCCGGAGGTAGCGGAGGTGGACGAGCGGGTCGAGCGGCTGCTCGCCGTCGTACAGCAGACCGTGGCCGTCCCGCCAGCTGCGCAGTACGGCCCGGGAAGGAGGCAGCAGGTCACCACCGGCCGCCTGCCGGGCGAGAGTCGCGACGGGGGCTCCGGTATCGGGCCCCGGCAGTGCGGCGAGCAGCCCGAGCGCCTCCCGCCGGTCGCGCGGTGTCCAGCCACCGGAGGCCGCGGGGCCCGTCGCCGGCTGCCGGGCGGTCCAGGTGTGGTGCCCTGTCCTGGCGGCGTGCCAGCGATCGTGTGCGGCCATCACCTCCCGGTAGCGGTCGCCGAACCCACGCAGCGCGCCTGCCGCGACGGCGAGACCGCCCTCCTTGTCCTTCCTGCGGGACTTGATGATGCCGATGACCTCACCGGTGAACGGGTCGAGGAGCGGACCGCCGGAGACGCCCTTGGGGTATTCGGCGCCGGGCTCGATCACGAGTCCGTGGTCCCCGCTGAGCACGTTGATCCCGGCCTTGGCGACGAAGGACACCGGGCCGCCTCCGGGCGCGGCCTGCGGTTCCGGCCGGTAGCCGTGCACCAGGACGGTGTGCATCGGCCGTACGTCGCGGTCGGTGAACCATACGCATTCGTGTTCCGCCTCCCGGTCCAGCAGCCGGACCAGGGCGAGATCCCGCTCCGGAGGGATCGACGGCCCCTCCTTGTCGGCCAGCCGCCAGGCCACCACCTCGGCGGGGACCGGGATCCCGTCGTTGAAGTCGCCGCGGACCGCGAGGCGCCCGCCGGGCCCGCCGGGCAGATGCGGGCGCAGCACATGGGCGCACGTCAGAACCCAGCCGGGGGCGATGAAGAAGCCGCTGCCCCAGAAGTCCCCTGCGACACCGGCGGCGGGCAGCAGGTGGACGGTCGCGGCCGCCGTGAGGGAGCTGATGACAGGGTCGGGCTCATTCATCGGCGGGCTGCCGGCCGGCGTTCTCGGCGAGTTTCCAGGTGAGGGCCACTTGAAGGGCTGTCTTCGCCTCGGCCCCCGCGAGAACCGAGATGACCTTCCCCTCCTTGACGCTGAACTCCAGGCCGAAGGTGACAGTGGCCTCGTCGGGGCGCGCGGCGCGCGCGGCGTCCAGCACCGAGGCTCCGACCCCGGCGATCACCCGCCGGAGATCGTCCACCCGGTTCTGCAGGACCTCCGCGACGCCCACGTCCTCGTACCCGTCGCCATGGGCACCTGACGTGGTCAGCCGGGCGTGCACGACCGCACCTCCCGGCAGGACGATTTCTTGCACCTCGGCCGCCATGACTCCCCCGTGGTCGATCAAGTCACCTTACCCAAAGGGTACTTGGACTGTGCCGAGGCTACCGGCCGGCCCGGTCGCGGAGGAGTCCGGAACCCGCCACGGACCGGTCGGGCCCGACCACGCATATTCTGGAAACGGAACATCCGGAACGCATCAGGAGCGACACGTGTACTTCACCGACCGCGGCATCGAGGAACTGGAGAAGCGGCGGGGCGAGGAGGAAGTCACCTTCGAGTGGCTCGCCGAGCAGCTGCGTACGTTTGTCGACCTGAACCCGGACTTCGAAGTTCCGGTCGAGCGCCTGGCGACCTGGCTGGCCCGGCTGGACGACGAGGACGAGGACGACGACTGAGGCGCAGCGGGTCGCACAGGGGCGCGGGAGCCGGGGCGGGAGCCGGGGCGCCGGAATGCCGGGGACGGCGCCGGCTCAGCCGCCCGCCCGCATCCGGTCGTACGCGAGGCCGAGCACCCCGTGCGCCATCAGCAGCGCGGCCGCCGTGGTCCA
>NZ_JAAGLN010000346.1 GCF_010548145.1 Streptomyces sp. SID10853
GACCGGCCGGCTCGGCCGGGCCCGGCCACAGCCACCCGCCACCGGGGCGGGGCGCGGCCGTATCCCGCATCTGCGCTCGGGCTCGGTGCTGGCCGGCGCGATGGTCTGCTGGGCCATGGCGCAGAACTCCCTCTGGGGCGTCAGCAGCCGGATCGGCCAGGACCAGGCGGGGCTGTCCGAGGTGACGGTCGGCGCGATCTTCGCGGTGTCGCTCGGCGCCGGGCTGATCGGGGTCGCCGGGGCCGGGGCGCTCGGCTCACGGCTCGGCAGGGCGCTGCCGATCGGCGGCGGCACCGTGGTCATCTCGGCCTGTATCGCGCTGAGTTCATCGGCGAGCGGGCTCGGCTCGTTCGCGTCGGGCGAGATCCTCTGGAACACCTTCTACCCGGTGGTCCTGTCCTACCTGATCGGCCTGGCCGCCTCGCTGGACCCGCGCGGCCGGTGGGCCGTCCTGGTCGGCTCGGCGTCCTCGCTCGGCGTGGCCTGCGGCCCGGTGGCGGGCAGCCTGCTCGCCGCGCGGACCGGTTTCCCACTGATGGGGGCGGTGCTCTGCGCGCTGCTTCTGCTGCTGGCGGTCCCGCTGACCGGGGTGGCGCTGCACACATCGGGCCGCCCGCTGCTGCCCGGCTCGGTGCGGCGCAGGGGCGGCGCCCCCGCGGCCGTCGTCGCGGGCACCCTGGGCGCGGTGGCGTCCACCGTTCCGCAGCTCGGCGCGCCCGAACTCACCGTCACCGAGATCGCCCTGGAGCCGGTACCCCGCCGCAAGTACCGGCTCACCGGGGGCGTTCAGCCCAGATCGAGGTCCGCGTCGAAGTCGTACGCGTCCACCTCGGCCAAGTAGCGCGCCCTGCGCTCCTCGTCGTGGTCCAGGAAGGCGGCGAGGAAGGAGTTGCGGGCCAGCGTCCGCAGCTCCTCGTGCCCGAGGCCGAGCGCCTCGTGCACGGCGTGGAACGTGTCGCCCGCGTAGCCCCCGAAGTAGGCGGGGTCGTCCGAGTTGACGGTGCAGAGCAGCCCGGCGGCCATCATCTGCGGCAGCGGGTGCTGCTCCAGGGTGTCGACGGCCCGCAGCCGTACGTTGGACAGCGGGCAGAGCGTCAGCGGCACCCGGTCCCTGACCAGGCGCTCCACCAGCGCCGGGTCCTCCATCGAGCGCAGCCCGTGGTCGATCCGCTCCACCCCGAGGAGGTCCAGGGCCTCGTGCACATAGGCGGCGGGGCCCTCCTCGCCCGCGTGCGCGACCTTGCGCAGCCCCAGCGCGCCCGCCGCCGCGTACACCTCGCGGAACTTCGACGGCGGGTGCCCGACCTCGGCCGAGTCGAGGCCGACCGCCGCGATCCGGTGCAGATACGGCTTGGCCGCCTCCAGCGTGCGGATCGCCGAGTCGGCCGACTCGTCGCGCAGGAAGCACATGATGAGCTGCGTGGAGATGCCGTGCCGCTCCTCGCTGCGCCCGAGCGCCCGGGAGATGCCCTCGACGACGGTGCCCATCGGCACGCCGCGCGCGGAGTGCGCCTGCGGGTCGAAGAAGATCTCCGCGTGGCGTACGCCCTGTGCGGCGGCGCGCGCGAGGTAGGCGTCGGTGAGCTCCTCGAAGTCCTCCTCGGTGCGCAGCACGGCCATCAGCCCGTAGTACAGGTCGAGGAACGACTGGAGGTCGCTGAACTGGTACGCCTTGCGCAGCGCCTCGGTGTCCGCGTACGGCAGCTCGATGCCGTTGCGGGCGGCGAGCGCGAAGGCCAGTTCGGGTTCGAGGGTGCCTTCGATGTGGAGGTGGAGTTCGGCCTTGGGGAGATGGTGCATCGGGTCTCGCTCAGTTCGGTGGTGTGGGTGGGTCGGTCGGGGCCGGGGACGTACGGCGGGCAGCGGTCAGGTGGCGGCGTGCCGGGTGGGGACCGGCACCCGCATCAGGTCGTCGGCGACGGTGAGTTCACCGTCGAAGCCGGCGGCGCGCGCCTGTCTGCCGAACTCGGCGGGGTCGGGGTAGCGCTGCGAGAAGTGCGTCAGGACGAGGTGCCGTACGCCCGCGTCGCGTGCGACGCGGCCCGCCTGTCCTGCGGTCAGATGGCCGTGGTCGGCCGCCAGCCGGGCGTCGTCGTCGAGGAACGTCGACTCGATGACCAGCAGGTCGCAGCCGTCCGCGAGCCGGTGGATCCCCTCGCAGAGCCGGGTGTCCATCACGAAGGCGAAGCGCTGGCCCCGCCGCACCTCGCTGACCTGGTCGAGGGTGACCCCGTCGAGCACGCCCTCCCGCTGGAGCCGCCCGACGTCCGGTCCGGTGATGCCGTGCTCGGCGAGTCTCTCCGGGAGCATCCGGCGCCCGTCGGGCTCGGTCAGCCGGTAGCCGTACGACTCGACGGGGTGCGAGAGCCTGACCGCCTCCAGTTCGTACGCGGGTGTGCGCGCCAGGACACCGCCGTCGCCGGTGGCCGGGGCCTGCGCCAGGGCGACGGACTCGCGGTAGGCGGTGGAGTACCGCAGCCGGTCGAAGAAGTGCTGCCCGCTCGCCGGGTAGTGCGCGGTGACCTGGTGCGGGACCTGGTCCAGGTTGATCCGCTGGATCACCCCGGCCAGGCCCAGCGAGTGGTCGCCGTGGAAGTGCGTGACGCAGATCCGGTCGATGTCGTGCGCGGCGACCCCGGCGTGCAGCATCTGGCGCTGGGTGCCCTCGCCCGGGTCGAAGAGGATGCCCTGCCCGTCCCAGCGCAGCAGATAGCCGTTGTGGTTGCGGCGCCGGGTGGGCACCTGGCTGGCGGTGCCGAGGACCACGAGTTCTCGTACGGACAACGGGACTATCCGGGGGGCCAGTTGAGCCCGCGGCCGCCCAGGACGTGGGCGTGCGCGTGGAAGACGGTCTGCCCTGCGCCTGATCCGGTGTTGAAGACGATCCGGTAGCCGGTTGCGTCGACCTTGTCGGCGGCGGCGACCTCGGCCGCCTCGCGCAGTACGTCGGCGGCGATCCGCGGTTCGGCCGCCGCGAGGGACGCCGCGTCCGGGTAGTGCGCCTTGGGGATCACCAGGACGTGCGTCGGTGCCTGCGGGTTTATGTCACGGAAGGCGACGGTCGTGTCGGTCTCACGGACGACGGTCGCCGGGATGTCCCCCGAGACGATCTTGCAGAACAGGCAGTCGGTCTGCGGCTCTCCCGCCATGCGCTCACTCCTCGGTCGTGGTGGTCGGTGATGATCATTCGCGTACGCGGCCATGCTAGCCGGGGGCGGTCGGCCCGCCTGCGCTCCGCCCCCGGGCGTGCGCCCGCGCCCTGTCCCGGGCGGGGCGCACGCCGTCGGCGCGTCCGGCGGTCAGCCGCGCGGCTCCGGCAGGCTCGGCGGGGTCTTCGCCGGGGTCTCCTCCAGTGCGGCGAGCGCGGTCCTGATCGCCTCGTCCAGCTGCGGGTCCCGGCCCGCCGCGTGGTCCTGCGGCGCCTGGACCACCTCGATGTCCGGGTCGACGCCGTGGTTCTCGACGCCCCAGCCGTACCCCTCCAGCCAGAAGGCGTACTTGGGCTGGGTCACCAGCGTCCCGTCGACCAGCCGGTACCGGCTGTCGATACCGATGACGCCGCCCCAGGTGCGGGTGCCGACCACGGGACCGATGCCCAGTGCCTTGATCGCCGCGTTCACGATGTCACCGTCGGAGCCCGAGAACTCGTTCGCGACGGCCACCACGGGCCCGCGCGGGGCGTCCTGCGGATAGCTGGAGGGGCGCATGCCGCGCGGCAGGTCCCAGCCGACGATCCGGCGGGCCAGCTTCTCCACCACCAGCTGCGAGGTGTGGCCGCCGCGGTTCTCCCGTACGTCCACGACCAGGCCCTCCCTGGCCACCTCGACCCGCAGGTCGCGGTGGAGCTGCGCCCAGCCCGAGCCGACCATGTCCGGGACGTGCAGATAGCCGAGGCGGCCGCCGGACCGCTCGTGGACATAGCTGCGGCGGTCGGCCACCCACGCGTGGTAGCGCAGCGCCTCCTCGTCGCCGGTCGGTACGACCACGACATGGCGGGGGTCGCCGCCGTCCGCGGGCGAGACGGTCAGCTCGACGGGCTTGCCCGCCGAGCCGGTCAGCAGCGGCGCCGGGCCGGTGAGCGGATCGACGGCCTGGCCGTCGACGGCCAGCACGGTGTCGCCCGCGCGGACCGCGACGCCCGGCGCGGCGAGCGGTGAGCGCGCCGCCGGGTCGGACGTCTCCGATGGCAGGACCCGGTCGATGCGCCAACTTCCCTCGTCCGTACGGGAGATGTCGGCGCCCAGCAGCCCCTGCCGGGTGGTGTCGTCGTGCCAGCCGCCCGGCGGTATCACATAGGCGTGCGAGGTGCCCAGCTCGCCCTGGACCTCCCAGAGCAGGTCGACCAGGTCGTCATGGGTGGCGATGCGGTCGAGGACCGGCCGGTAGCGGTCCAGGACCCCGTCCCAGTCCACCCCTGACATGTCGGCGCGCCAGAAGTTGTCCCGCATGATGCGCCCGGCCTCGTCGTACATCTGCCGCCACTCGGCGGCCGGGTCGAGGGTCCGCCGGATCCGGGAGAGGTCGACGGTGACACTGCGGTCGCTGTCCTCGTCCGCGTCGGATTTGGCCACCCGGCTGTCGGACGGGACGACGCGCAGCTTGCCGTCCGTGTGCAGCACGAGCCGCTTGCCGTCGCCGCTGACCTCGAAGTGGTCGACGTCCGGGGCGATCTCCTCGTCCCGCAGCTTCTCCAGGTCGTACCGCTCCAGGACGGTGTCAGGCCAGGGGGCGTCGGGGGTGGCCCCGGTCGTGCCGAGGACCCCGCGCAGCGGGTGGCGCAGCCAGAGGAGTCCGTCCCTGGCGGCGCGGAGCGTCGAGTAGCTGCCGGCCTCGACGGGCAGCGGCACGATCCGGTCGGCGAGACCTTCGAGGTCGATACGGGTCACCGGCAGCGCGGTCGGAGCGTCGTGCTCGTCGCCGTCCTTGTCCTTCTCGGTCGCGCGGCCGTGCCGCTGCGGACCGAACGGGGACGGTGTGGTCGCGGCGAGTGTCAGCAGATGCGGACGGCAGGTGCCGATGAACGCCAGGTCGAAGACGTGCGCGTCGTAGATCGGGTCGAAGGCGCGCTCGGAGAGGAAGGCGAGGTGTTTGCCGTCGGTCGTGAAGGCCGGGTCGAAGTCCCGGAAGCGCAGCGGGGTCGCCTCGGCGACGGAGAGGTCGGCCAGGTGCGCGAGCTTGAGCTGGCGCAGCGGCTCGGGGCCGGGGTGCGACCAGGCGAGCCAGGCGGAGTCGGGCGAGAACACCAGGCCCGATGCGTCACCGTCGGCGCTGCGGTCCACCTCGTGCACATCGCCGGACTCGCGCTCGACGACGAGCACCCGGCCGTCGTGTGCGGCGACGGCGAACCGGCTGCCGTCCGGGGCGGCGGCGAGTCCGAGCACCCGGCCGATGCGGCCCTGTGCGAGGCGG
>NZ_JAAGLN010000347.1 GCF_010548145.1 Streptomyces sp. SID10853
GGTCCGGCGTGCGACGGGATGGATGTCGTGCGCGGGGGCGGCGGAGGGGGCGGGCGCCGGGGCCGGCGCAGGGACGGGCGCGGGGGCGGGCGCAGGGACAACCGAGGGGGCAGGGGCGGTGACACGGGGCCGGTGCGCTGGTGCGGCGTTCGAGCTGGCCATGACGGAACCTCCTGTCGTCGTGTGACGGCACTGTGGCCGTCTGTGTCCATCCTGCGGGCCACCACTGACAATCGGCGCTGACCTGGGCCTTTGCGAGGACCGCCGAGTACGGCGTACTTTTTTGTACTGACCGGTCAGTACAGGAGCAGGGGAGGGTGTCGTGGACAGCCCGCACGGGGCAGCTGTCAGAGCGGAGCATCTGGGGCTCAGGGGCCCGCACGGCTGGGCGTTCCGCGGTGTGAGTGTCGACGCGGAACCGGGCGCGCTCATCGCGGTCGACGGCCCGTCAGGATCCGGCCGCACCTGTCTGCTCCTCGCCCTGACGGGCCGGATGCGCACGAGCGAGGGCCATGCCGAGGTCGCCGGGCTCCCGCTGCCCAGGAAGTCGGCCGAGGTCCGCCGGATCAGCGCGCTCGGCCCGGTTCCCGGGGTCAGCGAGCTCGACCCGGCGCTCACCGTCGACGAGCATCTGCGTGAGCGAGCCCTGCTGCAGCGGCGCTACAGCGGTTCGCTCCGCGCCCTGCTGCGCCCCCGCTCCGAGCGTGCGGCGGCGGCCCGTGCTCGTATCGAGGCGGCGTCGGCGGCCGCCGGGCTCGATCTCACCGCGCTGCCCAAGAAGGGCCGGACCTCCGTGCGGGATCTGGAGCGTCTCGAAGCGTTGCGGCTCTCGGTGGCGCTCGGCCTGATGGGCGGTCCGCGGCTGCTCGCCGTGGACGACGCGGACCTCAAGCTCTCCGGCCCCGAACGCGACGAGGTCTGGGAGCTGCTCCGGTCCGTCGCCGCGAGCGGTGTCACCACGCTCGCCGTCTGCGCCGGCGCTCCCGACGGCGTGCTCACCGTCTCCACCCGGCGGGCCGCCCCGAAGGAGACCACGAAGACAAAGGAAACAACGGAGACAGAGGAAGGGGCAGCCGATGCGCTCGCCGAGACTGGCCGCCCTTGAGCTGAAGCGGTTCGGCAGGGGAAGGCTCCCCCGCGCCGCGCTCGTCGCGCTCCTGCTGCTCCCCCTGCTCTACGGCGCGCTGTACCTCTGGTCGTTCTGGGATCCGTACGGACGGCTCGACCGGATACCCGTCGCCCTGGTCAATGACGACCGGGGCGCCGAAGCCGCCGGTACGAAGGTCCGGGCGGGCGACGACATCACCGAGGGGCTGCGCGACAGCAAGGTCTTCGACTGGCACGAGACCAGCGCAGCCGAAGCCCGCAAGGGCGTCGAGGACGGGACGTACTACCTGTCGCTGACCATGCCGGCCGACTTCAGCAGCCGGGTCGCGTCCAGTTCGGGCGACTCCCCCGAGACCGGCGCCCTCCAGGTCCGGACGAACGACGCCAACAACTACATCGTCGGACAGCTCTCCCGGACGGTGTTCTCCGAGGTCAGGTCCTCGGCATCGACGCACGCGTCCCGCACGTTCCTGGACCGCATCTACGTCTCCTTCGCGAGCCTGCACGACCAGACGGCGAAGGCGGCTGACGGCGCGTCCGACCTCACCACCGGGCTCGGCAAGGCGCGGAAGGGCTCCAAGGACCTCGCGGACGGGCTGAAGGACGCCAAGGCCGGCAGCGGCAAGCTGGCCGGCGGCATCAAGAAGCTCGACAAGGGCTCGGCAGGTCTGCAGTCCGGATCGAAGCAGGTCGCCGCGGGCACCCGGACCCTCGCGAACCAGGTGAACGGCGCCGCGAGCGCCGTCCGCCCCTTCCTCAAGGACCACGGCAAGGCCATCGGTGACGGGGCGCGGCTGGTCTCCGACACCACCCAGGTCGTACGGGACCACCTCGCCACCCTGGTGAAGGCCGCCCCGGTGGCGGCGGAGGGCGCCGCCAGCGCCTCCACCGACCTCAGCAGCGTCTACCGGGCGCGCTGCCAGGACCTGCCCGTCCCCGATCCGGCCTGCCCCCAGCTGAAGAAGGCCAAGGAGGCGGCAGCCGACACGGCGAGGATCGCGGGCGACGTCAACGGCCTCGTACAGCAGCAGAACGGCGATCTGCGGAAGCTCGACGGACAGCTCGCGACGCTCCAGAAGCAGGCGGACAGCCTGGCGCGGAACGCCCCGCACCTCTCCGGCGACCTGGACACGGCCGTGCGCAAGGTCAACGAACTGGACAGCGGCGCACACCGGGTCGCGAGCGGCGCCGCACGGCTGCACTCCGGGCTCTCGACCGCCAGGACAGGCGCCACCTCGCTGCACACCGGCGTCGGGAAGGCGAACACCGGCGCGCACACCCTGCACAGCGGGATCGTCAAGCTCTCCGACGGCGCGGGCACCCTGGCCACCGGTCTGCACGACGGGGTGTCCAAGATCCCCGACTACGACAAGCAGGACCGGGACCGGCGCACCTCGGTGATGGCCGATCCGGTGCAGCTGGCCGCCAAGTCGCTCCACCGGGCGCCCAATTACGGGACCGGCTTCGCCCCGTACTTCATCCCGCTCTCGCTCTGGGTCGGTGCGATGGTCGCGTACATGCTCATCCAGCCGCTCAGCAGGCGCGCGCTGGCCGCGGGCGCCTCGGCGTGGCGGATCACCTTCGCCGGCTGGCTCCCGGTGGCCGCGATCGGGGTGCTCCAGACGGCCGCGCTGATGGCCGTACTGCACTGGGCGATCGGCCTCCAGCTGGCCCGCGCCGCCGGGACCCTGGGCTTTCTGGCCCTGGTGACCTGCTGCTTCGCCGCGATCGTGCAGTGGCTCAACGCCCGCTTCGGCGCGGCCGGGCGGATCCTGGTGCTGGCGCTGCTGATGCTCCAGCTGACCTCGGCCGGCGGCACCTATCCGGTGCAGACGAGCCCGGCGTTCTTCAACGCCATCCACCCGTATCTGCCGATGAGTTACGTGGTCGAGGGGTTGCGCAGACTCATCACGGGCGGCGGCCTCGCGCCGGTGTGGACCGGCTCGGCCGTGCTGGTCGGTTTCACCGCGGGTGCGCTGGCGCTGACCGCCCTCTCGGCGCGGAGCAAGCAGGTGTGGACCATGGAACGGCTGCATCCGGAGCTGAGCCTGTGAGCGAAATGGCCTGTACGGGAGGTGGCCTGTGAGAATCGGGGGCATGGACACCAGCACCAGACGGCAGGCCACCCGGCAGAAGCTGTACGAGGCAGCTGTCACTCTCATCGCCGAGAAGGGCTTCTCCGCCACCACGGTGGAGGAGATCGCCGAGCGCGCGGGGGTCGCCAAGGGCACGGTCTACTACAACTTCGCGAGCAAGACCGTGCTCTTCGAGGAGCTGCTGCGGCACGGGGTCGGGCTCCTCACCGCCGCGCTCCGGACAGCGGCCGACACGACGGCGGAGCGCGGCGGCAGCAAGGTCGAGGCGCTGGACGCCATGATCAGGGCCGGCCTCGGCTTCATCGACGCCTATCCGGCCTTCACTCAGCTGTACGTGGCCGAGCTGTGGCGCACCAACAGGGCGTGGCAGTCGACCCTGCTCGTGGTACGCCAGGAGGCCGTGGCCGTCGTCGAGACCGTGCTGCGCGAGGCCGTCGAAGGGGGCGAGCTGAGCGAGGAGATCGACATCCCGCTGACGGCTGCCGCCCTGGTCGGCATGGTCCTGGTGGCGGCGCTCGACTGGCAGGCGTTCCAGCCCGGGCGGTCGATCGACGAGGTGCACGCGGCGCTCTCGCGTCTGCTGCACGGCCGCGTCAGCGGGCGCTGACGGCTGAGAGGCTGAGGGCTGAGAGGGCCAGAGCGGAGAAAGAGCGGCGGCGAAGAGCGGCAACGAAAGGGTGGCGGAGGAGGAGCGGCGGCGAAGGAGCGAGCGGGAAAGAAAGAGCGCCGCCAGGCCCGGCCCGGTCTCCCGAGCCGTCGCCGGACGGCGCTTCCCCCGTACTCCCCCGCTGTACTCCCCCGTACATCCCGTACTCGTCAGGGGAGCCGCGCCGTTTCCGCCGCCCCGTGTCGGCGGTGCCGGCGCCGCGCCCCTTCCGTGCTCCACACTCTGCCGTCCTCGCAGGTCGGGGCCCATCCGCGTAACTACTCATCTCCGCTTCTAGGTACGGATACTCAGACCTGTGTGCGCCACCCCAGCAGGGGCGCACGGGGCCCCGATAAAGTTCCTGCCATGGCACGGATTGCGGTGATCGGCGCCGGGATGGGCGCCATGGCGGCTGCCGCCCGGCTGGCTGTGGCAGGCCACCGGGTGACGGTGTACGAACGTACGGCGACCCACGGCGGGGCGGTGGGCCGCTTCGCACGCGACGGCTTCGCCTTCGACACCGGGCCCGGGCTGCTCCAGCTGCCCGCCGTCTACCGCGACTTGTTCGTGAAGACGGGCCGTGACCCGCTGGAGCAGTGCGTCGAGCTGGTCCAGGTGGATCCGGCGGCCCGCCATCTCTTCGACGACGGGACCCGCGTCCTGCTGCCGAACGCCTCGCGCGCCGGGGCCGTGGCGGCCCTGGAGGCGGCACTGGGCGGCGGCGCGGGCGCCCGCTGGGGTGCGTTCCTCGACCGGGCGCGGGAGACGTGGGACAGCACCAGGCGCCCGCTCCTGGAAGAGCCGCTGCCCGCCGATCCGGCCCCGCTGGGCCTCGATCCTTACCCGGCGCTCAGAACGGGGCTGCTGCGGCGCAGCGCGACCACGCTCGGCGAGATCGGCAGCAGGGAGCTGCGGGACCCGCGGCTGGCGGCCCTGCTGGCGAGCTACGCCGTGTCCTACGGTTTCGATCCGCTGACGGCCCCGGCGTCGGCCGCCGTCCTGCCGTACATGGAGCAGACGTTCGGCAACTGGTATGTACGCGGTGGGATGCGGGCGCTGGCGGACGCGGTGTACGAGCGGTGCCTGGCACGGAAGGTCGAGTTCGTGTTCTCCGCCGAGGTCACGGACGTACGGGAGAAGGACGGCAGGGCCTGCGGTCTGGAGCTGGCCGACGGGAGCGGCGTCGACGCCGACCATGTGGTCGCGGGTGCCCCGCTGCCGTCCGCCCACGGGCCGCACCGCGCGTCGGGCACGCGGAGCGGCCGGTTCGTGGTCTGTCTGGCGCTGCGCGGGGACCGGGAGGCGGACGCCGTCCACCGCACCGTGGTGCACCGCGCGGAGCGCGATCTGCCGATGGTGACGGTGGGGCGCCCGGACGATCCGGCGCTGGTCCCGGGCCCCGGCCACGAGGCCGTCACGCTGACGGTCACGGTCCCGGTCACCGGCCGGGACGTCGCAGGGTCCGAGGACTGGGCCACCGGCGACCGGGCCGGAGCGTTCGCCGACCGGGTCGTGGCAGCGGCGGAGTCCGCCGTGCCCGGGCTGCGCGAGCGGGTGCT
>NZ_JAAGLN010000348.1 GCF_010548145.1 Streptomyces sp. SID10853
GACCGCGCCGACGAAGGCCAGGCTGTGCGGATGGGCGAGCCGGTCGCCGCCGGTGATGTCCACGGCGCCCAGCAGCCGCCCGGTGCCCGGGTCGTGGACCGGCGCCGCGGCACAGGTCCAGGGGTGCACCGGCCGCTGGAAGTGCTCGGCCGCGAAGACCTGGACGGGACGGTCCACGGCGATGGCGGTGCCGGGCGCGTTGGTCCCCGTCGCCGCCTCCGCCCAGCGCGCCCCCGGCACGAAGTTCATCAGGCCCGCCTGTCTGCGGGAGGTCGCGTGCCCCTCCACCCAGAGCAGCCGCCCCTGTGCGTCGCACACCGCGAGCAGATGCTCGCCGTCCATCGCGTACGCGCCCATCAGCTCGCGGAACAGCGGCATCACCTTGGCCAGCGGATGGCCGTCCCGGTACGCGGCGAGCCCGTCGTCGGACAGCTCGACGTCCGCCGTGCCCTCCCGGCTGACCCGGGCGCGGGCCGAGCGCCGCCAGGACTCCGCCACCACGGCACGCACCGGACGCTCGACACGCCCCGCGGCCGCGAACGCCTCGTACGCTCCGCGCAGCGCCCTGCGGCGCTGCGCGGGGTCGGCCCCCGCCTGCAGAGCCACCCATGTGTCGGTCAACTCGCCTCCCCGGCTCGGTGCACCGGACGCGGGACACAGCCCATCGTCGCCCCGGTGGCGCCGCCGGGCAAGCGTCCCGTCAGGCGGAGTTGACCAGCCGCAGGTAGCGCACCCAGTCCCAGTGCGGGCCGGGGTCCGTGTGGTCGGTGCCCGGGACTTCGACATGGCCGATGATGTGGGTGCGGTCCTTGGGGATGCCGTACCGGTCGCAGACGGACGCGGTGAGCGCCGCCGACTTCTCGTACAGGGCGTCCGTGAAGTACTCGGGCTTGTCCACCCAGCCCTCGTGCTCGATGCCGATACTGCGGGTGTTGTAGTCCCAGTTCCCGGCGTGCCAGGCGATGTCGTGCTCCCGGACGCACTGGGCGATGTACCCGTCGGCGGAGCGCACCACGTAGTGGGCGGTGACCGCCTTCGCCGGATCCTGGAAGATGGCCAGGGTGTTGGGGAAGGTCTCCTGGGTGACGTGGATGACCACCCGGTCGATCGTGTACGCCGACGGGCGGGTGGACGCCGTGTAGTTGGCGGTCGAAGCCGGGTGCCAGTGGGCGGTTGGGTAGTCGGTGGCGCTGTCCGCGTCCGCCTGCGTCGCGGGCAGCAGGACGCTCGCCGTGGCCACCAGCGCCGCGCTCTGCAGCAGCCGTCTGCGGCTGGGGCCCGATGCGTTGCGTTCCATCTGTGTCTCCTGGGTGGGGGGAGTGGTACGTCTGTGGAGGGGGAGTCCGGGCGGGGCGGTCAGGACCGCGGGAGTATCGCGGCGGTCTCCCTGAGATGACGGTGCAGACCGCGGTGCGGTTCTCCTGCGGGCAGCCATTCCTTGCGGATTTTCGCCACGCACGTGTAGTTGGTGTCGCAGACGTTGCCGAGCGGGGCTTCCCCCGCCTGGGAGAGCAGCTGGTACGCGTCCAGTTCGGACAGGCCGTAGTCGCGCGCCAGCCACTGCACCAGGTCCAGCTGTGAGATCCGGAAGGCGTCCTCCAGCGGGCGCGCGGAGCCGGTCGACATCAGATGGGTGTCCGACTCCATGCGGGGCCACGGGGTCGCCACGCCCTTCAGCAGCTCGACCACGACGACGGTGTTCATGGCGCACTCCACGGCCACCCCGCAGGTCTCGCCCTCGCCCTGCCTGGCGTGCCCGTCGCCGAGGCTGAGCAGCGCGCCCTCGACGTTCACCCCCAGATAGCAGGTGACGCCCGCGCGCATCTCAGGGGTGTCCATGTTCCCGCCGTGCGCGTCGGGCACCAGCGCGGAGCGCACCTCGAGATTGGCCGGTGCCACCCCGACCGTGCCGTGCATCGGATCCATCGGCAGGGCGATCTCGATGTCGCTGTCCCGCGCCCGGAAGAGACAGGTGCGCCGCTCCCGGTCCAGCTCCCACATCCACACGACCTCGGGAAGCGGCGGCTGCAGGGTGGCTGTCGTATGGGTGGAGGTCAGCGCGCCGAACAGCGGGACGGTCGTCGACGCGGCCCAGTCGCGGGCCGGTTCGACCGACACGAAGTGCACGGCCAGCGTGTCGCCCGGCTCGGCGCCCTCGATGTGGAAGGGGCCGGTCTGCGGGTTGAGGAAGGGGAACTCGCAGACCTCGGACACCAGGTCCTTCTCGGAGCGCACCCGGCCCGCGAAACAGTCCTCGGTGAACAGGTCGAGGACGGTGCCGGGCGCGATGCGGGCCACCGGCGCCGCACCCCCGAACGTCCAGGCGTACTCACCCTCGCGGGGACGCACTGTCAGGATGCGCGGATCAGTCATGCGGGTAACTCTCCTGTCTCATCGGTCGTGCCGGCCACGGTGACGCCTTCCCCGGCAGCGGAGTCGGTTCTTTGGGGGCCCGTGGCTCCTGATGCGCCCGCGCCTGTGGAGGGGAGCGCCGGACCGTCCAGATGGATCCGGCCCGTCTCCGCGAGCCGCCCGGGGTGGCGGCGCACCAGCACGGCCAGCACCACGGCCCCGGCCAGCATCCAGCCGCCGACGACCGGTCCCGCGTACGAGACGGGCGGTGCGAGCCGGGAGACGAAGTCGAACGCCGGGATCCCGGCCGCCGTCAGGAGCGCCGGCACGAACGCGGCGATCCCCAGCACCGGGAAGAGCAGATGGGGCACCGGGCGGAACAGATCGCGCCGGCGCCGCAGGAAGTACCCGGCGCAGGCCAGGTTGACGACGATGTAGACGCCGATGACCACCGTCACGATGACCGTGGCCAGCAACGCGAAAGCCGTCTCCGGGCCGTACGCGAGACCGAGCCCCAGCACCGCCGCCACCGCGACGGCGAACTGCGCGGCCACCCCGGTGACGGGGGAGCGGTGGCGCGGATGGATCCGGGCGAACGGGCGTGGGAACACCCCGGCCCGTCCGAGCGCGAAAGCCGTCCGCGTCGACACGTTCGCGCACGCGTTGGCGTTGGCGATGGTCGAGTTGACGACGGCGAGGAAGAGCAGCACCCAGAAGAGCCCGAACGAGGCGCGGGCCACGCCCTCCCACGAGGAGGCTCCCGAGACCCCGAACCCGGCGAACCTGTCGGGGCCGAAGTACACGGACATCGCGTACGTGGTCAGGACGTAGAACAGGCCGATCGCCAGCGCCGCGCCGAGCACCGCGCGCCGCATGGTGCGCCGCGGGTCGCGTGTCTCCTCGGCGAGCGGCGCGGCCGCCTCGAAGCCGGAGAAGGCCAGCACCGTGTAGACGGACCCGGCGAAGACACCGCCGACCCCGGTGTACCCGTGGGCGGTGTGCGAAGTGCCGAACACCGAAAGGGTGTTGGCGTCCCCGGCCCGCACGATCAGCAGGACGGCGAAGACCAGGAGGACGAGCACCTCGAAGACGCCGAGGACCGTACCGAGGCGGGCCGACGCCCGGACCCCGTAGAACCCGGCCAGTGCGATGACCACCGCCCCGGCCAGGGACCACGGCCACCACAGCGCCGCCGGGTAGCCGGCCCACTCCTGGTGCAGGGTGCCGGCCGTGGTGAAGCCGAGCTGGAGCAGCAGCAGCGCGGGCACCAGGGCCTCGACGAAGACATACCCCCAGCCGACCAGGAATCCGACCGCCGGATGCAGACCCTGCGCGGAGTACGTCGCCACCGAACCCGCTGCGGGCAGCCGGCGTGCCAGCTCCGCGACGCAGGAGGCGGTGAACAGGCAGGCCACCAGCGCCACCAGTACCGACAGTGGCAGGCTGCCGCCCGCGAAGGCCGCGCCCGAGGGGATCGAAGCGGCGACGGCCGCAGCCGGGGCCATGGCGGTGATGCTCTGGAAGAGGACTTCGCGCAGCCCGATGGCGTCCCTTCGCAGCCCTGGGCCCGATTCCCCCGGCATTCTCCGGCTCCCTGTGTCAGCCGGCCGGGTGTCAGCCGACCGGCACGAGTCCCACCCGGCATACGGTACGGGCTGACGCGGGAGGGACGGAAGAGGCCACAGCGTCGGCGAGGCGGGGGAGTTGGCGCGTAAGACCGGTGTGCAGGGCCTCACTCACGGCGCTCGTCGCCGCGCAGCAGCGGGCCCGCGTCCGAGAGCGCGGCCCCGATCCGGTGCAGGGCCGGTCCGTCCACGGCGAGCGGCGCGTACTGCGGGCCCCGGGCGGTGTCCCAGCGCCGGGCGACCTCGGTGGCGTCCTCGCCGAGCACCAGACCCGCCGCCTGCGCCGCTGCCCCCAGCGCCACCAGCTCCTTCGCCGCGGGTACTTGGACGGGCCGCCCCGACAGCCGCCGTACGGTCTCCCGCCAGGCGGTCCCCTGGGCCCCGCCGCCGATCAGCAGCAGTGGCGCACTCGGGTCGGCGTCCTTGTCCAGGACCCGGTCCAGGGCGGCGAGCAGTGCGTAGACGGCTCCGTCGTAGGCGGCCTGGAGGAGCTGTCCGCCGGTCGTGTCGTGGCGCAGCCCGTACATCAGTCCTGCCGCGTGCGGCAGATGAGGGGTGCGTTCGCCGCCGAGGAACGGCAGCACCACGGGACCGCCGCCCGCCTCGACGGCCTCCCGGTCGAGGTGGAGCAGTGCGGCGATCCGGTCGACGGCCAGGGTGCAGTTGAGGGTGCAGGCGAGCGGCAGCCAGTCGCCCCGCGCGTCGGCGAAGCCGGAGACGGTGCCCGAGGGGTCGACGGGCCGCTGCCGTGACACGGCGTACACCGTGCCCGATGTGCCGAGGCTGAGCACCGGCCGGCCGGGGCGCAGCCCGAGGCCGAGCGCCGCGGCTGCGTTGTCACCGGTGCCCGGCGCCACCAGGGTGCCCGGGGTGAGCGGCAGACCGGCCAGGCCGCGCACGGTGCCCGCCGCGTCCGAAGGACCGGCCACCTCCGGCAGCAACTCGGGGGAGAGACCGGCGAGCCGCAGGATCTCCTCGTCGTACGCCTCGGTCCTGGTCGCCCACCAGCCGGTGCCCGATGCGTCGCCCCGGTCGGTCGTGCCCCGGCCGGTGAGCCGCTCCGTGAGGTAGTCGTGCGGCAGCCGGACCGCCGCGGTGGCGCGGGCGGCAGCCGGCTCGTTCTCCAGCAGCCAGGCCCATTTGGTGACGGTCATGGCGGGGCCGGGCAGACCCCCGGTGCGCTCGGCCCAGGTGGCGGCGCCCAACTGCCCGATGAGGCGCTCGCTCTGCGGTGCGGAGCGCACGTCGTTCCACAGCATCGCCGGGCGTACCGGCCGGCCGGCCGCGTCCAGGGTGACGAGCCCGTGCTGCTGGCCGCCGACCGAGATG
>NZ_JAAGLN010000349.1 GCF_010548145.1 Streptomyces sp. SID10853
GCCCGACGGCGGCACCGGCGGCGCGGCGGGTTCGGCCGGGGTCCGCGAAGGTATCCGGGGCGCGCCGGGCGCGGCCCCCTGTGCGGCGGGAGCGGCGCCCTGCACGACACCACCTTCACGCAGTCGCCGGTACAGTTCGCGCAGCGCGGCCCTCGGTGGGACCGCGAGTTCCTCGCGCAGCCTGTGGTCGATGCGGTCGTACAGGCGGAGCGCCTCGTCGCGGTGGCCGCTGCGCTCCAGCGCGGTCATCATCAGCGCGTGCGCGGACTCGCGGAGGGGGTGGTCGCGGACCACCGGTGACAGCTCCTGGACAACGATGTCGTAGTGCCCCAGCTCTGTCATCAGCCTGGCGTAGTCCTCGACGGTCGACAGTCTGAGCCCGGTCAGCCGCTCCCGCTCGGCCTGGGCGAACGGCCCCGGCACGCCCTGGAGCGAGGTACCGCGCCACATGTCGAGTGCCCTGCGCAGGTCTCTGGCGGCGGCGTCCGGGGCGCGGCCGCGGTCGGTTCTGGCGCGGGCGCACAGGTCGAGGAACCGGGTGCTGTCCAAGTGCGCGGGGGGCAGCCGCAGACAGTAGCCGCCCGTGACACTCGCGAGCACGCCGTCGGTGGCGCGCTGTTGGTGCCCGGGGTCCAACTGCTTGCGCAGCGCGGCGATGTACGTGTGGATGTTCCCGCTCGCGTTGCCGGGCAGATGCTCGCCCCACACCGCGTCCATGAGCTGTTCCTTGGAGACCACACTGCCGGCCAGGCTGGACAGATAGGCGAGTACGGCCTGCCGCAGCGGCGGACCCGCGCTCTGCCGCACCCCGCCGACCTCGACGGTCACGGAACCCAGTATGCCTATCCGCACCGGCGCCGCGGTTCTCGCCGGCTGGACAGCCCTGTACAGATGGTTCACGGACATCCCCCCATCGTCGCGTACGACGCGAGCGGGCGGACGGCACGCACTGCTTACCCGCTGCTTCCCGTACCCCACCGTACGGAAACCGGGTAACCGGTTCGGGAATGAACCGGCCGGCCCCGCCCGGGCCGTTCGCCCCGGCGTGCTCGGTCAAGCATCTGCCAGGACTGGCTGCTACCAGTGTTCGCATCGACGAGCGTACCAGCTCCGGCCGTATTTACTCCTTGGTGCCGTTGAGGGCGGAAAGGATGTGCGGCCAGGCCGCAGCGCCGAGCGCGGCGTCCGGGCCGGGGCCGCCGCCGATGGCGTACACCGGCTCGCCCGCCAGCTCCGGCTCCCCCGGCAACAACGGGTGGTGGCCCGCGCCCGGGTCGCTCACCACGGTCACATCGCCGCCCGACTTCCGTATCCTGCGCTGCAGTTCGTACGCGTACTCCAGTGACGGCCACATCGCGTCCGCCCCGCCGGCCACCAGCACCACCCGGGCCGGTGTTCGCTCCACCGGGATCGCCGCGGCAGCCGCCTGCGCCGCGAACGTCCGGGCGCTGTGCTCGTACAGCGCCCGGAACCCCACGGGACCGGTGCCGTCCTGCCTCGGCAGGTGGGCCGCGTCGTACGGGGTGAACGGCAGCGGCACACCGTGGTGGGACCAGGAGGAACGGAACGGGTACGAGCGCCCGTCCGCGCCCGCACCGAGGTTGGCCCACACCACCGATGTCGGCGCGATCGCCACCACGGCAGCCACCCGCGGGTCGTGCACCGCGAGCAGCAGCGCCGCCTCCGCGCCCTTGGACTCGCCCAGCACGCCAACGCGCCGCGCACCGCGCGCGCACAGCAGGTCCACCGCGGCGGTGAACGTCTCCAGCGGGATCTCGCAGATGCCGGGCGGTTGGCCGGGACCGCCGAACCAGCGGACCGAGAGCGCCGTCAGCCCCTCGGCCGCGAGCAGCCGGCAGCGCTCATCCGCTATCTCCCCACCCGATCCGCCGAGCACCAGCACCGCCCGGTCGGAGCTGCCCGCAGGCTCGGTGAGCACACCCTCCCAGGGTTCGGTGATGGACTGGGTCGTGATCTTCGTTGCGTTGTGCACGACGGCTCCTGACCGGTCGGCGGGCGGGGGAACGGCTACCGGCGGGCGCCTTCAGCGCAGCCCCGGCGGGCGGCGGCGGAACGCCAGCAGGCAGAGCAGGAAGCCGCCGACGCACCAGGCGCCCAGCACCAGCGCGGTACGCCCGTGCTCCCAGCCCCCGGTCGCCTCGGCGGCCCTGAAGGAGTCCGGCAGCAGCGCCGAACGCAGGCCCTGTGCCATCCACTTGAGAGGAAAGAGCGACGCGACGAGCCGGAGAGCGCCCGGCAGCGAGGTGAACACGAAGAACACCCCGGAGATCAACTGCAGGATCAGGTAGGGGATCTGAGTGGCCGGCATCGCCGCCTTCACCGACGAGGTGAGCCGGCTGAACGCGATCCCGGCCAGCGAACAGGCCACCACCCCGAGCACGGTCACCCACACCAGCGTCCACCAGCGCCCGACGGTGTGCGGCAGCGCCACCCCGTAGCCCAGCCGGCCGATCACCAGCAGCAGTACGGTCTCCGCGAGCCCCACCACGACGGCCTGCCCGGTCTTGCCCAGCACATAGCCCGCGGGGGTCAGCGGGGTGGCCGCCAGCCGTTTGAGGGTGCCGTCCTCCCGGTCGGACGCGATGCCCACCGCCAGACTCATGAACGTGGTGGCCACCATGCCGGATGCGATGATCCCGCACACCAGCACGTGGCGCAACGGTACCCCGGTCCGCCCGACGTTCCCGGTGAACAGCGCGCCGAACACCACCAGCAGCAACAGCGGCAGCGCGAAGGTGAAGAGCACCGCCTGCCAGTTGCGCACATAGCCCTTGAGTTCGACCGCGGCCCGCGACCACCCGGCCCGCAGCACACGCGCGGTCGCCGCCGGCGCCGGTTCGCGCTCCCGGGCCGCGGAGGCGCGCACCACCGTGTCCTGTGTGTGCGTCGTCATGCGGCAACCTCCTCGGCAGGTCCGGTCAGTTCCGCCATCAGTGACAGGTAGCCGGACTCCAGTGTGGGACGGCTCACGCGCAGCCCGGGGACCTCGGCAACGGTGAGCTCGGCCGCCCGGTCGAGGACCGCGCGCAGCACGCCGGACGGCTGCGCGGTCCGTATCCGCACCCGGTCGTCCGTCAGCAACTCGACGTCGGTGCCGGGCGGCAGGCCCGATGGCGGCAGCAGCCGCTGCCCGGTGAACTCCACCACGCACCGCTGCGACTGGCCGCCCGCCAGCTCCGCGATCGTGCCCTGGGCCACCACCTTCCCGTCGGCCAGCACCGCCCCGCGCGCGGCCAGTTCCTCGACCTCTTCCATGGAGTGGCTGGTGAGGAGCACCGTGGTGCCGTCCTGGCGGGTCAGCTCCCGCACCGCATCCCACACCTGCCGCCTGGCCACCGCGTCCAGACCCGTGGTGGGCTCGTCGAGGAAGAGCAGTTCGGGCCGGCCCACCATGCCCAGCGCGATGTCGACCCGGCGCCGCTGGCCGCCCGACAGCCGGCCTATGCGCCGACCCGCCACCTCTTCGAGACCGACGTCCCGCAGCAGCGGCGGCACGGGCGCGGCCGCCGGGTACAGCCCGGCGAAGTGCGCCACCGCCTCGTGCACCGTCAGCTCGGACAGGGCGCCGGTCTCCTGCGGCACGACACCGACTCTCCGGCGCCAGCCGGGCCCGGCGTGTCCCGGGTCGTGGCCGAGGACGCTCACCTCGCCCGCGTCTCTCGCCAGGAAACCCCCGAGGATCTCCACCGCGGTGGTCTTGCCCGCGCCGTTCGGTCCGAGCAGCGCGAACACCTCCCCCGCCGTCACCCTCAGGTCCACCCCGCGCAGCGCCGGCCTGCGCCGGTACGCCTTGCGCAGCCGCGCACACTCGATCACCGGTGCGTCCACCGGCTCCTCCATTCCTCGGCTTGTACCCGTGCGTCGGTGGCCGTCAGCCGAGCTTCGGCATGACCTGTGAGGCGAACCGGCGCAGGCTCGGCTCCATCGTGGCCAGCGTCTGGCCGCCGAAGTCCACCTGCCACAGCATCGTGTCGGCGTGCAGCTGCGACGTGAGGTGCTGTGCCCGCTCCACGACCTGCTCGGGGGAGCCGACCACCGCGGTGCCCACACTGCGGAAGTCGTCGATACGCATGGTGCGCAGCGCCTGGCCCATCGCCTCGTACGACGGATAGTCCTTGGATGTGGTGCCGCTCCAGTCCTCCGCCGACTCCGCCCATACGGTCAGGTACTCGCGCAGGAACGGGTCGGCGACGCGGTACGCCTCCTCGTCGGTCTCGGCGACGAACATCGGCACGCTGACCGCGACCCGCGGCACCGCGTCGGTGCCGTGCACCGAGCGGAAGGTCTCCAGGTAGACCTCCACCATCTCGCGGGTGCCGGGCAGCGCGTCCTTGTGCGGCGGTGGCGTCACGAGCAGGCCGAACCCCTGCTCGGCGATCCACGCGAAGCTCTGCCGGGAGCGCACGGCGGCGACCCACACCGGCGGGTGGGGGCGCTGCTCAGGGCGCGGCAGGCTGGTGGCGCGGCGGAAGCCGAAGAACGGCGTCTCCTCGTCGACCGACTCCTCCGTCCACAGGCGGCGGACGGCGTTGACCGTGGCCTGGAACCGGGCGCGTGACTCGTCCATCGGGATGCCGAACACCTCGAACTCGTACGGCAGCCAGGCCCGCGCGAAGCCCACGTCGAGCCGTCCGCCGCTGATGGCGTCGACCATCGCCGTCTGGGCCGCGATCTGCACCGGGTGGTGGAAAGCCGCCTGGATGGCGCCGGTCATCAGCCGGATCGTGCTGGTGCGCGCCGCCACCGCGGACAGGAAGCCCAGCGGGTCGGGACAGTAGCCGCCGTAGTCGCGCAGATAGTGCTCGGTCATCTTGACGTAGTGCAGGCCCTCTTCCTCGGCGATCTGCGAGAGCGTCAGCACCTCCTGAAAGTAGTCGCGCGCCGAGCGGGCCGCTGGGCGGCAGTCGGGCAGCAGCGAAATACCGTGCTTCATCTTGCACCTCCGGTGGTGGTGACATCGGCCGGTCGGCCGGTTGACGAGGGCTCCTGCCGGGAGCGCGCCAGGAGCAGGAAGGTCCACCGCGCGCCCGCCAGCGGCAGGACGAGCGGAACCGACTGGAACAGGGTGGTCTCGACGACCGTGGTGAGCAGCGTCGCGACCGGGGCCACCCGGGGGGAGCGCCGGGCGTCCGGCCGGCAGGAGCGCAGTGCGGCGGCCACGAGAGCGAAGGCCCAGCCTGCGGCGGCCCCCGCCCAGCGCGTCGCTCCCGCGACGCCGATACCGAAGACCGCGGCCTGT
>NZ_JAAGLN010000034.1 GCF_010548145.1 Streptomyces sp. SID10853
ACCGCCGCGCCCGCCCCGGCCGCAGCGGCCAGCCGCCAGGCCGGGGACAGGGAGGGCGAGGCGCGCCACAGCACGCCGGGGCCCTGTACGAGCAGCCCGCCGGCGGTGACCGCGGCGCAGAGAACCACGTAGACCGGCAGCATCGGCGTCCCCCGGTCGTCGAGGTAGCGGCTGTGCACGGCCCCCGCCAGATTCAGCGCGGCGAGCGCGCACAGGCCCAGCCCCATCAGCAGGTACAGCCGCAGGTCAGGGGTAAGGGTGAGGGGCATCGTGGTGGAAGCCTCCGTAGGCGGCGAACCGGGGGTGGGCGGCCGGCGGCGCCGCGGGCAGCGGCAGCACCAGGGTGTCGGGCGAGAAGACCCGCACGACGGTGAAACCCAGCGCCCGGACGTCGGTGGTGGTCAGGTCGGCGAAGAACAGGTCCTTGCCGCTGCCCCGGTACGCGTCGACCAGCGCGGCGATCTGTTCCCTGCGCGGCCGGTCGTCGTCCGCCGGCAGGTCGCCCGCCGCGGCCTCGTCGCAGGCGGCGAAGCGGTCCTCGACCACTTTGGCGCCGTCCGCGGCCGCGTAGGTGCCGACGTTGGCCTCCAGGTCGTAGAACTCGTCGCCGCTTGGCCGGTGTTCGCCGGGCCCGTGGTCGATCCGCCGCTCCACGGCCAGCCAGCCGGCCAGCCACCGCACGCCGGCTGCCTCCAGCAGCGCCCGGTACATGGTGTTGACCAGTCTGGTGCCGCTGCCGAGGCCCACCGCGATCTGCGGCACCAGTCCCGGCGGGCGGCGCAGCAGGCAGGCCACCGTGAATCCGGGCAGATCGGGGTTGGTCAGCAGGTGGAACTCCGGGGCGAGGTCGCCGCGCGGGAACACCTCACGCACCAGGTTGTCGATGATGCTCGTGCGGCGGTCGCCGGTGATGCGCACGCTGGGGCGGGTGCCGTGCCAGTGGCCGATGGCCGAGTCGATCTGCACCGCCTCCGACAGCGCGGCGGCCAGGGCTGCGTCGGGGTCGGTGTGCGCGGCGGCGCCGGTGGTGACGGCCGGCGCGATCCACGGCTCGCGGTCGGGCGGCGCGTAACCGAGGAAGTACCACTGCGCCGGTATCCACCCGCTGAACCGGCCGAGCAGCGAAGGCAGTTGGACCCAGCCGAGTTCCGCTTCCGGGTCGAACCGGTCGAACCAGAAGTCGCCGCTGCCGTGCTGGGCGGCGCTGAACAGCGTCAGCTGCGCCTCGGTGGGGACGTTCTCGCCGGCTGCGGCCAGCTCCCGGTGAGTGGCGTAGCGCACCGGGAAGCGCCCCTCCAGGGGTGCGACGTTGCAGGCGTAGCGTTCGAGGGACTCGGCGAGCACACGGATCTGCGCCTCGAACGGCTCGGTGCCGAAGCCCCCGAGGTGGAAGCTGCCGGCCTTCGGCGCGGGCAGGTCCTGGAGCAGGTGCACCCCGGCCAGGTCGGCGCTTGCGATGAGCATGCGCGCGTCGCTCCTGCTGCGGGTGAGGTGGTCGAGCACCGGCACCACTCCGCACAGCCGGCCGTGCATGCGGCGCCTGAGGGCCTCGGCGCGCTGCATCTCGTCCTGCCGTACCGACAGGGCCATCGGCTCAGACATCCAGCCACGCCCTCGGGTCGTAGTAGAGCGGCGAGTCGTCGCGTTCGACCACGATGCCGCAGCCCGCGCAGCCGGGCAGCCGAAGCACCTCGTTGTAGGCGATCTCCATGGTCGGCAGGTGAATGCCCAGTGCCTTGTCGATGGTGAAAGCCGTCCCGGTGTGGAGGTAGTTGACGGCCTCCAGGGCCAGGTGCGAGCCGAGCAGCGCGGTGACGGGAGCGGCCGAAGGGCGGCTGCCGAGCCGGGCGGCGCCGCGGGCCAGCGCCTCCTTGTAACGCACGTAGGAGGACTTCTCGCGCAGGTTCATCACCACGCGGGTCTCGAAGCACTCGTAGCAGGCGGACCGGCCCGGCAGCACGGTGGGACCGGCGAAGACGTACGGCCCGTCGACGGCGCCGTGCAGCCAGGTGATGCCCAGCCGGGCGGCGAGCCGGTTGAAGACCTGGAAGCGCTGAGGGTCGATCACCGAGGCGGCCACCACCGCGAACGCTCCTCGCCAGGGCTCGAACTCCGCCTCCAGGGTGCGCAGTTGGAGCCCGTCGTGAAGCACGGCCGGATCGACGGTCGCCAGCCGCCTCACCAACGGGTCGTCGGAGCCGGGGCGCAGCACCGGCAGTCCGTGCCCGTTTCCCATGGCGGCGTGCACGGAATCGGTCAGTGCCGGATCGCCGAGCAGCAGCACCTGCGTGGCCTGCTCGGCCGGTTCCGCGCGGCCGAGCCCGGACACCTCGTCGAGGTAGGCGTCGAGCGCGCTCTCCGGGCCGTCCTGGAGCACCCCCAGGTCCGCGAGGTGGCCGGTCAGGGCCGCTACCTCCTCCGGTGCGACGCCGTGCCGATCGGCGAGTTCCCCGGGGGTGGTGGTGCCGTCCAGGGCCGATACGAGGGCGAACATCTTTCCGCCGCCGCTGTCGTCGGTGACCGTGTACGACTGCATATTCCAAATGCCCGTTCGGAACTCAACGATGTCCGGGCTGTGCCCGATCACCGTGACCGATTGACGCACTCGGGGATTTCTGCCCGTCACCGAGAAACCTCCGTCCCGGAAAGTGGAGTGAGCTCTGAATTGAATTCCGTGCAGCCCGGCCGCGGTGTCATGCGGGAAGTCCGACGAGGACCGTGTGCAGCAGGGCCTCGAGAACGCCGTCGATGCCGAGTGCGGCGTTCGCCTCGTCGTCGTAGAAACCCGAGAAGTCGGTGGCCGCGAGACGGGCGCCGGTCACCGCGAGATGAATGTTCTGGGACAGCGCGCCGCACTCGTGGAGCACGAAGCGCATGCCGCGCGGCCCGTACTTGCGCATGGCCCGCCACGGGCGCGCCACCAGCAGGACGACAGCGGCGGCCTGCCGGGGGTGCGGTCCGTCCGGGGAGTCCTGCAGCGCGTCGAGCAGTGCGGCCAGTCCCTCGGGGCCCGAGTGCGCTGCCAGCGCGTCACGTTCGGGGAGGTAGCGGTGCACTCCGGCCGGCACGCCTGCCACCCGGGAGGCGGCCACCCACACCTGGACGGGCCGCAGTCCGCCGGCGCTGGGCACCGCGTGGAAGGAGCCGGTCAGCGTCACGCCGTCGGCGGTCTCGACCTCGCCTTCGGCGGTGGGGCCCGCGGCGTGCCGCAGCAGCGCGGCCAGCCGGTCGGCGCCGAGCGGCGCGTCGGCGAAGACACGCTCGCTGCGCCTGCGGTTGATGACCTCGGTCAGCGGTTCGGTGACCGGCTCGGACGGCGGCAGCGCCGTCAGCATGCCGTCCGGCACCTGTTCGGCGCCGTTGTACGCCCAGCACATCGCCAGCGGGTCGGACGAGTAGGCGGAGATGGACAGTTGTGTCTGACGGTCCCACCGCTTGAGGCGGGAGGAGACCAGGAACTCCTCGGCGACCCGGGGCAGCCTGGGGTCGCCGGCGTTGTCGGCGCGGAAGGAGTGCGTACGCAGTCCCACGCCGTCCGCCTCGGGGGCGCGGGAGCGGCGCGCGGTTGCCAGCACAGCCGCGCGGGAGAGCTGGGGCGAGGCGGAGACCGGGTCGGTCACGGCTGCTCCTTCTTCGAAGGGCGGGCGAAGCCGGGTGCGGGCTGCGGCGTCGGGGCCGTGGGCCCGCACCCGGCGATCACTGGGCTACAGCTCAGCCGCGGCGGCGCACGACGGCGCCACAGCAGGAGGAACAGGCGCCCGGCACGACGACCTCACGGTCGTCGCGGTCCTCGGTGACGGTGGTGGTGGTGAGCTTCATGGTGAACCTCCTCGAATGGTGAACGCCTCGGTAATGGCGCTCGACGGGAAGAACCAGGAACCGCGAGATCGACCGGCCGGGAAATTAATTCCGGCGGGCCGGCAATCCCTGTCGTACTCGGCCGGAAAGGCCATCAGGCGATCCGGCCAAAGCCAGGCAACCACAGCAGGTACCGAAAGAACAACGCCCGTTGGTGCACCGAAAACTGCACCAATGAACAGTGTTAGCAGCGGTGGTGAAAGGATTGAATGTCGCTGCGATTACTCTCAAATTCGCCCGCCAGGACATCCCGGCCCGGCGCGCACTCAGGGGCTGTGGCCGGCCGGTGTGCCGCCGGAAGGAGGATTGATGACAAGCAGCGTGAACAGCCCGCCCGCGGACCTTCCCGACGCCCCCTTCGGGCCCGCGTGGGCGGCCGACCCGTACCCCGCCTACGCCCGACTGCGCGAGGAGGGGCCGGTGCGGCGCGTGCACATCCGCGAGGGTCTCGATCCCTGGGTGGTCAGCCGGTACGCGGAGGTCAAGTCGATGCTGGGCGATCCGCGGCTGAGCACCGACCCGGCCGTTGCGGCCGGTCCGGTCCGTGAGGCCATCGGCCGCGGCCGGCCCGAGGAGAAGGTGTCCCTCCTCGGCCGCCACCTGCTGAGCACAGACCCGCCGGAGCACACATCGATGCGCCGGCTGATGTCACGGGCGATGACCCCGCGCCACGCCGCCTCCCTCGATGAGCCGATGCGGCGGTGGGCGGCCGAACTGCTGGACGCGGCGGCGGGCCGGGAGCGTTTCGACCTGCTCGCCGACTACGCCGTACCCCTGGCGGTCGAGGTGGGGTGCAGGCTGCTGGGCGTGCCCCAGGAGCTGACAAAACCGTTCCACGCCTGCGCCCGCGCCTTCTCCCGCGCCGAGCTGGACGAAGGCGACGACTTCGCGGAGGCCGCCGACGAACTCGGTGGGCACCTGGTGCCCTGGGTCCTGGGCGCCCGCGAACGGGGCGGCGACGACGGCCTGGTGGCGCTGCTCGCGGCGGGCGAGGGCGAGGAGGAACTCGACCCGCACCAGCTTGTCGACGTCGTCTTCCACTTGTTCTTCTCCGGATACGAGTCCAGCGCCTACTTCGTGTGCAACACCGCCCTGCTGCTGCTCACCCACCCCGAGCAGCGTGAACAGGTGCGTGCCAGGCCCGAGTTGATGGAGGCGGTGATCGAGGAGGCGCTGCGCCTCGAGGGTTCGGTGAAGGTGCCGACCTGGCGCTTCGCCAACCAGGACTTCGACCTGGCGGGCGTTCAGGTACGCAGCGGCGACGCGGTGCTCGCGCTGCTGAACTCGGCCGGCCGCGACCCGGACATGGTGGACGACCCCGACAGCTTCCGTCTGGACCGGGGAGCCTGCCCCCATCTGGCGTTCAGCCACGGCATCCACCACTGCCTGGGCGCTGCCGTCGGCCGTCTGGAGGGCCGGGTCGCGCTGTCAGCCCTCTTCGAGCGCTTCCCGGCCGTGCGGCTGGCGGTCCCGGCGGAGGAACTGCAGTGGCGGGACAACCTGATGATGCGAGGCGTCACCGCGCTGCCGGTCGTGCCCGGCCCGGACACGAGCGGTGTGCGATGACCGCGCCCGTACTGCGCTCCACCTGGGTCAACCGGGGCCACGAGGCGTTCCCCGCGGCCATGGCCGACGAGGAGCATGCCGCGCTGACCGAACTGCTCGCGCTGTACAACCCGGTGGGCGGCCCGATCACGAAGGTGTTCACCGAACTCGCCGGGCCGGGGCCGCTGCACAGCAATGTGTCCACCGCCTCGTTCAGCAGCATCGACCGGCTGCTGCGGCGGCTGACGGGCGTGCCGTCGCTCGACCCCGGCACCCAGGACAGCATCAGCGCGGGCGGCAAGGGCTTCACGCTCTTCGACATGTTCGCCTCCAGCGCAGGCGAGACCGTGGAGCGGGTCATCGGATCGCTGCGCGGCACAGGCGGTGCGGAGCAGCGCTCGGGGACCTACGACGAACTGCGCAGGGCCGGTGTGCCGTGCATGCACCCGGACCGGATCCCCCTGTTCTCCGCCGCCCAGTACGCTCGCCCCGACTTCGTCTACGAGCCGTTCACCACCGGCACGCCGCTCAGCTGGACCCGCGGGTCGCATCTGGTCTCGGGCGAGGAGGTGTGGGTTCCCAGCCAGCTGGTGGAGCTGGTGCACCTGGCGGAACCGGGCGAGGCGTCCATCGGCTACGGCTCGTCCGGTGGCCTGAGCAGTCATGTCACGCGGGAGGCCGCGATCTACCACGGCGTGCGCGAGATCGTGGAGCGTGACGCGCTCAATCTCCGCTGGTACCTGCGGGTGCCGCCGGAGCGGGTCACGGTCACCACCGCGCCGCGCGGCCACCGGCTGCGTACGCTGCTGGCCGAACTGGCGGTACAGAACGAGCCGGTGGACCTGCTGTACCACTCGCTGGACATCACGGAGATCCCGGTCTTCACCGCGGTGCGGGTGGAGCCGTGGAGACACCGCTTCGGGTTCTGTGCCGGGGCAGGCGCCGACCTCGACGCGGAGACCGCGCTGAGCGAGGCGATCGGCGAGTTCGGACAGTCCGAGCGCATCCTGCGCTCCTCCTTCCTCGCCCCCGACCGTCCGGTCTCGCAGCTGTTCGCCCGCCAGTTCGATCTGGCCCCGGATGCCCCGCTGTCGGAGATGCTCACCTATGTCCAGTCCCTCGGCTACTACGGCAACCGCGAGCTGCGCGGACTGCTGACCGCACACCGTGGTGCCGGGGACGAGATCGCGCTCGCGGACATCAGCGGGGCGCCGCCGCGCCGTGAGGGCGGGCCGGCCGACGCCGCCAGGCTCGCCGCGCTGTGCGCCGTGCTCGACCGCCACGGCATCGACCCCGTCGTCTTCGACCGCACCCCCGAAGGACTGTCCCACCTGCGGCTGATGCGGGTCTTCGTACCCGAGTTGACGCAGCCGTTCCTGCAGTCCCGGCCCATGCTCGGTCACCCCCGGTTCGCGCGGGTGCGCGACTGGTTGGGGGAGCGCTCGCCGCTGACCGGCGAGCCACAGGCGGCTCCGCCGCTGCCGTACCCCTGACCGGTGCCACCACGCGGGTCCGTGGAATGGCCGTACGGACTCCGGCCGGCCCGTCCGGCCGGGGGCGCGTCCGCGCGCTGTCCCCTCACAAGGTTTGACCGACACGATTGGAGTCATGGTCACCATGGACCTGACCACCGAACACGTGCCCACGGAGAAGTGGAGCACCAACCCCGAGAGCCGGGCCATCCTGGCCGCTTCCTGCTGCAGCTCCTCAGTCCTGTGCTGCTGCTGCTGCGGTGTGGCGACCGGTATGAGTGCCGTACAGACCGACCAGGCGGAGCTTGTTCCTGCCGGCCGGTGAACCACCCGTGCGGGTCCCGTCCGGGGCCCGCACGGCTCCGCACCGGCGCATTCGCCGGACCACGCTCCGTCCCCGGCCCGGTATGCCGGGCCCGGACCCAGTCGGCCGACTCGCGGAAGGCACATATGACCCTCTATACGCTCAACCCCCATCTGCGTTTTGTCCGGCGCACCGACGACGAGGTGCTGATCAGCCGCGGCAGCCGCTCTGTCTACGCGGAACTGCTGCGTGACGACGCGGGCGGCGGCGTCCTCGCCGACCTGCTGGAGCGTCTGCGCACCTGCGCCGACGAGGACGAACTTGCCTCCTGGGCCCGGGAGTCGGCGCCCGGGGTGTCGCTGGACGTCCCCGCCGTACTCAGCCACCTCGCGCAGCGCGGCATCGTGGTCCCGGCCGGTTCCGACCCGGCCCACACCCATCTGCGCACCGTGTTCCCCGCCTCATCCGCCCCCGACGACGCACTGCGCGATTCGGTGGTCACCGTCATGGGGGACGGGACGCTCGCCGACACCCTGGCCGGCCAGTTGGCCACCTCCGGCGCCACCGAGGCCGGTGCCACGCTCCGCCGTGTACCGGCGCCTGCGCCCGACGACGTCCCCGAGGAGCTGTTCACCGGCGCCACCCTCGTGGTCGTCGCCCTCGACAGGCCCGACTCGACGCTGCTGCACGCCCTCAACGACACGGCGCTCCGTGGCAAGACCCCGTGGCTCCCGGTGTACTTCGACGGCGGCGAGGGTGTCATCGGCCCCACCCACGTCCCTGGCGAGAGCGCCTGCCATCTGGAGTTCGAGCTGCTGACCGACTCCTCCGTCGGCTTCACCGGTCACATGCTGGAGCTGCGGCACGCGCGTGACGCGCACGGCCCGGCCGCCACTCCCCCGCCGCACCAGGTGCAGATCGTCTCCGGCCTGGCCATCGAGGCGGTCGTGGCACACCTGGTCGGCAGCGACCGGATCACCTCCGGCCGCGCCGTGCGGTTCGACTTCGAACGCATGGAAATCGACTACCAGGACGTGATGAGACTGCCGCGCTGTCCTGCCTGCGGTCCGCAGCGGGCGCCCTACCGGAACCCGTTCCTGTGACGGGCCCGGCCCGCCGGCCCACCTCCTCGACGGGAGCGACCATGGAGACCGCCTTCCCCCCGACCGGCCGGGGCGGCGTACCGCTGGACGAGACCCCCGTGTCGGACCCGGCCAAGACGCTGGTACTGCGGCCGTCGCCGTCCGCCACGTACCAGGCCCGGCTGACCGCCCGCACCCCGGACCCCGCGGAGTTCTTCCACGTCAACTCGTCCCTGTCCCCGGCGGGTGCGCACAACGCGCCGCTGGACGACAGCGAGTTCCGCGAGATCCTGGCGTGGTTCCACGGCAGCGCGTTCGCACCGCACGACGACGAGTGGGACCCGCGCGAGGCCGAGGCGGAAGGTGCGGTGCTGCCGGCGGCGGCGGTACGCGACGCCTGGGGCGTGGACCTGCCGGGCTCGCTCGGAGACGACGGCGAAGAACTGCTGTACGGCACCGACCTGATGCTGCTGCTGCACGGGCGGCTCTACCGCTGGTTCCCCGGCAGGGACTGGCTGTTCACCGACTCCCGGCTCGCGGACGACACGGTGGCCGCGATCCACGGCTGCCTGCTGCCGGCCGCCCCGCAGGCCGACGCGCTGCTGTTCGTGGTCGGCGTCGCTCCGCGCTGGACCGCCCTGCAGGGCCCGCGCGGCTACCGCAGGCTGCTGCTGACCGCGGGGCGCCTCACCGACCGGCTGGTGCGCGCGATCGCCGACGCGACCGGCAGCGCCCCGCCCGTGCTGCTGGACTTCTACGACGACCGTATGCACGGGCTGCTCGGCCTCGACGGGCTGGAACGCGCCGTCCAGGCCGTCATCCCGCTGCCGTGGCAGGACCGGGCCGCACACGACGGAGGAAGCAGGCGATGAGTACCACCGACGAACTCGACACCCTGCTGGCCGGGCTCTCGGCCCGCGACCGCGACGCCCTCGCCGCGATGCTGCGCCCGGCTCTGCGCGTACGCGAACGCACCGGCGACCGCGCGGTGCTCGACCTCGTCACCGTGGCCCACCGGGCGCTCAACGACCCGGCGTCCATGGCGAGCAGGTCGGAGATGCAGGGCGCGCAGACCCCACAGGTGCTGCCGGACCGCGCCGGGCGGGCCGAGGTGTCCTTCCCCGGCGAACTGCCCAAGCTCACCCATCTGTTGCAGGATGTACTCGCGGCCCGCGCCTCCCGCCGTGACTTCGCGGGACGGCCGCTGGCCCTGGAGGACATCGCCGGGCTCCTCAGCCACTCCTACGGCATCCGGGGCACCACGGCCGCCTACAACAGCCCCTCGTTCCCCAGCCGTTACGCCCCGAGCGCCGGCGGGATCCAGTCCACCGACATCTATGTCGTCGTCCACGACGTGGAGGGCGTCGCACCCGGCGCGTATCTCTACGCACCGCAGGACGACGCGCTACGGCTGGTCAACCGCGGTGACATGCGCCGTCTGCTGGTCGACGCGTGTCCCGACACCGAGTGGATGTACAGCGCGGGGGCGGTGCTGGTGCTCGCGGGGGCGCTGACGCGGGGGCGGTGGAAGTACGGCAACCGAGCCTACTGTTTCGCCCACTTCGACGCTGGGTTCGTCGGCGAGAACCTGTACCTCTGCGCCACCTCGCTCGGTCTGCGGGTCTGCGCCGTGGCCGGCTTCGACTCGGACCGGGTGGCCGGGGTACTCGGCCTCGACGGCAAACAGGACATCCCGCTGCTGCTCATGCCGGTCGGCTCGCGCGCCTGACCGTCCGACCAGCCACGCGGCCCGTGTCTCCCCCGGACACCGGCCGCGTGGCTTCCGCGCGCCCGCTCAGGCCCCGTCCGGGGCGGCCTGCGTGTCCTGGTCCAGCCGGCCCCGCCTCACCAGCACCAGTGACAGCAGGCAGCCGAACAACAGCACCGCGGAGCCGCTGTACTCCGCCACATGCAGACCGCGCACGAACGACTCGTTGGCCGCGTGTGCCACCGCCGCCGGCAGGTCGCCGCCGCTGAGCCGCGTACCGCCGTTGAGCCGGTCCATGAGCCGGGCGCGCTCGTCAGCCGGCAGCCCGAGCGACGTCAGGCGGTGTCCGAGATCGCGGTGCATCGCCGCGGTCAGTGCCGAGCCCAGGGCAGCGACACCGATGACACCGCCCAGCTCCCGCAGTGTGTTGCTGGACGCGGACGCCATGCCCGCCCGGCGGGCCGGGACCCGGGCGAGCGCGGTCGCCGTGATGGGCGTGAGCACCAGACCCATGCCCAGACCGATCACCGGCAGCAGCCACCAGTAGGAGCGGAACGACGCGTCCGAGCCGAACTGCGCCATCGCCGCCATCGCGAAAGCCGAGACCAACAGCCCGGCAGTCATGGGGTACCCGGCGCCGATCCGCCCGGCGATCCAGCCCGCCACGGGTGTCACCGCCGCCACCACCACCATCGCCGGCATGACGACGAGGCCCGCGCCGGTGGCCGACCAGCCCAGCACCTCCTGCAGCCACAGGCTCAGGAAGTACAGCACCGAGAACATGCCCAGGTACAGGAAGAGACCGTTGAGCAGGGCGCCGGTGAACAGCCGGTCCCGGAACATCGCCAGGTCGAGCATCGGGCTCTTCACCTTGAGCTCGACCAGTACGAACAGCGGCAGCGCGACCACGGCCAGCACATAGCCGCCCAGCACGAAGTGGTCGCTCCAGCCGCGCAACGGGCCTTCGATCGTGGAGTAGACCGCCGCGCCGATCACCACCATGCCGAGCAACTGCCCGGCCGGGTCCAGGGTGCGGCCGTCGCGGTCCGACGACTCCGGGATGAGCAGGGCTCCGCCGACGAGCCCGATCAGCGCGATCGGCACATTGAGCCAGAAGACCCAGGTCCATCCGAAGTGGTCCACGATGGGACCGCCGACGATCGGCCCGACTCCGAGGCCGAGGCCGGAGACCCCGGCCCAGATACCGATGGCCATCGCCCGCTCGCGTTCGTCGGTGTAGATCTGCCGGATGATCGACAGCGTGCCGGGCATGAAGGCCGCGGCCCCCGCGCCCTGCAGCACCCGGCCCGCGATCAGGATGCCGACGTGCCCGGCCAGCGCGCACACGGCGGATCCCGCGCCGAACAGCAGCAGGCCGAACAGGAAGACCTTCCGGCGTCCGAAGAGGTCACCGACCGTGCCCGCGGTCAGCATCAGCGCGGCCAGGCTCAGGCTGTAGCCGTCGACGATCCACTGCAGATCGCTGATGTCGGCCCCCAGATGGTTCTGCATGCTGGGCAGCGCCACATTGACCACGGTATTGTCGAGCATCGCCATGAACAGGGACACGCACAACACGAGCAGCGCCGCCGTGCGGCGCCTGCGGCTCAACGCGGTGCCGGCGGCCGCCGGGGACGCGGCAGCGCTCACGTCGCGGGAGTCAGGATGAACGGTGGGCATGATCACTCCAATGCGTCGGGGAAGACCTGTGCGCGGCCGGCGCCCGGCCGGGCCCTGGTGAGGACGCCGTGGTGACGCGACAGACGTCGGGCGGCTCCACGCGCCGTGCGGTGCCGCTCTCGACGGCGGCGATCATCCGCTGTGCCCGCGAACTCATCGAGGACGACGGGCTGGAGTCGCTGTCGATGCGGCGGCTGGCCGAGCGCCTGGACACCCAGGCCGCCTCGCTGTACCGGCACGTGCACAACAAGGAGGAACTCGTCGACCTGGTGGCCGACTCGCTCTTCGGCGACTTCGAACCGTCTCTGGAATACGGCCCCGAGGACGACTGGCGCTCGTATCTGACCCGTGTGGCCACGACCTACCGCTCCTTCCTCCTGGGCCGCAGGGATGCCGAGCGTGTCCTGGCGGGCCGGTTCGCTGTCGGCAAGAACCTCGTACGGCTGATCGAGCCGGTCCTGCAGACGCTGCGGGACGTCGGCCTGAACCAGCGTGACTCCGCGTATGTGCTGTATCTGGTGATCGTCCATGTGCAGGGGTTCGTCCTGCACGAGAAGGCGCCGCTCTCCGCGTCCAACGCGGCGGGGCTCAGCCGGGAGCTGACGCTCACGTCCATCCGGAACATCCTGGAGCACTTCCCGGACGAGGACTTCCCACGGGTCCGCGAAGCGGCGCCCTTCCTGGCCGAACCGGGCCTGGACGCCCGGTTCCGCTACGGTCTCGAACTGCTGCTTGACGGTCTCGCGCTGCAGGTCGGCACGGGCTCCGCCACCAGCTGACGTACCCACGGGCCGGTCCGGCCAGCGCCGCGTCCCGGATGCCCGCGAGGCCGGCGCCGGTGGACGGCGGCGATGGTCAGCGGCGCCATCGCCGGTTCTCCTGCCTTTCACGCTGGGCCTGTTCACGGGCCTGCTGCCGTTCGCGCTGCGCCCGGTCGCGCTCCTCCTCCGCGACTCGGCGCCGTTCGTCGCGCAGGAATTCCTCCTGGCGACGGCGCCCGTCGCGCTCGTCCTGCTCCACCTCACGGCGGGCCCGCTCCTCCGGATCACCCTGCCACGGCCACCTCATGGCGTCCTCCCATGCCAGCGAGAAGGGGACTTTCGGTCCCTGTAGCGCCGAGGTTAGCATCTCTTGCGAACAGTGTTAGCACGTCTGACGCACCCACCGCGCGAATCTGCCCAGGAGGCAGCAATGACCCAGCTGACCGAGTCCTCACAGGCCCAACTCCCGCCTCATGTGCGGCTGATGACCATCGTGGCGGGTAAGTGGATGGCCCAGCCCATCGTCATACTCGCGGAGCTCGACGTCGCGGAGGCGCTCGCGGACGGCCCGCTGGACACCCCGGCCCTCGCCGCGCGGGTCGGCGCCGAAGCCGACGCCCTGGGCCGGATACTGCGCGCTGCCGCCTGCCTGGGCGTGGTGGCGCGCGACCCGGGCGGCGCGGGCTGGCGAATGACCGTGGTCGGGGAGAAACTCCGCGCGGGCGTGCCCAACAGCCTGCGCGACTTCACCCTCTTCATGGGTGATCCGGCGACCATGTCCTCCTTCGCCGCGCTCACCGGCACCATGCGCGGCGAAGGGCCCGCCTTCGACCTCGCACACGGGCGACCGCTGTTCGAACATCTCGCGCACGCCCCTGAGCTGGCCCGCCGCTACCAGGGCGCCTGGGGTCCGCTGACCGCGGAACTCGCCGAAGAGGCCGCCAGGGACTACGACTTCGCCCGCTTCCGGGTCCTGGCCGACATCGGCGGCGGCAACGGCGAACTCCTTTCCGGACTGCTCACCGCGCTCCCCGGCGCACGTGGTGTCCTCGTCGACCGCCCGGACGTGCTGGAGACCGCGCGCGCCCGGTTCGCCGACGGCCCCCTGGCGGACCGTGTCGATTTCAGCCCGATCGGCGAACTGCCGACCGATGCCGACGCGTACGTGCTCAAGAACGTCCTGCACTGCTTCACCGACGACGCGTGCGCCGACCTGCTCGCCGACGTCGCCGCCGCGATGAAGGGCCGGCCGCACACCAGGCTGATCCTCGTCGAGGCGGTCATCGCCGAGGACGACCGGTTCGACTGGGCGAAGTTCATCGACATCGAGGTCATGGCGAACAACGGCGGACGGGAGCGGACCGCCGCCGAGTGGCGCGCCCTCCTGACGCGGGCCGGCTTCTCCCTCACCTCGATCACGCCGACCACCCCGCCGCAGAGCATCATCGAGGCGCGGCTCGCCTGAGGCACCGCGGACCGGGCGGCCAGGACTGCGGGAGTCCCGGCGCGGCACTCAGCCGTGACCGGGTCTCCTCTCGGTCACGTCCCTGTTCATGTCAGGCGCCGTCACTCGCCGACCGTGCCCATCTCGGCCATGAAGTCCACCGGATTGCTGTCGAAGCCGCGGAGCATCTCGCGCAGCTCCCAGCCCGCGGATCCGTCCCGGGTGAACTCCGCGACTGTCGCGGCAGTGGCCCCCGCAAGCTGCGCGAAGTCGTCCTCGAGGAGTTCCCGGTACCGCTCGACGACGACCACACCGGGGTTGGCGATCTCGCCGAAGGTGAGAGGCCCGGCGTTCTGGTGAATCGCCACCCCCACCACCACCCGGCCGTAGTCGGACGGGATCCGGTCGAACTCCAGGACCATCACTTCATCGAAGCCGAGACCCTGGCCGGTCTCGCTGTGCCGGTCCATGGTGATGGTGCCGTCCGGGGAACGGCTCTCGGTGTGGACGACGTACGCCGGCCGCCCCCGGGGGTCGTCGGCGGAGTAGACCGCGCCGATGATGTCCAGATGGTGCGGTGCCTCCCCCAGCGGGCTCGGATCCCACCGGAGCCTTACCTCGACCTTGCCCAGTTCGCCGTTCACGCCGTCTTCCCCCTCGTCGCATCACCGCGGGAGAACCCCCGCGTGATCAAGTATGGCCGCTGACACTGCTCTTGATGCAAGGCCGGCGCAGGATGGCCGAGGCTCCGGGCCCAGCGGTGCAGCAGTACGGCCTGCCCCCGAAACACAGTTCGCGGTCCGGAAATGAGGTGACGGGGCCGACGTGCTCATCGACAAGGAACTTCAGGATCTGAGGGCTGAGGTATCGGCCCAGCCCCTGGCCAGGTAGAGCTCCCGGTCGATCAGGGTGCGCCCGAGCCGGGGAGGGGCAGGACAGGTGCACGTTGATCTGGGAGTTCTCGATCCGTCCCGCGGTGCCGGTGTGCTGCCGCCGCACGCCCGCGCTCCTGGTGCCCTTCTTCCGGTCGCCGGCCTCGTCCGCGATCGGTACCGCGTCGTCGGCGGCCAGTACGGTCAGGCGAGCACGCGAGCGCACGAGCGCACGAGCACGCGCGAACACGTCGTCCGCCGGCGGAGCAACGAGCCAACCGCCGTCACGTCGCGTGAAGAACCGGCAAAAGTCCTAGGCGTTACCCGCCGACGAGGGCTGGTAGAGGTCGTTCAGCTCGTCCGCGTGGTCTTCTTCCTCCTTGAGAATGTCCTCGATGAGCCGGCGGCTCGTGGGGTCGCTCTCGCCGATCCACCGGACGATCTCCGTGTAGGTCTCGATGACGATCCGCTCGGCGACGAAATTCTCCCGGATCATCTCCTGGAGGTCGGTCTCCGCAGGTGTCTCGTACTCCGTGTGGGAGCGGGCCACGAGGGTGCCAGGATCCAGGTCGGGGCTCCCGCCCAGCTGGTTGATCCGGTCCGACACGCGCTGGAAATGGTCGAGTTCCTCCGTGGCGTGCTCACGGAACATGTCGGTGACCTGCTCCCGGTGAATGCCCTGCGCCACGATCGCGTTCTGTGTGTAACGCAGATAGCAGACCATTTCGGTGGCGACGACCTGGTTGAGCACCTCGATGAGGCGTTCCAGGTCAGCGGTGTTCGCGGGGGTTACCGGCCCTTTGGTGATGTTTTTCCGAGCCTCTTCGCGGATTCTCGTCACGTCGATGGCGAACTGATTCTTCACGGGGATTCCCATCAGTCATCGAGCACTCAGGAATGGAGTCTTCAAGCGGCCCCGAAAGGATAATCAGCGAACTTCCCGGCTTCGGCCCGACTCGCCCGGCGATCTGCCCCCGCACATCGTTTGCAGGAGAACCACCGCGGCGCCGCGCGCCGGGGAAATACCGCAGCCTGCCTCTGCCTCTGCGGCCGTCCATCCGCTTTGGGACAATTCAGTCGTACGGAGTCCGAAGCGGCCGCCCCTACGCTCAGGAGGACGTCGTCATGAGCACCACGGCCACGCGCCGCGAAACAGCCCGCGCGCTGCTCGACACGCACGGACAGACCTACGCCGCCCAGGCCGGAATCCGGCTCCGGGACACTCCCCAGCCGCTCTACCAACTACTCGTCCTCGCCTGTCTCCTCAGCGCCCGAATCCGGGCCTCGGTCGCCGTCGACGCGGCCCGCGAACTGTTCGAGGCGGACATGCGCACCCCCCGCCGGATGCAGGACGCCACCTGGCAGCAGCGGGTGGACGCCCTGGGCGCCGGCCACTACCGGCGGTACGACGAGAGCACGTCCACCACCCTCGGCAAGGGTGCGGCATTCCTCCGGGAGCGCTACGGCGGCGACCTGCGGCGTCTGCGCGAAGAAGCCGACGGCGACCCGCAACGCATGGCGGAACTCCTCCAGGAACTGCCCGGGATAGGCCCGGCCGGGGCGGCCATCTTCCTGCGTGAGGTTCAGGGGATCTGGACGGAGCTGGAGCCCTACCTCGACGGAAAGGCGGTGCAGGGGGCAGAGCGTCTCGGGCTGCCCACGGCCCCCCGCCGGCTCGCGAAGCTGGTGTCCGCGCAGCAGCTGGCCGTCTTCGCCGCGGCCCTCGTACGAGCCGCGCTCGACACATCAGTCGTGGAGGACGTACGGGAGAGGACGGGCGCGGCTGCGCGCAAGCCCCACAGCCGCTGACACCTGCGGTTCAGGGGCCGACCAGGGCGTGATGGACCGCGCCGAGAAAGTCGTCGAGGTCCTTCGGTGTCCGGGAAGTCACCAGCGTGTAGCCGCCCTCGGGATCGCTCACCACTGGTTCGTCCACCCATGCCTTGGCCCCCGCGTTGCGGATGTCGGTCCGCACGGAGGGATAGGACGTGAGCGTCTTGCCCCGGAGGACATCCGCCTCGACCAGGGCCCAGGGGCCGTGGCAGATCGCGGCGATCGGGCGGCCCGAAGCCGCGAACGCCTTGACCGCGCCGATCGCCTTGTCGTTCAGCCGGAGGTTGTCGGCGTTGATGGTGCCGCCGGGGATCAGCAGCAGCTGGTGGGCGGCCGGATCCACCGTGTCGAAGGTGGCGGTGGGCTGTACGGTCTCGCCGGGATCCTTGTCACCCACCAGAGTCAGAATGGGCTCCGCCGTGGCGGCGGCGACAGTGACGTCGGCGCCGTCCTCGCGCAACCGCCTGAGAGGAACGAGCAATTCGTCCTGCTCGACACCGTAATTGGTGACGAGTGCGAGGACGCGGTGACCATTGAGCGGCTTGTCAGCCATGATGCGCCTTTCCTTCGTACAATCCGTCGGCCGAAGGGGCCGAGTCCATACGGAGGCCCGGCGCGGACAGCTCCGGGCCTTGTTTCTCATTCTGCCCGTATGCGGCTGAGTACCCCAGTGGACGATCCATTCGGGTTTCCCGCCATGGCTCGCCCGATGCGCCGCGGATTTGACAGTTCGAGCCGCGGTGGGACGGTTGATGGAGCGGGTGGTTCAGCAGGCCGCGTCCGTGACTCCGGCAGTTCCGGGGCGACGCGCCGGTCGACCGGTCAGCGGGGTCGTGGCTGCTGTGTGCCCATACCGAGCAGAAGAGAGGGCGGCGGTCCGCCATGCGGGCAGCAGTGTACGAAGGACCGCGGACGGTCACAGTGAAGGACGTACCGGACGCGAGGATCGAGCATCCCTGCGACATCATCGTGAAGATCACCAGTACCAACATCTGCGGCTCCGATCTCCACATGTACGAGGGGCGGACCTCGTTCGAGACCGGGCGCACGCTCGGGCACGAGAACCTGGGGCAGGTCGTCGAGGTGGGGTCCGGCGTCAGCAAGGTCAAGGTCGGCGAGTACGTCGTCCTCCCGTTCAACATCGCCTGTGGTTTCTGCAAACAGTGCGAGAAGGGGCTGACGAACTACTGCCTGACCATGCAGCCGGAACCCGCCAAGGCGGGGGCCGCGTACGGGTTCGCGGAGATGGGCCCGTACCAGGGCGGACAGGCCGAATTGCTGCGGGTCCCGTACGGCGACTTCAACGCCCTGCGGCTGGGCGAGGACGCGGCCGAGCGGCAGGTGGACTACGTGATGCTCTCCGACATCTTCCCCACCGGCTACCACGCCACCGAGATGGCGGATGTGAAGCCCGGCGACCAGACCATCGTCTACGGGGCCGGCCCGGTCGGTCTGATGGCCGCCTACTCGGCGCTCCTCAAGGGCGCCGGGCGTGTGTGGGTCGCCGACCACCAGCCCGACCGGCTGCGCATCGCGGAGGAGATCGGGGCGATCCCGATCGATACAGGCCGCGAGGACCCGGCCGAAGTGGTCAAGGAAGCCACACTCGGACTGGGCGCCGACAACGGCTGCGAGTGCGTCGGCTACCAGGCCCACGATCCCCACGGCAAGGAGGACGCGGCCCTTACCCTCAACGGCCTGATCGACGCCGTGCGGTTCACCGGATCGCTGGGCGTGGTGGGGGTGTTCCTTCCGGAGGATCCGGGCGGCGCCGAAGCCCAGGGAGAACTCGAAGGACAGGGCAAGGTCGCCTTCGACTACGGCCTGATGTGGTTCAAGGGCCAGCGGATGGGCACCGGTCAGGCACCCGTCAAGCGTTACAACCGCGCCCTGCGCGACCTCATCGCGGGAGGGAAGGCCGAGCCGAGCTTCCTGGTCTCCCACGAGCTCAGCCTCGACGAGGCGTCCATCGCGTACGAGAAGTTCGACGCGCGTGAGGACGGGTGGACCAAGGTCGTGCTCCATCCCGACGGCCCTTCCGCCTGACCCTCGGGCGCGCGGCCCCCGCTCCGCGGGTGATCCGCGTGCTCGAACCTGCGCGACCGGGTGACGGCGAGACCCGGAGGCCTGGGCGCGCCGGTCGCGCCCGCCGACGGGCCGGACCGCGCGGGGCCCACCGGCCCACTCATAAGCGGCCCACTGCCAGGAGACCCACTGATAAACTGGGGTCACGCTTCGAAAACCGTTGGGGCCCGTACCGAGGGGTACGGGCCCCGGCGCGTTCCGGGCGCCAGACCGAGGAAGGGTCCCCCATGAACGCGAAGCCGCCGGCCCCGAAGGGCGAACTCACCACGCCGCAGGGGGCCGCCAGCAGTCTGCCGCCCGTCGAGTCCTTCGACGCACTCGGGCTGCCGCCGGAGCTGACGGCGACGATGGCCGGCCTCGGCGTGACGGAGCCCTTCCCGATCCAGGCGGCCACCCTGCCCAACGCGCTGGCCGGGCGTGATGTCCTCGGCCGCGCCCGGACCGGCTCGGGCAAGACGCTTGCCTTCGGGCTTGCGCTGCTGGCGCGGACGGCGGATGCGCGAGCGGAGTCGAAGTGCCCGCTCGCACTGGTCCTGGTGCCGACCCGGGAGCTCGCACAGCAGGTGAGCGACGCGCTGGCGCCCTACGCCCAGGCGCTCAATGTGCGGCTGGCGACGGTGGTGGGCGGGCTGGCGATCAACCGGCAGGCTGCGCTGCTGCGGACCGGAGCCGAAGTGGTCGTCGCGACACCCGGGCGGCTCGCCGACCTCGTATCGCGTCGGTCCTGCGATCTGCGGCAGGTGCGGATCACGGTGCTGGACGAGGCGGACCAGATGTGTGACCTGGGGTTCCTGCCGCAGGTCTCGGAAATCCTGGACCAGGTCCGCCTGGACGGGCAGCGGCTGCTGTTCTCGGCCACCCTCGACCGCAATGTCGACCAGCTGGTGCGGAACTATCTGCACGAGCCGGTCGTGACCTCGCTCGACCGGGTGGCGGGCTCGGTCACCACGATGGAACACCATGTGCTGAACGTCCACCCCGCCGACAAGTACGCGACCGCGACCGAGATCGCCGCGCGGGACGGCCGGGTCCTGATGTTCCTGGACACCAAGGCGGGCGTCGACCAGTTCACCCGGCACCTGCGGGCCAGCGGCGTACGGGCCGGCGGCCTGCACAGCGGGAAGTCGCAGCCCCAGCGCACCCACACGCTCGCGCAGTTCAAGGACGGTGAGATCACCGTCCTGGTGGCCACCAATGTCGCGGCGCGCGGCATCCACATCGAGGCGCTCGACCTCGTCGTCAACGTCGACCCGCCTGCCGACGCCAAGGACTACCTGCACCGTGGTGGGCGTACGGCCCGCGCCGGGGAGTCCGGGAACGTGGTCACGCTGGTCACCCCGGACCAGCGGCGGGACGTGAACCGGATCATGACCGAGGCCCGGATCCGGCCGACAGTCACCCAGGTGCGCTCCGGCGAGGAGAGGCTGACCGCCATCACCGGGGCGAAGCGGCCGCCGATCGAGGGGAAGGGCGGCGGCAATGCCCCCTTCCGCGGCATGGGTACGCGTCCGGGCCGGGCCAAGGAGTCCCGCAGAACGGCCGACGCCCGCAGGACGGCGGAAGCACGCGCGGCCGCCCGGGTACGCAAGGGCCGCTGACCCGGACGGGCCTGGTGGCCTGGAGGGGACCTGGCGCCCCGCCGCCGCCTCGGCGGAGGGCCGCCGCCCGTTCACCGGTGCGGGTCTCGCTCCTGCGAAGCCCCCACCACCGGATCAGACGGTGAGGACGAGCTTGCCCCGGAGGTGGCCGCGGTCGAGCAGCCGGTGCGCGTCGGCGACGCGCTCGAAGGGGAACGTCTCCTGTACGTGGACCCGGAGCCTGCCCTGTTCGACAAGGCCGACGAGACCTCGCAGGGCGACCGGATCGGGGTCGACCGCGATACCGCTGAAGCGCATACCGGCCGCCGCGAACCGGGCGGCGAGCTCCGCGTCCCCCTCGGCGACCGCCGTCACCAAGTGACCACCGGGGCGGAGCACTTCGAGCGACCTCTCGACGGTGTCGCCGCCGATCGTGTCGAGCACGACGTCGACGTCACGAACCACATCGGTGAAGTCGACCGCCGTGTAGTCGATCACCTCGTCGGCGCCGCACTCCTCGACGAACGTCCGCTTGCTCCCGCCGGCGGTCGCGATCACATGCGCGCCGAGCGCTTTCGCGATCTGGACCGCGACATGGCCGACCCCACCGCCACCGCCGTGGACCAGGACCCGGTCGCCCTCACTCACGCCGCCGAGGTCGACGAGACCCTGCCACGCCGTCAGCCCGACGACCGGCAGCGCCGCCGCCTCGACATGCGAGAGCGACGCAGGCTTGCGTACCAGGTGCAGCGCCGGCGCCGCGACGACCTCGGCGTACGCGCTCGCCGCCCGCGGGAACAGCGGCATCCCGAACACCTCGTCGCCGGGCCTGAACCGATACGTCAGCGACCCCTCGGCGACCACGCCGCTGATGTCCCAGCCGAGGACGAACGGCGGCCGGCCCATCATCGGAGGGAACTCGCCGGCGCGCAGGAGCGCCTCCACCGGATTCAGCCCGATCGCCTTGACACGGACGAGTACCTCGGTCGGAAGGGGCTGGGGCTCGGGCGCGTCCACGATGGTGAGCACCTCGGGACCGCCGAGCGTCTGCTGGGTGATGACTCGCATGACTCTCCTGGCTCGGGAAGGGGGTTGGAACCCAGGCTAGGTTTCCGAAAGGAACCAGCAGGTACCTTGGCGCCATGAGCGGTTTCGGTCCCGGTGGCCCCTTCCTCGCCGACTGTCCGGCACGTCTGGCGGTCGAGCTCATCGCCGACAAGTGGACGGCGGTCGTGCTCTACGCCCTCAGCAGGGGCCCGGTACGCCATGGCGAACTGATCGGACTGATCGGCGGCATCTCCCGCAAGGTGCTCACCCAGACGCTCCGGCGGCTCGAGGCACACGGGCTGGTCCGCCGCCACGCCTACGCCGAGGCGCCGCCCCGCGTCGAGTACGAGCTGACACCGCTCGGGGCGACGCTGATCGATCCGATCCACATGCTGACCGAGTGGGCGAGGGCCAACGGCGACGCGGTGCTCGAAGCGCTCGACGCCGGTCCCCGATCGCGGCTGACGCCCCCCGGTGCGGTGGCCGTCAGCGTCAGCGTACGAGGCGGGGGAAGAGGGCTTCGGCGCTGCCGCGGTTGATCGCCTCGGCCTGGCCGGGGGTGAAGCCTGGGTAGGTCTCCAGGAAGTGGTTGTAGTAACTGCCCGCGTCCTGCGGGGCGAAGGGCCAGTCGCTGCCGTACAGGACGTGGCCCGGCTCGGCGAAGGCGAGCAGCGAGGGCAGGGCGCTGGGGCTGGCGGCCAGCGCGGTGTCGAAGTAGAAGCGCTTGAGGTCGTGGAGCACGTCCTCGGCCGTCCGGCTGGTGTCGACCACGGTCGAGGTCAGGCCGGAGAACCGGTAGGCGGCGTAGGGCAGGAAGCCGCCGCCGTGCGACAGGATCACCTTGACGTCCGGGTGCCGGCTCATGACGCCGTTGAGGACCATGTTCACCGCGGTGCGGGTGGTGTCGAAGATGTAGTCGGCCAGCGGGGCCGGGGTTCCGGGGAGCAGTGCCATCGGGGGCTGCGCCGGGTGGATGAACACGGTCGCCTGCCGCCGGTCCAGCTCGGCCCAGAGCGCATCGAAGTCCGGGTCGCCGAGGTAGCGGCCCCCGGCGTTGGACATGAGAACCACACCGTCGGCACCCAGGGTGTCCAGTGCGTAAGCGGTCTCGGCCAGGGCTCCGTCCACGTCCGGCAGGGGAATGGAGGCGAAGGAGCCGATCCGGGCCGGGTGGTCCTTGACCATTTCGGCGCCGTACTCGTTGACGGCGCGGGCCAGGGTGCGGGCGGCGGCCGGGTCGCCGTCGAGGCGGACACCGGGCGCAGTGACGGACAGGATGCCGGTGGCGATGCCCTGCTGGTCCATCATCGCGATCGCGTCGGCCGCGCTCCAGGCCGGGATCGCCCAGCCACCCGAGTCCATCCCGCGGGATTCCAGGGCGGTGGCCCAGACGGGCGGAACGATGTGCTGGTGGACGTCTATGCGTGCGGGGAAGCTCACTTCCTCTGCCCTCCTAAAAGCTAGCAAGCTAATCAATTCCTTCAGTAAGCTAACAGTCATGGACAGAGGAAGCAACGGAGCCCTGAACGCGAGCGCCGCGCCGGACGCCGGAGTGGAAGAGCTGGCGCACGCGGCGGACGTGCTCTTCTACGCGATGCGCCGCGCCCGCTCGGTGGCGGGCCAGGCGGGCCCGGACCTGACCCTCGCCCAGCTGGCCCTCATCGACCCGCTGGCCGCGTCGGACGAACTGCCCGTCGGGCAACTCGCCGCCGCGGCCGATGTCAGCGTCCCCACAGCGACCCGGATGCTGCAGCAGCTGGAGAGCAGGGGCAGCGTGATCCGCCGCCGCTCCCCCACCGACGAACGCCGCGTACTGGTCAGCCTGACCGAGGAGGGCGCCCGCCAGCTCACCGCCGTCCGCGCGAGTCTCCGCGAACGCCAGGCCCGCACCCTCGCCGGCTTCCCGCCGGCCGAACGGGCCCAGCTCACCCGCCAGCTGCACCGCCTGGCCGCGGCCATCAACGCTCTCGACGCTTGAGGCGGGTGGCCGCCGAGTGCGGTGTGGCTACCGCTTCCGCCGCCACAGCACCGCCGACCCCGCGAGGACCACGCACCCGCCGAGCACACAGCCGACCACGAGGACCGTTCCCGGGCCGGAGCCGGCCTCGTCGGACACCGGCCCGAACGGGTCGAAGGTGCCCGTGTTGTTCGCGGCGTCCGGATCGGCGTGGTCCGCCTCCGTGTCACCGATCCTGAGCGCGGCCTTCGCCAGTCCGCTCCCCGCGGCCCCGCCCTTGCCCTTGCGCACCTCGAAGTCGAGGGTGGACGAACCGCCGGGCGCTGCCGCGTTCAGCGGGCAGGTGTAGGTGGACTCGTGGTGCCGGCAGACCGGCTCGAACTCGTCCTCGTCGATCTCCTCCATCGGCTCCTTGCGTACGTCGGTGCCCTCCGGCAGCGTGAGGACGAGTGTGGCGCCCCCACCGCCGTTCGCCCCGTGTGGATCGCCCGCGCCGTCGTTGCGCAGTCCCACCGTCAGCCGGCGGCCGCCACCATCCGCAGCGGAGAGCTCCGAAAGGAGCGCGTAGTCAGGGTGGTTGGCGATGCGCACCTTCGTCCAGACGTCCTTCGCCTCGCTGTACTTCCCGCTCCCGCCGCGCGCCCCACCCACCCGCGGGACGAGTGTGGCGCCGGTGCCCCTGCGCGAGGTGCCCGACGGAGTGGGCTCCGCCGTGGAGCGGGAGGAACCGTCGAGGCCGCCGTTGTCGGCGCCGCTGCCCAGGAGCGCGACGGTGGCCCGGAAGGAGGAGTACATCAGGCTGCGCGAGGCTCCGAGGACGAGCCAGTCGTCGACGTGTGCCTCATCTCCGGGTTCCAGGCGTACTCCGGGGAAGCGGCACAGCACGATCGTCGCGCCACCGTGGGACAGGTAGTCGCACGACCGCGAGCGACGGACCGGGGCCAGGCCCTCGTCGACCGTCGCGGTGACGGTGAAACCGTCCGCGGGCAGCTCCCCGGTGTTGCGGACGCCGAGCGCGACAGCGTGCTCCTTGCCCGAGGCCACACGGAGGGTGTCCTGCTCGCGCAGGGCCAGGACGGGGCCACCGACCTCGACGCGGGTGGTCACCCGGCTCACGTCTCCCCTCGCGTCACGGAAGCTGACGTGCAGTTCGCCCGTGTCCCCCGGCTTGCTCGCGGGCGCCGCGCGCGGCAGTGCACCGGCCCAGTCGGTCCAGCTGTCGTACGCCTCGCCGACATGGCAGACGACCCTCAGGTCCGTCCCGGAGCAGCCGTTGCCGTACTCCTTGAGTCGCAGCACGTCGGAGGAGTCCGTGACGTCCATGGTGAGCGTCGACCCGTTCTCCTCACCGCGCGGCACTCCTCTGTCGTAACTGATGAGGATGTGCTTCTCGCGGTCGGGGCGCGGCTTCCCGCCGTAGGGGGCGACACGGAACGACGCGGGCGCCGTGAGCCCTGGCGCGTCGGAGCCTTCATCGGCGAGGGCGGCGGTCGGCGGGAGTACGCCCGAGCCGAGCAGCGCCAGGACGCCGGCGAGCAGCGCGAGGACGAGCCGGGAGCCCCTCGGACGGGACGCAAGGGCGCGAAAGTGCGGAACAACAGCTTCTGCGGCGGCCATCGTTCCAGTCGAACAGTCCACGCGCACGCCCAGGACACCCTGGGGTGACGGAACAACAACGGTTCCGCCCGGGCGACGGTACTACCGGGTGCCCGGGGAACGCTCGGCACCGCCGGGCGGGATCACCTGGCCTCGACGCCCCTCGCCGACAGGGGCGCCCAGGTGTAGCGGACGCGGACGCCCTGGTCGCGGAGCCAGGCGGCCTCGCGATGGCGGAGTTCACGCGCGGACTCCGGGGCGATGGCGCTGGGCCAGCGGACGAGTACCGCCGTGACATGGCCCGTCTGCGCCAGCTGTCTCACCCGCCGCCAGCCGCCTCGCCGGGCCGGGTCGGGCTCACCGTAGATGTCGGTGACGACCTCGGCGATCGTCAGTCCGTGCTCCCGGGCGAACGTCTGGCCTTCTGTCTGCGCGCGCTGGGTGGCTTCCCCGCGCGCACCGCGGGCCCGGTCGGCGCATACGTACAGCACGACGGGAGAAGCCGTTTCACCGTGGGGGGTCATGGGCGCCTTCTGGAGAGAGAGCGGGGAGGAGGGGTTCATCGCCGCGCGAAGGGGACGCAGCGAGCCCCTGCGGTCGCTGCCGGCGAAGCCGTCGTGATCGGTGTCGTCCAGTGCCCAGGACATCAGCAGGCTGCCGTCAGCTCTGCCCAGACGACCTTGCCTTCGGCCCGCGTCGAGCGTGCGCAGCCCCAGCTGTCCGCGATCTGCTGGACGAGGAGCAGCCCCCGCCCGTTCTCCTCGCCCGGGCCCGCGCGATGCTCGGGCGGGCCGACCGGAGCGCTGCACTCGTCGTGGAGCTCGATACGCAGGCGCCGCTCGTCGCCCGTCAGCGTGAGGCCGCACAGGACACGACCGCTGCCGGTGTGGAGTACGGCGTTCGTGATCAGCTCGGAGACCAGCAGCACCGCGTCGCAGCAGGTGTCCCCCGGCAGCTCCCACGCACGGAGCCGGTCACGCACGGTGTCGCGGGCTGATCTGGCGCTGGTACAGAGGGCGGGCAGACCGAACCAGTACTCCCGGCGCGGCACCGTCCGGGCTAACGGGAGGGCCGTGGCCGGGGCTGAGGGCGTGGAGAGAGTCACGGATGTCGCCTTCCAGCGCCTGCCGGGGGGACGGGCGCGGTGAGGGGATGCGGGTTGCAACTCGAGCAGTGAGAGGCGCGTGCCGAGGCAAACACCCGGCGGCTGGGCACCGACGACACCATCGGCATCACGCTCCCCCTCCGGGCCGAATCCTGCGCCAGAACTGTGACTTGACCGCTCACACAGCCACTATGCGCGTGATCGGACTCACCCTGCAACCGACTCCCTGATAATTTCAGCAGCACGGCTATCAGTATGGCTTCCACATCAAGTGGGTGTCAGAATGGGAGCGTTGACAGACCCTCAGGAGGTTGGGCGTGAGCGAAGCCCGTTCCGGCAGCACCAGCGCGCCGACGGTCCTGCGCATGATCCTCGGCCGCCGGCTGCAGGAAATGCGGATCGGCGCCGGTGCCTCGCTGGAGGACGCGGCAAAGGCGCTGCGCGTGAAGACCCTGACGATCCGCCGGCTGGAGAAGGCCGAGGTCGCGCTGAAGCCTCTCTACGTGGAGAAGCTCCTGGAGACCTTCGGCGCGGACCGCCAGGAGATCGACGAGTTCGTCGACCTGGCCGAGCAGGCCAACAAGCCCGGCTGGTGGCACTCCTATCGCGATGCGGTCCCCAGCTGGTTCACCGCCTACGTCAGCCTGGAAGCCGGCGCCAAGACCCTCCGTACGTACGAACCCCAGTACGTCACCGGCCTTCTGCAGACCCCCGACTACGCGCACGCCGTGCTGCGCGGCGGGCTGCCGAACGGCAGCGAGGAAGAGCTCACACGCCGCGTGGAGCTGCGGCTGCGCCGCCAGAGCCTGCTGGAGCGGGAGGACGCTCCCACGCTGTGGGTGGTCATGGAGGAAGCCGTCCTGCACCGGACGGTGGGCAGCCCCGAGGTGATGCGGGAGCAGCTGGAGCGGCTCCTGGACATCACCGAACTCCCGCACGTCAGCCTGGACATCGTGCCCTTCACGGCGGGTGCGCACATCGGAGCGTGCGCACCTTTCACGTATTTCCGCTTCGAGGAACCCGAGCTGCCGGACATCGTCTACAGCGAACTCCTGTCCGCCGCCGTCTATCTCGACCAGCGCGCGGATGTCGTCTCCCATCTCGAGGCACACTCCCGTATGTCGCTGCAGACGTCGTCCGATGACAGCAAGGCGCTCTTGAACCGCATGCGCAAGGAGTACTCATGACGGTCACCGACGGGAGCATCTACAACGGCATGCCGGCGCGCGAGCTCGGCGAACAGGGCTGGGAACGCCCGTGGAGCGGGCCGAACGGCGGCCAGTGCGTCGAGACGAAGCAACTCACGGACGGCCGTGTGGCCGTCCGGCAGTCGACCGACCCGGCCGGGCCGGCGCTGATCTACACGCCGGAGGAGATCGGCGCCTTCGTCCGCGGGGTCAAGGAGGGTCTGGCCGATCACCTGGCCGCCGGGTGAACCGACGGCGGGCAAGAGGGACAAGGACACCGACACCGGTCCCGTACCTGGCTTCCGGGCCGACAGACAGACAGATGAAGGGGAGAACATGACCACCAGGCAGGCCGGCCGGGATCTCGACACGAGCAGGGCGCACTCGGCCCGGATGTACGACTACTTCCTCGGTGGCAAGGACCACTTCGAAGTCGACAAGGAAGCGGCCCTGGTCGCGGCCGAGGCCCACCCCGGTCTCTACGTGACCGCCCGCGAGAACCGGGCGTTCATGCAGCGGGCCACCAAGGTGCTGGCGCAGGAGCACGGCATCCGCCAGTGGCTCGACATCGGCACGGGCATCCCCACCGAGCCCAACCTGCACCAGATCGCCCAGTCCGTGGTGCCCGAGGCCCGCGTCGTGTACGCCGACAACGACCCGCTCGTCCTCAAGTACGCCGAACGCCTGATGCGCAGTACGACACAGGGCCGCACGGCCTACGTCGAGGCCGACGCCACCGACCCCGACGCGCTGATGAGCGCCGTGGAGGACTCGGGCGTCCTGGACTTCGACCAGCCCATCGCCCTCTCCCTCAACGCTCTGATGCACTTCATCACCGACCCGCACGACCCGTACAGCATCGTCCGCCGGCTGCTGGACCCGCTCCCGGCGGGCAGCGCGCTCGCCATGAACCACTGCACGCCGGACTTCGACCCCGACACCTGGAACCATGTCGCGGAGGTCTACACCAACTCCGGGACGCCGGTGAAGTTCCGTTCGCACAGCGACGTCGGCCGCTTCTTCGACGGGCTCGACCTGATCGCCCCCGGCATCTGCTGCTGCCACCGCTGGCGGGCCGCCGAACCGGCCGCGGGCGAGCCGGAGATCGCGGACGCCCAGATCAGCCTGCTGGCGGGCGTGGGCATCAAACGCTAGCCGGAACGGCCGGACTCTCGGCCGGCCAGCCGGCTGGGGCCCCGGCTGGATGCTGACCGGGCTCCGAGGCCGAGCACCGGCAGCCCCTGGCGGTGAGGCCAGGGGCTGCCTCGCCGCCGGGCGTCCCCTCAGGAGCCTGCTCCCGGCCAGGACACGTCCACGCTGCCGGCGTTCCCGCCTCCTGCCGGACACGGCCCATAGGCTCCGGCGCATGAACATTCTCTTCATCACGAGTACGGCGGTCGTGGTCGCGGATCCGCCGCAGAGCCGCAGACTCTTCGTCGAGGCCCTCGGCCTCCCGCTGGAGGGTGAGGGCGACGGCTACTACTCCAGCGGGAACATCCCGGGCAGCAAGCACTTCGGTGTGTGGCCGCTTTCGCAGGCGGCCGAGGCGTGCTTCGGCACGCCGACGTGGCCCGCCGGCCGGGTGGTCCCCCAGGCGTCGATCGAGTTCGAGGTCGAGGACGCGGACGCTGTCGCAGCGGCGGGTGACGAGCTTGAGCGCGCGGGCTTCACATCGCTGCATCCAGCCCGTACGGAGCCGTGGGGACAGACAGTGACCCGGGTCCTCACGGACGACGGCTTGATCGTCGGCATCTCCTACGCTCCCGTACTGCACGACGAACCGCACGACGAACCGCACGACGAGGAGTCGGCCTGAGCGCCCGGTCGCGCCTCGTACCGTTCAGCTGCGGCTCAGCTCACGAACTCCCTTTCCCCGTAACGCACTTCGACCGTGTTCCAGTCGACACCGAGGTTCTTCGTGAACTTCTCGGCCAGCGACAGATCCGCCCGCGGGACGACGAGGACGAGCCGTCCGCCGAGGGTGACTGAACCGCCCCCCAGCTTGTCGCGGGCCTCGGGGTCCGCGACCAGCGCGTCATGCAGCCGGGTGGCACTGACACCGGAAGCCTGGATTTCGGCCGCGTCGGTCTCCGGCGAGGTACGCGGCAGGCAGCGGAAGGTCAGCACCGACTCCTGGTGGTACTGCTTGGCGATGACGCCCGCGATGTGGTGCAGCCCGTCCCGGCCGGCCCTGTTGATGTCGAACTCACGGGAGCGCTCGTAGGTGGCCTGCTTGAGGTCGCCGGACCAGAAGATCCCGTCGAGCAGCTCCGATGCGCCGGGCCGCGCGCCGTTGGCATGGATGATCCCGCGCACCTCGTGATCAAAACGCGTCAGGCGGGTCTTGAGACGGGGGTCGGCCGGATCCGTGATGACCGCGGTGTTGTTCGTGGCGAAGACCTCCCCCGCCGGGCAACCACGAGCTGCCGCGCTCGCCGGTGTGCCTCCCGCGCCCGCGACGCCGAGCGTCAGGGCGGAGACGGTGATCAGAACGCGCAACTGCCGCGCTGCGGTGGTTTTTCTCATACGGTGATCAACGATCTCCGGCAGAGTCCGTTGCGTCCGCCGCGACATCTGTGGGCCACCACCCGGCGCGGCGCGTCGCCTCCGGCAAACCGGAGGTGGCTCACCGCGGTCCATATGCTCGGTGGCATGACTATTCAGCGAATGGACAATGTCGGCATCGTCGTTGACGACCTGGAAGCGGCGGTCGCGTTCTTCACCGACCTCGGCATGGAGCTGGAAGGCAGAGGACAGGTCGAAGGCGTCTGGGCGGACCAAACCGTCGGGCTCGACGGCATCCGGAGCGACATCGCCATGATGCGGACCCCGGACGGCCACAGCAAGCTTGAGCTGTCCAAATACCACACCCCGGCCGCGTCCGCCGCCGAGCCGGCGAACCCGCCGCCCAACACACTGGGCCTGCACCGCGTCATGTTCGCCGTCGACGACATCGACGCCACCCTCGCCCGCCTGCGGCCCCACGGGGCCGAACTCCTCGGCGAGGTGGCGCAGTACGAGAGCTTCTACCGGCTCTGCTACCTCCGGGGCCCGGCGGGCATCATCGTCGCCCTGGCCGAACAGATCGGCTGACGCCGGTCACCGGGCCGCCGGTCGGCCGACTGCTGGAACGAAGAACGAAGAGCAACCGTCCGTACCGACGGCCACTGAGCCGGCCGGCGCAGAGCCTGACTTCCGGAGCCGCCGGCTCAGCCCGGCTTGACCGCCAGCGTCGCAAAATAGTTCGACATGTACTGAGCGGATGCGTCGGATTGGTGCGGTGCTTCCGCGAAGCCGGTGAGGACGAACCCGGCGGCGAGTTGCCCGCCGATCTGGCCGGTGAGGGTGTGGCTGTATTCAAGAGGGGCATCCGCACCGAACTTCGCGGCGCGTTCCTCGGCGGAGTACTGCGTGACGTCGCTGTAGGGCAGCTTGTGTACGACGACCAGCTCACCGCGCTCGTCGAGTGCCTCGTGGTCGAACAAGTACCCATCAGGGTTGAGGAAGCCCGCGAGCAGGGTTCCGCCCGGCCGCAGGGTGCGGAAGCACTCACGCCACACCGCTGCCAAGTCCGGTACGAACAGGTTGGAGACCGGATGGAACACGACGTCGAATGCTGCGTCGCCGAAGGCGCTGAGGTCGCGCATGTCGCCCAGGACGGTGCGCAGTTCGAGTCCGTCGCGCGCCGCCACCATCCGGTCCTGGCCGAGCTGGCGGGGAGAGTTGTCGAATACGGTGACCCTCGCCCCCGCGGCGGCGAGGATCGGGCCCTGCTGGCCGCCGCCGGAGGCCAGGCACAACACGTCCTTGCCGGTCAGGTCCGGCGGCAGCCAGGAGCGGTCGACCGGCTCACGCCCGATGAGAACGATCGACCAGTCGCCCCTGCGGGCGCGCTCGACGTCCTCGGCGCTCACCGGCCTCGTCCACTCGTTGCCCTCCTGGACACACTTGTCCCAGGCCGCCCGATTGTGGGCAACGGGGTCGACACCCATGTCCTGCACGGCCAACTCCCTGCTCCAGCCAGGCGGACACCTGCGGTACTGACAGTCCGGTGCCGCCAGCCAACACCGTTGCGGGGTGCGGGCTCAACCGGTTTTGCGGGCATCCGGGTGCGCACGAGTCCGAGCGTCAGCCGTCACCGGGCGTGCTGCCTCGGCCCCGGACGGCGTACACCGTCCGCCCGCCCGTCCGTCCTGCCGCCGGCCGTGCCGGGCGTAGAAGCGCTGCGCACGGGTGTGGGACGCCCAGCACTCCTGTACGCACTCGGTGGTTCCTGAGCGGGCCGGCGCGCCGCCTACGGTGTGGCGCCCACCGTCTCGCCCGTCCACGCCGCGCGCAGCGCCTTCTTGTCCACCTTGCCGACCTTGGTCGTCGGCAGCCGGTCGAGCAGGACCGTCTTCCGGGGCGTGTACAGGTCTCCCAGTTCTGCGGTCACCGCGGCGCCGACCTTGTCCGGGTCGATGTCGGCGCCGTCGGCCGTGGCCAGGAAGATCTGTACGGCCTCGCCGTACTCCGCGTCCGGGACGCCCAGTGCCGCCGCGTTGCGCACGCCGGGCAGGGTGAGCAGGAAGTCCTCCAGGACCCGGGAGTAGACGTTGTCGCTGGTGCTCCCGGTGACGATGATGTCCTTGGCGCGGTCGACGAGATAGAGGTACCCGTCGGCGTCGAGGTAGCCCAGGTCCCCGGTGCGCAGCCAGCCGTCGTGCAGCGCATCGGCGGTGCGCTCCGGGTCTTCGTAGTAGCCGAGCATCACGCTCTTGCCCCGGACACAGACCTCGCCGACCTGGCTGACGGGGAGCGCATCCGCGCTGTCCTCACCCCGGATCTCGATCTCGGTGTCGGAGATCGCGCGGCCGCAGCTGCGCCAGAGTTCGGGCCGCCGGGCTGCCGCCGACGCGAGGTCGTCCGCACCGAACGCGGCGATACCGAGCGCCTCCGACTGCCCGTAGCCCTGGCTGAGTACGGGCCCGAAGAACTCGACCGCCTGCTGCAGCCGGCTGGGCGAGGTGGCCGCGCCCCCGACGACGATCCGCCGCAGTGCGGGGAGGGCCCCCGGCTCGCACTCCGGGTGGTCGAGAAGCGCGTACAGCATCGGCGGTACGAACATGGTGGCGGTGATCCGCTCCTCGCGCAGCACGGTCAGCGCCGCGCCCGCTTCGAACTCGGGCAGCACGACGAGGGGCGAGCCTGTCATAAGGGCCTGAAGCGCGGTGAGATGGCCGCTGCCGTGGGTGAGCAGCGTGGCCGCGAGCACGCGGTCCGTACCCGGTTCCGCGGTGCGGAAGACCGCCGGCCGGGAGTCGTCCGGGGCGCCCTCCGCCAGGTCCATCAGTACGTCATAGAGCCGGTGGCTGTGCGCGGCGAGCTTGGGACGGCCCAGGGTGCCGCCGGTGTAGAGGACGGTGACGGCCTCGTCCGCTCCCGGTACCGGTACGCCGTCGGGGCGTTCCGCCGGGCACTCGGCCTCCAGCGCCAGCAGATCCGCGCACTGCTGATCGCAGGGCCCGAGGCTGAGGAGCACGGGGGCGTGGACGCTGTGGCGGGCCGCGGCTGCGGCCCGCTCCGCGAATACCGGGTCGGTGACCACGGCGCGCGCCCGGGACTGCTCGACCAGGGCGGCGAGTTCGCCGGGCCCCGGCTCGGGCGGCAGGAACACGACACGGCAGCCGATGAGGTGGACCGCGAGCTGCACCAGGACGGAGTCCACACGGTTGGCCAGAAAAAGCCCCACTCCGTCGCCGGGCGCGAGCCCCTGACGGCGCAGCGCGTGCCCCAGCCGGAACAGCCGCCGCCTGGCCTCCCCCCGGGTGAGCCGCTGCGTGCCCTGGACGAGTGCCTCGGCGTCCTCGTCCTGCTGCCAGCGCTCCAGGATGTGATCTATGTACGTCCGCTGTGCGCTTGTTTCCGATTCATTAACGATCATGAACATATGCAAACACGCCGCTCGGGCGACGGGGCCTCATGGGGGATGTCCTTCGGCCATCAGCCGGTTGAGTAACATGCCCCGCCTTGGGCGCCTCCTGGAGTACGGGGCCGGGGACCGGCGCCCCGCCACACGGCGCCGTCGGGCCGGGCCGGCCTTCTTCACACGCCGGATGTGAGACGGACAGCGGCCCACCGTCTCCCGGGAAAGCGCCTGATCAGGGCGGAAATCACAGGTTCCGCCGAGGGGCCCCCGGCGCCCTGGCTGTCAATTCGTAACACGCAGGAGTGTTCTCTTCTCGTTCACTTTGTTGGTATTCCTGGGCCGACACGGCGCCCAGCCGGGCGCGCTGTACGGTTCGCCGGAAGGACAACGCTGTCTTGACGACCGACTTGATACAGGACGGCAGAGCCGCCTCACCTGGCCCGGCGGCTGCCGGCGGGGCAAGGCCCAGGACCCGCGCGTGGCGCAGACGGCGCGAGTACCTGCTGTTCGCCGCTTTCGCTGCCCCCAACTTCCTCTTCCTGCTGGTTTTCGCCTACTGGCCGGTGATCTACAACGCCTATCTGAGCCTCACCGACTGGGACATGGTCTCCTCGTCCTGGCACCTGATCGGTCTGGACAACTACACGTCGCTGTTCGCCGATCCCGACTTCCGCGGCAGCCTGTGGACGACCGTGCTGTTCGTCGTCGGAATCGTCGCGGGCGGACTGGTACTCGGCCTCGGCACCGCCCTGTTGCTCAACCAGCGGTTGCGCGGGCGGGACGCCGTACGGACGCTGGCCTTCGCCCCGTACGTGCTCTCCGGAGCCGCTGTGGGCACCCTGTGGCTGTTCGTCTTCGACCCCAACTACGGGCTGATACGCCCCCTGCTGGCCCCCATCGGTCTGGCCGCGCCGGCGATGATGACCGACTCCAAGTGGGCGCTGTCCGGTCTCGTCCTGGTCTACCTCTGGAAGAACACCGGCTTCGTCGCCGTGGTCTACCTCGCCGGCCTGCAGGGCCTGCCCAGGGACGTGTTCGAGGCAGCGGCTCTGGACGGGGCCGGGGCGTGGACACGGCTGCGTCGCATCATCCTGCCGCTGCTCTCGCCCGTCACCTTCTTCCTGCTGGTGACCTGCACCATCAGCACCTTCCAGGCGTTCGACGTGATCGCCGTGATGACCAACGGCGGTCCGGGGACCTCGACTTCGATCCTCAGCTGGTTCATCTATGACCAGGGCTTCCGCACCTTCGACGCGGGCCGGGCCTCGGCCGGCGCGATGATCATGTTCGTCGTGCTGCTGCTGATCACTGGGTTCCAGGCGCGCTTCCTCCAGCGAAAGGTGCACTACCAGTGACAGTCACCGACTCCCCGCCGGACGCCCGCCCCGACACCCGGCAGGTCGCCACACACGGCCGCTCCGGCAGCCGCCGCGCCCGGCGCCTCGGCCTGTACGCGCTGCTCGTCCTGGTCGCCGTCATCGCGGGCGGCCCGCTGTACTGGCTGCTCTCATCGGCGCTGAAGACCAATCCGCAGATCTACAGCTACCCCCCGCACTGGATCCCCACGGAGCTGCACTGGTCCAACTTCGCCGACGCCTGGAACGCCGCGCCGTTCGGCCGCTTCTTCCTCAACACCCTGATCGTGTCCGTCGCCGGCACCGCGATCGAGCTGACCGCCGCCCTGCTGTGCGCCTACGCGTTCGTCTTCCTGCCGTTCCCCGGCAAGAAGATCCTCTTCCTGTTCCTGCTGGGCGCGATGATGGTGCCGGGCCACGTCACGCTGCTGCCGAACTTCCTGACCATCGCCCAGCTCGGCTGGGTCAACTCCTACGCGGGCCTGATAGCACCGGGCCTCGGCTCGGTCTTCGGCACCTTCCTGCTGCGCCAGCACATGCTGACCCTGCCTCAGGAGATCACGGACGCGGCGAGGATCGACGGGGCCGGGCATCTGCGCATCCTCTTCCGGGTGGTGCTGCCGATGTCGCGTCCGATGGTGATCACCGTCGCCCTGGTCGTCATGGTCGGCAAGTGGAACGACTTCATCTGGCCCCTGATCGTCACCAGCAGCGCGGACATGCGGACCCTCCCCATCGGGCTGCTCTTCCTCCAGAACACCGAGACCTTCGCCAACTGGGGGGCGATCCTCGCCGGTGCCGTCATGGTGATCGCGCCGGTGCTCGTCATGTTCTTCTTCGCCCAGCGCTACATCATCGCCGGGCTGACCCAGGGAGCCGGAAAATGACGCGGACGTCGCCGCGGGGATCCGCGGGCCCCGTGCTCGGCAGGCGCAAGGTGCTCGGGGCAGGAGCGGGACTCGGTCTGGCCGCGGCGCTGAGCGCCTGCGGCCAGACCACGGGGACCGTCGCACAGCCCGGCGGTTCGGTGCCCGGCGCGTTCCGGGGGCGCACCAGGGTGGTGCTCTGGTCGACGTTCGCGGATCCGGTGGGCCCGGCCCTGCAGAAACTCGTCGACGCCTTCAACCGCGAGCAGCGGGACGTCTACGTGGAGGTGCAGTTCCAGGGGAGTTACGACGACTGCGCCCAGAAGGCGGTCATCAGCCTCCTCGGCGCCCAGGCCCCCGACCTGTGCGTGCTGTCCGACGTCAAGTGGTACAAGTTCTACTTCGGTGACGCCCTGGAACCCTGGGACAGCTACTTCGCCCAGGGCGAGCTGGAGCGGACCTACAATCCGCGGCTGCTCAGCGAGGGCGTCCGCAAGGGACACACCTGGTGGCTGCCGCTGGCCCGCTCCACGCCGCTCTTCTACTACAACAAGACCCTCTTCAAGAAGGCCGGCGTCCCGGTACGCCCCCCGGAGAGCTACGACGAGCTCTACGACTGGTCGCACCACATCTCCCGGCTGAGCGTGGGCGGCAAACGGGTGGCCCTGGAGGCGTACCAGAAGGTCGACGGGGACTGGCAGTTCCAGTGCAGCGCCTGGCAGTGGGGCGGGGCGATCTCCAGGGGCATGGACGTCACCCTCGACGAGGGCGGCGCCGTGGCGGCGGGCGAGTGGCAGCGCAAGCTGATCTTCAAGGACAGGATCGCCTACATGGCGACCGAGCCCACCGCCGACATGGGCAACCAGCTGATCGCCACGCTCGTCACCTCAACCGGCGGCCTGAAGAAGATCAACGAGATGGCGAAGGCGAACGGCTGGGAGCTGGGCACCGGCTTCCTGCCGAAGAAGGAGAAGTTCGCGGTCAACACGGGCGGCGGCGGCCTGGGCATATTCAAGCGCGTACCACGGGAACGCAAGGAGGCCGCGGCCCGGTTCGTGCGCTTCCTGGCCCGCCCCGAGAACGCCGCGCAGTGGGCCGTCGAGACCGGCTATCTGCCCGTGGTGCCGGCGGCGGTCAAGGAACCCGTCCTCGCCACACTGATGAAGGACGAGCCGAACTTCGCGACGGCCGTCCGGCAGCTGGACCTCACACGCGCCTGCGACCAGGTGCGCATGACGATCCCGAATGCGAATGTACGTATCTACACCGCGCTGCAGCGCATATGGTCCGCGAACACCCCCGCACAGCACGCCTTCGCGGAGGTCGCCGACCAGCTGCGCAAGGGTGTTGACCGTTATGGCCCCATGATCGAGGAGCACTTGTGAACCACCCCGTGAGGCGCCCTGTGGTGTACGCGCACCGTGGAGCCCGGGCCGACGAGCCGGAGAACACCCTGCGGTCCTTCCGGCGGGCTCTCGCTCTCGGCGCCGACGGCATCGAACTCGACATCCGGCTCACCTCGGACGGCCGGCTTGTCGTCGTCCACGACAAGGCCGTGGACCGTACGACCGACGGCACCGGCCTCGTCGCCGACTTCACCCTGGCCGACCTCCAGGCACTGGACGCCGGGGACGGGGAGCGCATTCCCACCTTCGACGAGGCGATGGAGGTCTGCGGGGACGTCGTCCAGATCGAGATCAAGGCACTGGAAGCCGTGCAGGCCCTGGCCGAGCGGGAGCGCCACACCCCGCTGCCCGGGTCGGTGGTGCTGACCTCCTTCAGCAGGGCGGCGGTGGAAGAGGCCGCCCGGTGGCTGCCGCACGTCCCCCGCGGCCTGATCACCCACCACCCCGGCGACGAGATGATCAAGGAGGCGCTGGAGCTCAAGGCCACCTGGGTCTGCCCGGAGCTGAAGCCCGAGCTCACCCGGGAGCTCGTGGACCGCTGCCACGAGACCGGTATCCAGGTGGACGCCTGGCCCACCGCGGACCGCGCCCAGCTGCTCCGCTGGGTGGAGATCGGGGCGGACGCCGTGACCACGGACCACCCGGGCCGGATCGCCGAGTGGCTGGCCGCACCCGGCGACCGGTGAAGCCCTGGGTGCGGCCCCTCGCGTGAGGGGCCGCACCCGGGTTCAGGGCCGGGGCTCAGGGGGCCCGTCGTCAGCTCCCGGCGTCAGTGCGCCGCCATGGCAGGCGGAGCGGAACCGGCTCCCCAACGCGTGGGCCTGTCGGAGAGTTCGACGCTGATCGTGCCGGAGCGGAGCAGGTCCTTGTGCGACAGCCAGCTCCGGTGCAGCGCACCCTTGCCGGTGGCCACGGAGGACACGTACTGGAGCTTCGACGCGTCGGCGCCCCGGGCGTCGATGCTGATCGTACGTCCGTGTCCGGGCCGGATCTCGACCTTCTCGAACATGGGCGCGCTGATCACGTAGGTGGCGGACCCGGGCTGGGGCTCGAAGATGCCTGCCATCGCGAAGACCAGCAGCGACGAGGTGGCGCCGAGGTCGTCGTTGCCGGGCATTCCGTACACGTCGTCGGTGAAAAGCGTCCGCATCGCGCGCAGCACGGCGGAGGTCTTCCACGGTGCGCCCGTCCACGTGTACATCCACGGCGCGTGGAAGTCCGGCTCGTTGTTGGGGTTGAACGCGAAGTTGTTGTGGTAGTCGTAGGCGCCGGTCACCCACGAGTCCGAAGCGGCCTTCGCCGGGTCGGTGAGCACGGTCGGCATGTCGAAGAACTTGTCGAGCCGCTGCTCGGCCTGCGAAGGGCCGCCCATGAGCCCGAAGAGCGTCTGCGGGTCCTGCTGCGCGAGCCATTCGTACTGCCACGCGGTGCCCTCGTGGAACGCGCCGGCCTGCGCGGGATCGGGGTCACCCGCGACGGTGCCGTCCGCGTTCCTCGTCACCGGGAAGCCGGAGAAGCCCTGCGAGGTGACGGTGGGGTCCCACAGCTTGGTGAAGTTGTCGCAGCGCGAGGCGAGCGTCGCCGCCTGGGCCTTGTGGCCGAGACCGCCGGCCATCGTCGACAGGGCGCAGTCGGCGAGCGAGTACTCGAGCGTGGCCGAGCCGGACTGGCGGCTGTCGCCGTACTTGTACCCGGGCAGGTCCTGGTAGCCGACCCAGCCGTTCTTGACGTACGTGGGGTTGCCGTCCCGGCCGCGGAAGAGCGACTGGTCAGCGGGGACTTCGTTGGCGTTCTTCCACAGCGCGCCGAAGAGCTGGTCAGCGGTGCGTCTGTCGAGCAGGCCGCGGTTGTAGATGTCGACGATCCAGGGCGTGACGGGGTCGCCGCTCATCACGTTGGTCTCGCTGTTGCCGAGCGCCCAGCGCGGCAGCCAGCCACCGTCCTGGTAGATGTGCAGCACGGACTTGGCCATGTCGGTGGCCTTGTCCGGGTTCAGCAGGGCCACCAGCTGGTTCTGCGAGCGGTAGGTGTCCCAGAGCGAGAACATCTGGTAGTAGGTGGAGTCCGCGCGGTGCACCCGGTCGTCGAAGCCGCGGTAGCGGTTGTCCACATCGGAGCCGACCGACGGGTGCAGCAGCGAGTGGTAGAGCGCGCTGTAGTACGTGCGCCGGTCGGCGGTGCTGCCGCCGGCCACCCGCATCCGATTCAGCTCCTCCTGCCAGGTGTGGTGCGCGGCGCTGCGGGCCTTGTCGAACGACTTCGGCTGCTCGGCCCTGCGGTTGAGGCGCGCGCCGTCGATGGACGTGTACGACAGGCCCACCGATGTGCCGACCTGGTGACCCTTGGCCGGGTCGAAGGTGGCATAGGCGCCGGCGCGCTCGGTACCGCGCGACGCGTCGCGCCGGTTCGGGGTGATGGTGCCGTCGGTCCAGGTGCCGAAGCTTGCGAACTTCCGGTCGAACTTGGCGCTGAAGTAGATCCGGTAGCGCTCCTTGCCGGTCTCACCGCAGAAGTTGCCGCCCTGGAGCCAGCCTTCGACGGTGTCGTTGCCGACGACGTGGACGTCGCCGGCATAGGTGCTGCCGTTGCTCTGGCCGGTCTCGATGAGGATGTTCTCGGGGCCCGATCCGGCGGGGTACGTGTAGCGGTGCTGGCCGGTCCGCTGCGTGGCGGAGAGCTCGGCCCGGATGCCGTTGTCGAGCTTCACCCCGTAGTAGCCGGGTGCGCGGGTTTCGTTGTCGTGGCTGAACTTCGCACCGTACTGCGCCGGGTCGGACGATGTGACCGCGCCGGTGGTCGGCATGAAACGGAAGTTGCCCATGGTCTGGCAGCCGACGCCCGAGAGGTGCGTGTGGCTGAAGCCGAGGATCGTGTCCTGCTTGTAGTCATAGGAGGCGTACTGGTTGAGCTGCGTGTCCGGGCTCAGCTGCACCATGCCGAACGGGACGGTGGCACCCGGGAACGTGGTCCCGTCGCCGTTGTTGCCGATCGATGTGTCGACCAGCGTGGTGGGGTCACCGGCGAACTGCGGCCCCCGCTCCCTGGCATCCGCGATGCCGGGGGTGGCCGATGCCGCGGCCATGGTGGTGGCGAGCAGCACGGCGGTGAACGCGCGTTTCCATGCTCTCATCGCGATCCTTCCTGTGACAACGTTGTCAACTTTCTGTGATCTTTGCCCGCCGAGTGCTGCTCCGTCAATGCGCTTGCGCGGGGATGAACCCCGAACCGGCCCCAGTCCGGGGCAAATCACCCCTTGCCCTCTCCGCTCGTCCCCCGTTCGTCGTCCCCGATGAGCGTGCCGTTCCGCGTTGTCGTCCGCGACGAAGCGGCGGCCCGGCGTCTGCCCCTACCTTCCGGACATCACCAGTTCGAGAACCCGGAGGGGCAGCAGATGACAGCACGCACAGCACGGATCGGGATCGGCGCGGTGGGCCTGGTGGCAGCGGCGGCTCTGACCGCCGCTTCGTTCACCTCGCCCGCGTCGGCCGTCGCGGGCCCTGGGCATGCACAGACCCAGCAGGCCATGGACACCGCGGTCAAGGACGGCGTCCCCGGGGTCACCGGGCAGGCCACTGAGGCGAATTCGGTCTGGACGGGCACCTCGGGCGTGGGGAACCTCAAGACGGGTGCGCCGCGCTCGCCGGTCGACCGCTACCGGATCGGCAGCATGACCAAGACCTTCGTCGCGACGGTGATGCTCCAGCTGGAGGCGGAGGGCAGGGTCGACCTCGACAGTACGGTCGACACGCTGCTGCCGGGAGTGGTGCGGGGCAACGGCAACGACGGCCGCCGCGTCACCGTGCGGCAGCTGCTGAACCACACCAGCGGGATCCCCAGCTACACGACCGACCCGGAGTTCCTGGAGAACGGCTTCACCGTGAAGTTCCTGGAGCACCGCTACGACACCTACACGCCCGCGCAGTTGGTGGAGATCGCGCTGCGTCAGAAGCCGCTCTTCGACCCGGGCACGAGCTGGAGCTACTCGAACACCAACTACATCCTCGCCGGAATGATCATCGAGAAGGTCACCGGCCACTCGTACGAGGACGAGATCGAGCAGCGCATCATCAAACCCCTCGGCCTGTACGGCACTTCCGTCCCCCGCACCGCGTCGTCGATGCCGGTGCCGAGCTCCCGGGCGTACTCCAAGCTCTCCCTGACACCGCAGCCGTCCGACCCGACGTACGACGTCACCGAGCTCAACCCGTCGGCCGCCGCGTCGGCGGGCGCGATGATCTCCACCTCTGCCGATCTGGACCGCTTCTACTCGGCCCTGCTGGGCGGCAGACTGCTGCCCGCGGAGCAGCTCAAGGAGATGACGACCACCGTCCCGGTCAGCGGCTACGGAATGATCACCGCGTACGGCCTGGGGCTGATGAAGTTCTCACCGTCCTGCGGCGTCACGGTCTGGGGCCACGGCGGCAACATCCAGGGCTCGGCCTCCCAGGCCGTGACCTCGGCGGACGGCACCCATTCGCTGGCCTTCAACTTCAACGGCGACTGGGCGGGGAACAGCGAGGCGGTCATCGACGCGGAGTACTGCCCGGAGTGAACCCGGGCAGCAGGCGCAGTTGCAGCATCAGTGCGAAGCGGACGTCGGGGTCGGTGAGGTCGGCCCCGGCGACTTCGGTGGCACGGCGCAGGCGGTACCGGAAGGTGTTCTGGTGGACGTACATCGCTTCGGCGGCCGCCGGGACGTCTCCGAAGGCGCTGAGCCAGACGCGGAGGGTGTCGGCCAGCTGGGAGTCGTGCTGCTGGTCGTAGTCGACCAGCCTGGCCAGCGGGCCGGTCGGTGGGTCGCCCCGCTCGGCGGCGAGGTCGGCGAGGTCCAGCAGGAGCGCCTCGACATGGACGTCGGAGATACGGGCGAGCCTGCGCGGGCCTCCGTTGGCGCGCAGGACGCGCAGCGCCCGGTCGGCTCCTTCGCGGGAGCGGGCCAGTGCGCTGCTGTCACGGGCCATCGGACCGATGCCGATCAGCGGGGCCAGCCGGTCCCCGATGCGGGTGAGGAAGTCGGTGCCGGTGCGGGCCGCCCGCTCCTCCGCGTCCGTCCGGTCGAGCGCCACCGGGAGGATGCCGTAGGCCACGTCCCCGATGAGCGCCGTGGCGGCGCGGGCGTGGATGGCGGAGAGGTGCATGGCGAACGCATCGGCCAGACGCTGGCGTTCGGCCGTGTGCTGGGCGTGCAGATCGGTCGAGCCGGTCAGCTCGGGCGGGTCGGGCACCGCCAGGGCCAGGACCACGCCCGCGTAGTCGGTCAGTCCGAGTCTGCCCAGCGACTCGGCGGCGCCCGGTCCCCCTTCCAGCGCGGTGGAGACCAGATCGGCGCGGAGCCGGCGCTCGACATCGGCTCCGGCCCGCAGCCGCAGCATGTGCAGGGCGACCAGCTTGGCCCCTTCGCGCAGCGCCTGGCCGCGCTGCGGGGTGAGCGGGGTGGGGACGACGGCCCAGATGGATCCCAGGACTTCGTCCCCTGCGCGTACGGCGATCGCGGCGCGCGGGATGTGGAATCCGTCGGTCTCGGGCGGGTCGACGTGCACCGGCTGGTCGCTGCGGTAGAGGGAGCGGAAGATCCCGCGGTCCTCGAGGAAGCGGGTGAACCGCTCCGGGACCTGGCGGCCCAGTACGGTCTCCACCCGGGAGCGGTCGGCCTCGTCCTGGCGGCCGGAGAAGGCCAGGACGCGGGAGCTGCGGTCCTCGATGGTGACGGGGGCGTCGAGGAGCGCGGCCACCGCGTTGGCCAGGGCGAACAGATCGCCGGACGGGGTGCCGCCCAGCACCTGCGGGCCCGTCTCGCCGACATCGCCGTCCGCGAGCAGCGAGCGCAGCAGCGCGGCGAGCTGGGCCCAGGAGGCGCCGCGGGTCAGCGCGAGCAGTGCCACCCCCGACCGCTGCGCCGCCGCCGTGACCGCAGCGTCGGCCGGTACGGGCGCGCGGACCACCAGCGCCGCCGCGCCCGCGTCGCCGAGGGCGGTGAGCAGCCGGACGGTCTCGTCCGCCCCGTGGACGCCGACGCCGAGCACCAGCGCCTGCCGGGGCAGCACCGGTTCGTCCAGCGCGTCGTGGATGACGACACCGCCGATCTCGTCCGCCGTGTCCGGGTCGCCGCACACCAGGTCGAGCAGCGTCGTGCCGAGGTCTTCCAGGACCCGCCTGAGGCTGGCCCGCGGTTGTGTGTTCACCGTGCCCTGTACCCCCGGTCCACCCAGACAGTGCTTGCGGCCGCTCCTCGCCGGTGTGGACGGGATTGTGCGGTGCTCCCGCCGGTCGGCACAAGAGCCCCGCCGCCCAGTTCCCGTCACAGGGGCCCCGCCACGCAGGCACCGCCACACAGGAATCGTCCCGCAGGTCCCGCCCCAGGGCCCCGCGAGACAGGTCCCGTCACACCGGGTACGTCGTACAAGTCCCGTCACACGGGGATCCACTCCGTGCCGACGGTGAACTCCTCCAGGGCGCCCGGGAGCGGCTCGACACCGAGTCCTGGCCCGTCCGGCACCGGGAGGTGGCCGTCGGCCGGCACGAACGGCTCGGTGATGTCGTCCCGGTAGAAGCGGCCGGATCCGGAGACGTCACCGGGCAGTGTGAAGCCCGGCAGCGCGGCCAGCGCGATGTTCGCGGCGCGCCCCAGGCCGGTCTCCAGCATGCCGCCGCACCACACGGGTACACCGTGCGCCGCGCACACGTCGTGGATACGGCGGGCCTCCAGATAGCCGCCGACCCGGCCGGGCTTGATGTTCACGATGCTGCACGCGCCCAGGGTGATCGCCGCCGCCGCGGTGCGGGCTGAGGTGATCGACTCGTCCAGACAGACCGGTGTGGCCAAGGCGCCGGCCAGCTGCGCATGGCCGAGGAGATCCTCCTCGTCCAGCGGCTGCTCGATCAGCAGAAGCCCGAACGGGTCGAGCCTGGCCAGGTGCCGGGCATCGGCAAGGGTGTAGGCGGTGTTGGCGTCGACCTGGAGCAGCAGGCCGTCGCCGAAGCGCTCGCGTACCGCGCGGACCGGATCGATGTCCCAGCCGGGCTCGATCTTCAGCTTGATACGTCGATAGCCCTCTTCGAGGTAGCCGGCCACCGCGTCGAGCAGCTCCGGCACCGAGTCCATGATGCCCACGGACACCCCGCACGGCACCCGGTCGTGGACGGCGCCCAGTTCGCGTGCCAACGGCACACCGCGGGTGCGCAGTTCGGCGTCGAGTACGGCCATCTCCAGCGCGGCCTTCGCCATGCGGTGGCCCCTGAACGGCTCCAGGGCGGGGCCGACACCCACCGCGTCCAGCCGCCGGTGACGTCCCAGCGCGGGAACGAGATACCGGCGCAGCACATCGGCGCAGGCGGCTGTGTACTCCGATGAGTACAGCGGGTCGGCCATCGCCACGCACTCGCCCCAGCCGTCGGCGTCGGTACCCACCGCGCGGAGCAGCAGCGCCGTGCGCTCGGTCTGGGTGCCGAACGACGTACGGAAGGGGGCCACCAGCGGCAGCCGGACCTGGCGGACTTCGACTCCGGTGAGCTTCACCTTGTGTCCTTGTCTGTGAGGAGGTACCAGCCGGCGCGGTCGAATCCCGTCACCCGCCACCCGTCGGCGATGAGCCCGCCGAGGACTTCGCGTACGGCGGAGCGCCAGGCCGCCGCCGACGGCAGGCCCGTGGATCGCGGCGATCACCGGGAACGGCAGCTGCCGGATCGCCGCCAGCCCGCCGGTCGCGGCCTCCTGGAACCGCAGGAACTCCCGCACTCCCATGGCCTGGATGTCGCCGACCTCGGCGAGGTCGAACCCGGAGCAGAACGCCCGCTCCCCCGCTCCGCGGACGATCAGCGCGCGGGCGCCGGTGCCGCGCAGCGCGTACGCGGCGTCGTCGAACTCGTGGACCATCGTCTGCGTCTGTGA
>NZ_JAAGLN010000350.1 GCF_010548145.1 Streptomyces sp. SID10853
CGCGGCGGCGGGTGCCGGTCAGTACTCCGGCGGCCGGCCGGCTGCCGGGACCTCCTCGGCCGGTGCGGGCGGCCCGGGCGGTGTGCCGTCCCCGAACGGACGGCCGCCCAGCTCCTGCCGGTAGTGCGGGGTGAGCCAGCCGCTCAGGTCCGGGCCGAGCGGCACGATGCCGGTCGGGTTGATGCCCCGGTGCACCCCGTAGTAGTGGCGCTTGATGTGGTCGAAGTCGACCGTGTCGCCGAAACCGGGTGTCTGGTACAGATCCCTGGTGTACGCCCAGAGCACCGGGTCCTCGGTCAGCTTCGAGCGGTTGCACTTGAAGTGGCCGTGGTAGACCGCGTCGAACCGCACCAGCGTGGTGAAGAGCCGGATGTCCGCCTCGGTGATCGTGTCCCCCACCAGATAGCGCTGTCCGGTCAGCCGCTCGGACACCAGGTCGAGACGCCGGAAGAGATCGCGGTACGCGTCCTCGTACTCGCCCTGCTCCGACGCGAATCCCGCCCGGTACACCCCGTTGTTGACGTCCCGGTAGATCCCCTCCATGACCTCGTCGATCTCGCCGCGCAGCCGCTCCGGGTACAGGTCGGGCGCGCCGGGCCGGTGCAGCGCGGTCCACTCGGTGGCGAGGTCCAGGGTGATCTGCTGGAAGTCGTTGGTGACCAGCCGGCCGCTCGGTACGTCCACGACCGCGGGGACGCTGACACCACCGGGGTAGCCGGACTCCCGTGCGTCGTACGCCTCGCTGAGGAAGCGGATGCCGAGGACCGGGTCCCGGCCGCCCGGGTCGAGGGTGAAGCGCCAGCTGCGGTCGTCCTGGACCGGGTCCGTGATGCCCAGCGAGAGGGCGTCCTCCAGGCCGAGCAGCCTGCGTGAGACCAGCGCGCGGCTGGCCCAGGGGCAGGCCCGGCTGACCACCAGCCGGTACCGCCCGGACTCGACGGGCCAGCCGTCCCGGCCGTCGGCCGTGACGCGGTCGGCGAAGTGGCTCCTCGACCGCTTGAACGGCTTCCTGCCGTATCCGGCGTTGCCCTCGGTGCCGCCGGCTGTCTCGCCGGCGGTCTTGCTGCCGGTGTCGCTCTCGGTGGGGTGGTCCATCACCGTGATCCTTCCCGTTGGCCGGTGCCAGGTGTCCGTCCGTACGCCGCAGGACTTCCCGTACGTACGCCCGTCCCGCACGGCCCCCGCAGGTCCGTCGACCGGTCGGCGCGGACTCGGCGGGAACCACGCGGCCCCTCCAGGCTGACACCCTTCACCCCCGGCGCGCAGCGGAAGACCGCCGCGGACACCGCCGGACGGCTTCCCGGATCAGGGGAGAAGGCCGGACGGTTTCCCGCATCAGGGGAGAGAGGGGGAGGAGGAGCCGGGAAGGAGAACCGGTCAGGGAGCGGCAGGCACCGTCGCCGCCACCGGCTCCCTGCGGACCACGTCCACCAGCGACAGATCCGTGATCTTGAGGCTGGGTGACACCGCGAGCGTCAGTGTGGACACGCTCATGAACGGATTGAGGTGCTCCCAGCCCCACTGGGTCAGCGCGGTGCGCACCGCACCCGACTGCGCGGCGATCTCCTCGGCCGGTGCAGGGGACATCACGCCGCCGACCGGCAGGGGCAGCCTGGCCGCCACCGTGTCGCCGTGCACGACGGCGACCCCGCCGCCGTCGGCCAGTACCGCCGCCGCTGCCGTGGCCATCGCGGTCCGGGAGGTCCCCACCGTGACCAGGTTGTGGCTGTCATGGGCGTACGTCGTCGCGACCGCGCCCGCACTCAGCTCACGGCCGAGCAGCGGGGCGAAGACCGTACCGGAGCGGCCGTAGCGGTTGCGCACCCGGACCAGGGTCACCCGGCCCTCCCACTGCACCTCGCCGTCCTGGACGGGCAGTTCGGCCTCTGCGGCCTCGGTGTAGGTGTCGCGCGAGTTGACCCGCATCGCCCGGAAGCGGTGCACCCCGTCCGGCAGCTCCACACGCCAGCGGAAGCCGTCCGGGGTCTGCGGTTCGACGTCGAAGGTGCCGGACAGCGCACCGGCGACCGGCTCCGCCGCGTACGCCGGCTTCCCGTCCCGCGCCACTGTGCGGCCGCCCGCGATCACCAGCGCCGGGTCGAACGCGGCCAGGTCGCCGCGGAGCAGGACCAGGTCGGCCCGCTTGCCCGGAGCGACCACCCCGCGGTCGTACAGCCGCAGCCGCTGGGCCGGGTTCCAGGTCAGGGCGCGCAGCACGTCGACGGCGGGCAGCCCGGCCCGCACCGCGACGCGCGCGATGTGGTCGAGGTGACCGGTGGACAGGATGTGGTCGGCGGCCAGATCGTCGGTGACCAGGCACAGCGGCGGCAGCTGCGGCAGCGCGAGCAGCGCCTCGACGACCTCGGGGAGCAGGCACTTCTCCTGGAGCATCATCAGCATGCCCATCCTGGCCTTCTCCAGGACGACTTCGGTGCGGTTCTTGGTGTGGTCGGAGTCGACACCGGTGGCCATGTACGCGCTGAGTTCGGCGCCGCTGAGGTTCGGGCAGTGGCCGTCCAGGATGACCCCGCGCTCGCGCGCCGCGTCCACGATCGAGCGCATCCGCGGCTCGTCGGCCACGACCGCCCGGTAGTCCATGACCTCGCCCAGCGCGACGACGCCCGGCCACTGGAGCATCGCGCCGATGTCGTCGGCTGACAGACTGGCGCCCGCGTGCTCCAGGCCCTGGAGCGCGGGAACGCAGGACGGCACCCCCCAGAGCTGGGTCTGCGGCGTGCCCAGCCCGGCCTCGGTCATCCAGCGCATCGCTGCGGCGCCCGCGACATTGACGATCTCGTGCGGGTCGGCGAGCACCGTCGTCGTCCCGCGGGCGAGCGTCAGCCCCGCGAAGGTCTGCGGGGTGAGGAACGAGCTCTCGATGTGCATGTGCGCGTCGACGAAGCCGGGCACGATCAGCATCCCGGTGGCGTCCACCTGCTCCCGTGCGTCGCCGGGTGCACCGGGCGGCAGCACCCCGGTGATGCGGTCGCCGCGCAGCAGGACGTCGGCTGCGAACTCCTCGCCGGTGAAGGTGGACACCACCCGGCCGCCGCTGACGCGGACGTCGTGCGGTTCCGGCTGGTGCTGCTGGTCAGTGCTCATGCGGTGGTGCTCCTCAGCGGGCCTTCGGTGTCCCGGCGCCCGGGCCCGGGACATCGGGGATTCGGGGTCAGGGGACGAGTGTGTAGAAGTAGTAGCCGAGCGGGATCATCACGATCCACAGCCCGAGCGGGATCTCCCGGAACCGGCCTGCGGCGGCCTTGACCAGGACATGGGCGGCGAGGCCGACGGCGATCCCGGTGCCGAAGTTGCCGAAGAAGATGGTCGTCGCGACGACCAGCGCGGCCGGGATCGCGTCCGTGGGGTCGCGGAAGTCGACGTTGCGCAGCGCGCCCAGCATGCTCAGGCCGATGTACATCAGGACCGGTGCGGTCGCGGCCGAGGGGATCAGCGTCGCGAACGGTGTGACGAGCAGCAGCGCCGCGAAGCCGAGCGCCGCGTACACCGAGGTGAGCCCGGTACGGCCGCCGCTGTCCGCACCCGCAGACGACTCCAGATACGCGGTCATGCTGGGCGCGCCGAGTGCGGCGCCGCCGATCACCGCGCCCGAGTCGACGTAGAACGGCCGCCTGATGCCCGGCACATTGCCGTCCTTGTCGGTCAGACCGGCCCGGCCCGCCACGGCGATCAGGGTGCCCGTCATGGAGAAGAACTCCGAGACGAAGAAGGCGAAGATGTACGGGAAGTACTGCGGCTTCAGCGCGCCCAGGATGTCGATGTGGAACAGGACGGGGCCCGGACTGTCGGGAGCCCCGAAGAAGTGTCCGGGCAGTTCGGTCACCCCGCACGGGATGCCCGCCAGCGTCACCACGGCGATGGTGATCAGGAAGGCGCCGGGCACCTTCCTGGTCACCAGGGCCGTCAGCAGCACCAGGCCGCCGAGCGCGAGCAGGGCCGCCGGCTGCGAGAGGTCACCGAGGCTCAGCGAGTTGCCCGCGGTCTTCGCGATCACCAGACCGCTGTCCCGGAAGCCGAGCAGCGCGATGAAGAGCCCGAGGCCGCCGCTGATCGCGTACTTGAGGTTGAGCGGCATCAGCCGGGTGATCAGATCGCGGATGCCCAGCGCGGTGAGCACCAGGAAGGCGACGCCGGACCAGAAGACCATGCCCAGCGCGGAGTCCCAGGGCACTCCGTCCTGGCCGACGATCGTGACGGCGAGCAGTGCCACCCCGCCGAGACCGGGGGCGAGCACGAACGGCAGGTTCGCGAACAGGCCCATCGCGAGCGTGGCCAGCACGATCGCGATGATCACCGCGGTGGTGACCGGGCCGAGCGGCAGTCCCGCCTTCGCCAGCTGGCCGGGCACGACCACCGCCGCATAGGCGGCCGCGACGAACATGGACAGGCCCGCGACGGCCTCGGTGCGTGGCGTGCTGCCGCGCTCGCGGACGCGGAACAGCCGCTCGAGGAGCGAGGAGCGTGGCCCGGGAGCGGCGGCCAGCTCGGGCGCGTCCGGTACGTCGGGCGCGTCGGGTCGGTGCATGAGTACCTCGGCAGGATGAGGGGGCGAGGCCGAGTCTCTGCAACCGGTTTATGTAACCGGTTGCAGAGACCGGTTGCGGATAGGATGGCACGGCCCGGCCGCCAGGTGAACCCCGTGATCGGTCACACTGCGGTCACACGGTCCGTACGGAGGCGGCGAAGAGCCCGGCCCGTACGGCGGACGGAGGGGGATCCGACGATGGCGACGCTGGCTGATGTGGCCCGCGAGGCAGGCGTGTCCAAGGCCACGGCATCGCGGGCGCTGATGCGCCCGGAGATGGTCGCGGAGACCACCCTCCAGCGGGTGCGCGACGCCGCCGAGCGCCTCGGCTTCCACCCGAACCCCGCCGCCCGCGCCCTGACCACCGGGCGCACCGGCATGATCGGCCTGATCGTGCCGACCCTCGCCAACCCCTTCTTCGCACCGCTGGTACTCGGCGCCCAGCAGGCGGCCGAGGAGACCGACAGTCATCTGCTGCTCGCCGTCTCCGAGTACAGCGCCGAACGCGAGGCGGCGCTCGCCGACCGGATCTCCGAGCAGGTCGACGGGCTGATCATGGTCGCGCCGGTCGGCCCGGACGCCGCCCTGCGCGCGCGGGCCCGCCGCCGCCCCCTCGTTCTGGTCGACCGCCGCTCGGGCCGGCTGCCCGGCGTCGTCCTCGACACCGCGTCCGGTACGTCCGAGCTGGTCCGGCATCTT
>NZ_JAAGLN010000351.1 GCF_010548145.1 Streptomyces sp. SID10853
CGCCTCACACCTCCTGGGCCGGCCCGCCTCACACCGCCTGGGCCGCCCCGGAGTCCAGCGCCCGGCCCACCGTGCCGGGCAGCGGCCCCAGTTCCAGCAGGCCCACGACCGTCCCGGCCGTGAGGGCATGCCAGAGACCCGCCCTGCGGAGCATCGCGTGATCCCCGCCGGTGACCGTCAGGGCGCACGCCCGGGCGCCCGATTCCCGTGCCCTGCGCACGAAGGCGGCGCTTCCCCCGGGATCGGTCGTACGGTCCCGGTCCCCGTGCAGCAGTACGACCGTACGGCCGCCCAGATGACCGGCCGCCTCGTCCGGCGGGCACCAGGGGGCCAGGCCGACCACCGCGCGTACCGACGGGTGCGAGGCCGCGCTCAGCGCCGCCCTGCCGCCCATGGAGTGCCCGACGAGCACCACCGGGATGCCGCCCGCTGCCGCGGTGAGTTCGTCGAGGGCGCGCCGCGCGTCGTACGCGGCGTCAGCGCGGGTGCCGTTCCAGCCCCGGTACCGGTAGCGGACCCGCCCCAGCAGTACGGAGTGCCCCGCCGTGGCCCCGGCGATCCGCGAGGCGATGGGCCGCATCCGGGCCTCCGGCAGGTTCCAGGCCGGCGGCGGACGCAGACCGTCGGCCCGCCCGCCGTGCAGCAGCAGCACCGCGGCCTTCGGGGCCTCGCAGGGCCTGGTGAGTATCAGGGCGGGCTGCAGCACGCCGTCATCGCGCCGTTCGGACACGCGCGGGACTTCCTTTCCTGGCCGGTGGCTCCCGGGACCGTACGGACTGTGCCGTCCGGCCCCCGCACGGTCCTTCGTGGCCGACGGACCTCCGGATTGCCCCCGCGCGTCGGGGAGCCCGCGGGCGGCCGGACCGGCGCCGTCAGCCGATGGCCTCGCGGCCACCCGCCACGACGAGACCCGGCAGATACTCGTTGATCTCCTCGCGGGCTTCGTCGGAGAGCCCCGAGTCGGTGACGAACGCGTCCACGTCCTCCAGAGTCGCGAACGAACTCAGCCCGACCGTGCCCCACTTGGTGTGGTCGGCGACCACCACCACCCGCCGCGCGGACTGCACGAACCTGCGGTTCGTCTCGGCCTCCGCGAGGTTGGGCGTGGACAGCCCCGCCTCGGCCGATATGCCGTGCACCCCGAGGAACAGCACATCGAAGTGGAGCGACCGGATCGCCTGGTCGGCCACCGGACCCACCAGCGAGTCGGACGGCGTACGCACCCCGCCGGTCAGCACCACCGTCGCGGCGCCCGACCGCTGTCCGCCGCCGCCCGCGACCCGCTGGGCGGCGTGGAAGACATCGGCGACGCGCACCGAGTTCGTCACCACGGTCAGATCGGGCACGTCGAGCAGATGCTGGGCGAGGGCGTAGGTCGTGGTCCCGCCGGACAGGGCGATGGCGCTGCCCGGCGCTGCCATCGCCGCCGCGGCCCGCGCGATGTCCTCCTTGGCGCTCAGTTCGAGCCCGGACTTGGCCTCGAACCCCGGCTCGTGCGTGGACGCCTCGACCACCGGCACCGCGCCGCCGTGCACCTTCTCGATGACCCCCTGGCGGGCCAGCGCGTCCAGGTCCCTGCGGACCGTCATGTCCGAGACATTGAGCTTGCGGGTGAGCTCGTTGACACGGACGCCGCCCCGGCGCCGTACCTCGTCGAGGATCAGCGCGCGACGCTGCTCCGCGAGCAGATTCTGATTGTCGCTCACCGCAGGGTCCGGTCCTTCCACGCGCCGATGCGGTGCCAGGAGCTGCGGGAGCTGCCCCTGGCCACCGGGGATCCCTCATCCTCGCACGCACAGTTCCCCGCCGCGCCACTGGTTGCCGCACCTCTTCCGGGGGGAGATTCAGTGAGAGCCGTGCGGCGGGCCGCAGCCGTCCGGGATTCTGGACCGGCACCGCCGACCGTCCCCTCCACGAGAGCGAGCCACCGCAGTGTCCCCACCCCCGTCCCCCGGTGAGAGCGGCGGCCCCGCCCTCGAACTCCTCGTTCACGGCGTCGGCGGAGCCACCCCGCAGGAGATGCTCGGTGACGCGCGCACCGTCCGGATCACCGGCGACGAGACGGCGGCCGTCTACCGCCGCGCCGACGACACCGACGCCGAGGCCCACCCGCAGGAAACCCGGGAGAGCCCCGTCCCCGAGGCGTACGTCTGGTCCAACCTCACATCGGGCAACAGCGCCCGCGCCCTGTGGCTGCTGCTGCTCCCCTTCATGGTGGTCAACCTCGCCCACTGGATGCTGCCGTCCGGCCGCGGCGGCGTACGGACGGTCCGGCTGTACGGCGTGCTGGTGCGGCTCGTCGCGCTCAGCCTCACCGTGCTGCTCGTCGCGGCGGCCTGCGAGGTCGCACTCGATCTGACGGCCTGGCAGTGCGCCGGATCGCCCGGCTGCTCCGACGGGAAGTCCTGGCTCGGGTTCCTCGCCGCCGCGCACGGCGGCTGGTGGGCACAGCCCGGCCGGCGGCTGGCGGCTGCCGCGCTGGTCCCCACGGCGCTGACAGCGCTGCTCTGGTACCTCTCCAACCGCACCTGGAGCGCGTACGAGTCGCAGCAGCCGCTGGGCGACGACGCCCGCGCAGCGGCCGCCGGAGAGCCAGGGGAGGCCGGGGACACCGACGCCGGGGACATCGAGGCCGGGGAGGGCGGCCGCCCGGCGCTCGGCAGGCCGGGATTCTGGTACGGGCGCAGGCTGGTCGCCCGGCTGCGCGCCGCGCACACCGCCGCCGGGTTCCTCACCGTCGCCGCGGCGCTCACCGTCGCGACCGCCGCCTTCGACCGCCGCTCGTCCGCGACCCTCCTGGAGGCCATCGGCTGGCTCCTTCAGGCAACCCTGCTTGTGGCGGCCGCAGTTGTGGTCTGGGTGGTCTGCCGCAGAGGCCGCACCGAGACCCGGCTCGACGAAGAGCTGGACCGCGCCGTCGTCACCCTGCTGCCGGGCGGCGCACTCACGCTCCTCGCGCTCTCCGCCGTCTACGCCGCCTGGTCGAGGCCCGGGTGGCGGTCGGGCGGCACGCTCCCGGGAGACCGTGCCTTCGGCATCCTGACCCTCGCCCAGCTCGCCCTCGTCGTGGTGCTGGCCGCTGTCGCCATGGCGATGTACCGCCGGGCGCCCCACACCCGTACCGCGCTGCGCGGACTCGGCGGGCCCGCCGTCGCCCTGCTGGCCTGCGCGCTCGGCGGAGTGATGACCGGTGGCGTCGCCCAGCGCGTGGCCGACTGGCTCGACGGGCCCGGCACCCCCGGCATGGGCAGGACCAGCTCCATCACAGGACCGCCGGTGCTGCTCAGCTGGCAGGCGTCCGTCATCCCGGTCCTGCTGTTCCTGCTGCTGCTCCCGATCGCGTACTACGCTCTGCGCACCGTGCGCAGGGAACACCGGATCGCGCGGACCCTCATGACGGACTACCCGGGGGAGAAGCCGGACACGGTGCGCACCCGGCAGATCGCCGGGGTGCGCGCCCGCGCCCAGCTCACCGACGCCGCACCGCCGTTCGTCGGGATCGTCTCGGCCGCCACACTGCTGCTCGGCGCGGGCGCGCTCGTCGGGTCCTGGCTCAGCGACGAGGTGCCGGGGCGGGCCGCCGATACGGCGCCCGGCTTCATCGCGTCCGCCGCCGACGCCGTGCAGGCGGCCGGGTCCTGGCTGGTCGGTCTCGGCTTCATACTGTTCGTCGCACTGGGCAGGCGCGCCTACCGCGACGCGTCGGCCCGGCGCAGCGTGGGGATCCTCTGGGACGTCGGTACCTTCTGGCCGCGCGCCGCGCACCCCTTCGCACCGCCCTGCTACGCGGAGCGGGCGGTTCCCGACCTGACCTGGCGCATGTTCACCTGGACCGACCTCACCGGCGGCAGGCTCGTCATCTCCGGTCACTCGCAGGGCAGCGTGCTGGCGGCTGCCGCGGTCTGGCAGCTGCCCGCCCGTACCCGCCGCAGGGTCGCTCTGCTCACCTACGGTTCGCCCCTGGAGCGGTTGTACGGGCGGTGGTTCCCGGCGTACTTCGGGCCCGACTGCCTGGACGGGCTGCACGGCGAAGTGCCCTGCTGGCGCAATCTGTGGCGGGCCACCGACCCCATCGGGGGCTGGGTAATGCGCGGCGGTGACATCGACCGGGGGCCGCTGCTCGACCCGGTGGCCTACGGCAGAACCCGCGAACACCCGCTGCCCGACCCGGTACTCGGCCACTCCGACTACCAGGCCGACCCGGCCTTCGCCGAGGAGCGCACGGCGCTGCTCGACCGGCTGACGGCGACGGTGCCACGGCAGACACCGCACCGGGCCCCGGCCCGGCCCGGTGCGGAAGACCCGGCGGCCGGGCGGGTCAGGGCAGTTCGGGCAGATCCTCCGGGAACAGCAGACTGAGATCGTCGGTCGACATCTCGGCGAACTGGGCCACCCGGCCGGCGTGCCGCTCCACCATGGACTCGAACGTCTGCCGGGCGGTCCTGCCGTTACCGAAGGCGGGGCCCTTGGGCAGCACCGTGAAGTACTTCACGAGGGCTTCCGGCGCACCGTCGCCGAGCCGGTACTCGTGCTCGTCCGCCTGCTGTTCGACAATCCGCAGCAGCTCGTCGGGGGAGTAGTCGCCGAAGGTGATGGTGCGGGAGAAACGGGACGCCACACCGGGGTTGACCCCCAGGAAGCGCTCCATCTCGGCGGTGTAACCGGCGACGATCACGACCACCGCGTCCCGGTGGTCCTCCATCAGTTTGACCAGCGTGTCGATGGCTTCCTTGCCGAAGTCCCGCCCTGAATCCTCCGGTGAGAGGGCATACGCCTCATCGATGAAGAGCACCCCGCCCCTGGCCCGGTCGAAGGCCTCCTGGGTGCGGATGGCCGTCGAACCGATGTGCTCGCCCACCAGGTCCACCCGGGAGACCTCGACGAGATGCCCGCGCTCCAGCACTCCGAGTGAGGCGAGGATCTCGCCGTACAGCCGGGCCACCGTGGTCTTGCCGGTACCGGGGGAGCCCGTGAAGACCAGATGGCGGCGGGCGGACGCGGCCTTGAGCCCGGCGGCGGCGCGCCGCCTGCCGATCTCGATCATGTCGGTGAGGGCGCGCACCTCGCGCTTGACGCTCTCCAGGCCCACCAGGGTGTCGAGTTCGCCCAGGACGTCCACCGATGAGCGTATGGGCGCGTCCACGGGCGCCGGGGCCGCGGCGGCGGCCGAGGGACCGGCGGTC
>NZ_JAAGLN010000352.1 GCF_010548145.1 Streptomyces sp. SID10853
CGCGCCGAGCGCCCCCGCCGCGAAGAAGACCCAGGCCCGGCCGCACATCAGGCGCCGCCCCCGCACCCCCGGCATCCTGCGGGCGCCCGGCGAGACCAGGCTCTGGCCGAAGTCCTTCGCCGACCGGCTCACCGCACCGCTGCCCGGTGTCAGGGCGATGGCCAGACTGGCCCGCGAGGGCGCCGTGCGGCCGCGCTCCGAAGGGCTGCGCGACATTCCGCTGCTGCCGTACGCCCCCGCCCCGCTCCCCGGGACCGACGCCACCACCATCGCCGTCACCTGGGCGGGGCACGCCAGCTGGGTGGTACGCATCGGCGGTCTCACCGTCCTCACCGATCCGGTCTGGTCGCGCCGGATCCTCGGTACGCCCGCCCGGGTCACACCGGTCGGGGTCCGCTGGGCCGACCTGCCGAAGATCGACGCCGTCGTCATCAGCCACAACCACTACGACCACCTGGACGCTCCCACCATCAAGCGGCTCCCGCGCGACACCCCGCTGTTCGTCCCGGCGGGCCTGGCCCGCTGGTTCAGGCGTCGGCGCTTCACCCGTGTCACCGAGCTGGACTGGTGGGAGTCGGCCGAGACCGGCGGTGTCCGCTTCGACTTCGTACCGGCCCACCACTGGTCCAAGCGCACCCTGACGGACACCTGCCGCTCGCTCTGGGGCGGCTGGGTCCTCACCGACGGGCGCGGACAGCGGGTGTACTTCGCGGGCGACACCGGTTACGGCCACTGGTTCCGGGAGATCGGCCACCGCCACCCGGGCATCGATCTGGCGCTGCTGCCGATCGGGGCGTACGAACCGCGGTGGATGCTCGGGCCCGTGCACACCGACCCCGAGGAGGCGGTGGCGGCCTGCGAGGATCTGGGCGCGCGCCGGATGGCGCCGATGCACTGGGGTGCGTTCCTGCTCTCCGCCGAGCCGGTGCTCGAACCGCTCACCCGGGTCCGTGCGGCCTGGGAGCTGGCGGGCCGGCCGCGCGACGACCTCTGGGACCTGCCGGTCGGCGGATCCAGGGTGCTCCAGGAGGTGCCCGCCGCCGACCGGCGGGCCACGGGAGCCCGGCCGCGAGGGCAGGTCGCCGACGGGTCGGGCCACTGACGGGTCGGGCTTCTGACGGCTCCGGTCACCGACCGCTCGGGTGCGGGCCTTTCAGTAACCCGCGGGGCGCACCAGCCCCGACTCGTACGCGAAGACGGCGGCCTGGGTCCGGTCGCGCAGGCCCAGCTTGACCAGGATCCGGCTCACATGGGTCTTCACGGTCTGCTCGGCCACCACCAGACGCCCGGCGATCTCCGCGTTGGACAGGCCCTGGGCGATGAGGGAGAGCACCTCGGTCTCACGCTCGGTCAGGTCCCCGGCCCTGCCCCTGGGCGCGGAACGCGGGGAGCTGGTCACCCGGGAGAACTCGGCGATGAGGCGCCTGGTGATGTTCGGCGCGAGCAGAGCGTCACCGGCCGCCACCACCCGTACGGCGCGGGCGAGTTCGTCGGCCGACGCGTCCTTGAGGAGGAATCCCGCCGCGCCCGCGCGGAGCGCCTCGTACACGTACTCGTCGAGATCGAAGGTCGTCAGCACCAGGACCCGTACGGTCGCCCCGGCCGGCCCGGTGATCCGGCGGGTGGCGTCGATGCCGCCGAGTCCTGGCATCCGGATGTCCATCAGGACGACGTCAGGGTCGAGTTCGGCGACCCGGTCGATGGCGTCGAGGCCGTCGACGGCCTGGCCGACGACCTCGATGTCAGGTTCGGCGTTGAGCAGCACCGTAAAGCCCTGGCGGACCATCATCTGGTCGTCGGCGATCAGTACCCGGATGGTCATGAGGGCCCCTCCAGGGGAAGTACCGCCGCCACCTCGTACCCGCCGCCGGGGGTCGGCCCGTCGGCGAAGTCGCCGCCCAGCATGGCGGCCCGCTCCCGCATCCCCAGCAGCCCGTGGCCGGCGCCGGGCGCGGGCGCCGGCGCGGGCGGTCCGGCCGGTGCGGTGTTGGTGACCCGCACATGGACGGCGGACGACCGGTACCCGATCTCCACCTGTACCTCCGCTCCGGGCGCGTGGCGCAGCACATTGCTGAGCGCTTCCTGCACGATACGGAACGCCGTGAGCCCCACACCCGGCGGCAGCGGACAGGGCCCTCCGGTGGTCCTGGCGGTGACGGTGAGTCCGGCCTTACGCACCCGGCCGAGCAGCGCGTCCAGCTGGTCCAGGGTGGGCTGCGGCGCCTGCCGCAGTCCGTCGGCCGATGTGTCGTCGGCGCGCAACACGCCGAGGACGCGGCGCAGTTCGGTGAGCGCGGTCACCGCGTTCTCACGGATGCCCGCGAGGTTCTCCCGCAGTTCGTCCGACGGATCGTCGACCAGATGCGGGGCGACCTGGGCCTGGATGGAGATGACCGACATGTGGTGCGCCACGACGTCGTGCAGTTCGCGGGCGATCCGGTTGCGCTCCTCCAGGAGCGTGCGCAGGGCCCTTTCCCCGGCGGTGAGTTCGGCCTGGGCGTCGGTCTCCCTGCGGGCCTTGCGCAGCCCGCGCAGTGAAGAGCCGACCACCACGACGGCCAGCAGCACGGGCACCGCCCGGTCGATGTCGTAGTGGTGCGGCCGCGCGGTGAACAGGGCGCACGCCGCACCGGCGAGCAGCGTGACCACCAGCGCCCCGCCCGCCCGCCGGGGCCGCACCCGCAGCGCCAGCAAAAACAGCGCACCTCCGGTCAGGAACATCCCCGGAAGGGTCCAGGGGAAGAGCACACCCGGACGGATCCCCGGCTCGGTGAGACACGTGAGGGCGACCATCAGGGCCGTCGACGCCCACCAGGCGGACAGCGGACGGAACAGCCCGGCCACCAGGGCCGCAGCCTGGCCGATGCCGAGCAGCACCGTCAGCCCGGGAACGGCGCCGCCGCCGTCCGGTTGCAGAGCGCCGATCTGGAGCGGTGCGAGGAGCGCGGCGCAGATGACCAGCGGGATGGCCAGCACCGGCCGCCAGACGGGATATCCGGGCTGCCCCGCGGCGGGCAGCGGATCGGACGGCAGGGTCAGGTCCCGGACCAGGGCGCGAGGCGCGCTCCGCAGGGCGGCCAGGAGCCACTCCCGGTCCCGCCACCGCTGCCCCCGTGCCACCCGCTCGGCCTCAGGCATGGCCATGGTGTGTCTCCCCCCTCGGAACACCCCGAACTCCCGGAACTCCCGGAACTCCCGGAACTCCCGGAACTCCCGGAACTCCCGGAACTCCCGGAACTCCCGTTACGGGCGCCCCGGTCCGTACGACCGAACTGTGTCCGCGCCCCCGCCGCTGTCCCTGCTCATACGTGTGGAACGCGGCCCAGCACACCAGCAGCGCGGCGGCGAACACCGGCAGCCAGACCAGCCGGGCGAGCACCCACCCCCAGGCGTCCGGGACGGTGTGCAGACCGGGCAGCACCCGACCGGTGAGCATACCGACGGCGGTGACGGCCATCATCGCGGTCTGGTGCCAGAGAAAGACGGTCATCGCGGAGAGGTTGACCAGCGCGACAGCCGCCCAGGCGGCCGGACGGGCCAGCGCCCGCCGCAACGGGCCGAGCAGCAGCAGAGCGGCTCCGCACTGGGCCAGACCGAACGTGACGGCGGCCAGGGTGGGCGGATCGAGGTTGGATATCCGGGAGCCGGGCACGCCCACCATGGACGCCGGATATCCGCCCCACAGGACGAGCCCCGCGGTGGCCGCGGCGCCGCCGGCCAGCAGGGTCCAGGCCGCCCCGCGCCCCCTGAGCGCTCCGCGTGCCCAGGACGCGCCCAGACAGTACGGAACGAGCCAGCCCGCCACCACATTGACCCAGCCGAGCCAGGACGGCCCGCCCAGGCCGTAGCGGATCAGATCGACGTGCAGCACCACGGCGACCGGCCACAGCGGGTGCAACCGGGCGACCAGCGGGGTCGCAGCGGTGAGCCCCGCGAAGACCAGCAGGAACCACAGCGGGGACAGCACCAGCTTGAGCAGCGTGTGCACGGTCGGCGCGCCGACGCCCGCCACGAGCATCACCGCGGCCGCCACGGCCCACACCACGAGCAGGGCGGACACCGGCCTGCCCAGCCGGACCAGCCGGGCCCCGAGCCACTGCCGGTAGCCGTTGCCCCGGGCGCGGCCCTTCGCGTAACTCGCCGCGCCGACCCGGCCGCCCACCAGGAAGAAGACCGCCAGGGTCTGGAACAGCCAGGAGACCGGGGCGAGTCGGGGCAGGTACTGCAGCGGGCTCGCGCCCTGCACCGTGCCGCTGTCGGCGACCAGCGCGGTCACCAGCCAGTGGCCGAGCACCACCCCGAGAATCGCGAGGGCGCGCAGCGCGTCGACGGTCCGGTCGCGGCCGGGCGGCGTCGCCGACTCGATCCGCCGGACCAGCTCACGCATGCCGAGAGCGCGCATGGCGCACCTCCCCGGAAGGCGCCTGCCCCACGACGATCCGGGCGAGGTTCGCCAGCGACAGCGAACCGGGCCTCAGATAGTCGCTGTGGCCGCCGCCGCCCGCGTCGAAGACCCGGGCGCCGAAGCCCGCCGAGACCGGGTCAGCGCCGAGCCCGAGCGTGCCGGACGGCAGCGGGATCCGTACGTGGGGCACATCGGCGATCCAGTCGCCGCGGCCCCGGGCGGCCCAGACGGTCGCCTGGGTGCGCAGATCGGCGGCGCTGGTGCGCCCGGCGCCGGGGCTGCCGTACAGCACGATGTCGGCGACGTGGAGACCGGCGGCGGCCCGGCCGCAGACCACCGAACCGTAGGAGTGGCACAGCAGCGCGATCCGGTCGGCCGGTGCGGCCCGGCCCAACTCCCCGCCGAAGCGCCGCAGCACGGGGGCCGCTTCGTCCGCCCGCCCGGTCGTCAGCACCCGGGTGCTGACCGTCGCCGGTGCCGCGTACCCGAGCCACGCCACGACGGCCGCCGCGCCGCCCAACTGCCGGTGGAGCGCCTCCGCCCCGGCCAGCAGCCGCCCGTACTCGTCGATGCCGGTGTCCGAACCCGGCACCAGTACGGCGATCCGCCGGGCCCGGGACAGATTCCCGAACACCTCGGCCGTGCGGCCGCCGTCGCGCCCGTCGAAGGAGAGGAAGTGGCGCCCCGGCCGTGCCATGGCGCGCAGTGAACCGGCCCGCCCGGTGTCGCCGTGGGCCAGG
>NZ_JAAGLN010000353.1 GCF_010548145.1 Streptomyces sp. SID10853
CGAACTGCCCGGCGGCGGGCGGGAGGTGGCCGCTGTCGCCGTGTCCGCCACCTCCGGGACCCTGGTGCTGGCCGGCCAGGACGGGGAACCGGTCGGCCCGGCCCTGATGTACGACGACCGGAGCGCGGCCGATGTCAACGCCCGGGCGCAGGAGCTGGGCGCGGCGCGCTGGCGGGCGCTGGGCCTGACGGTCGGGCCGACGGCCGCCCTGGGCAAGCTGGTCGGGTACGCGTCCCGGGCCCTGCCGGGTCAGCTGGTGCTGCACACCCCGGACCTGCTGGGCCTCAGGCTCACCGGGCATCCGGTGGCCACCGACTGGAGCCATGCGCTGAAGTCCGGCTACGACCCGCGCACGGGCGAGTGGGCCACCGAGGTCTTCGACGTGTTCGGCGTGCCGTCGCGGCTGCTGCCCACGGTGCAGGCCCCCGGTACCAGGAGCGGCACGGTTTCGGCGCGGGCGGCGGCCGAGACCGGCCTGCCCGCCGGCTGCGAGGTCCGGCTCGGGATGACGGACGGCTGCGCGGGCCAGATCGCCACCGGTGCGGTCGAACCGGGCCGGTTCGTGGGCGTGCTGGGGACGACGTACGTACTCAAGGGCGTGACCCGCGAGCTGGTCACCGACCCGGCGGGCGCCCTGTACAGCCACCGCCATCCGGACGGCTGGTGGCTGCCGGGCGGCGCGTCGAACACGGGCGGTGAGGCCGTCGCCGCGGTGGACGCCGCCCGGCTGCCGGCGCTGGACGCGGCGGCGGGGGAACGAGGTCCGGCCGGCTGTCTGGCGTATCCGCTGCGCCGCGAGGGCGAGCGGTTCCCGTTCGTCTCCGGCGCGGCACACGGCTTCCGTATCGGTACACCGCGCGACGAGGCGGACGAGCACCGGGCGGCGCTGGAGGGGGTGGCCTTTCTGGAGCGGCTGGCCGTGGAACGGGTGCAGGCGCTGGGGATCGAGGTGCGGGGCCCGCTCTACGCGGCGGGTGGCGGCAGCCGCAGCGCGGTGTGGAGCCGGATCCGGGCCACGGTCCTCAACAGGCCGCTGAGCGTGGCCGAACGCGCCGAGACAGCTTTCGGCGCGGCCCTGCTGGCGGCGTCCGGGACTCTGCATCCGGACCTCTCGGCCGCTGTGGCGGCGATGGTGGGAGCGGGGCGGACGGTCGACCCGGTGGAGCGGGAAAGGGCCGAACTCGACGCGTCGTACGGGCGGTTCGTCGCCGAACTGCGCTCACGCGGGTGGCTCGGCGCCGCCTGAGCCCCGGCGTGCGGCGGCTTCTACTGCGGGAAGCGTTCGACGAAGCGGCGCTGCCAGGGGGTCTCCACGGCGTGCCGGTCGTAGTGTTCGCGGACGTATCCGACGGCGTCGGCGGCCGGCACTCCGTCCAGTAGGGCAAGACAGGCCAGCGCCGTGCCGGTGCGGCCGCGGCCGCCCGCACAGGCGACCTCGACCCGCTCCCGGGCCGCGCGTTCCCATGCGTCGCGCAGGGCGTCCGCTGCGGCGGCCCGGTCGGCCGGCAGCCGGAAGTCGGGCCAGCGGACCCACCGTGACTCCCAGTCGACGGCGGCGGGTGCACGGCCCAGCAGATACAGGGCGAACGTGGGCGCAGGGCCCGCGGGGAGCGGCCGGCTCAGGCCCCGGCCCCGCACCAGACGGCCCGACGGCAGCCGCAGTACGCCCGCTGCCGACGGGTCCCAGCTCTCGACCGGCTCCGGCACGACACCTCCACGGATCGGATCGGACGAGTCGGACCGCCTCACACCGACTCGGACCGGGCCGCCGACGGCGGCGGGCGCCGCTCCCGGCCATCCTCGCACCGCCCGGAGCCTGTCCGGGCCGATCAGGTCGGCGTGTGCCGGCGGCCCCATCGGGTGTGCGCAGACCGCGATGACGACGACGGTGATGCGGGAGCTGCTCGTCGGCTTCGTCCAGCGGGAACTGGTGGCGTAGCGGCTGCACCTGTACCGCCGCTCCCGCCGCCCCGTCCGTTCAGATCTCGGCCCGCATCCTGCGGACCACCGCGGTCCCCCGCAGCCGGCGCACGGCGGACGCGAGCTGCGGGTGGCGTTCGCCCAGCTGCTCGGAGCGGAGGTCCAGTTCCTCGGTGAGCCGCTCGGCGCGTTTCTCCACGTCCAGTTCGTCCAGGATGCGGTCGATCTCGGCGAGCAGCGCGCCGTGCAGCTGCCACTGGCGCGGGTGCTGCTGCACATTCTCCAGGAGGAGGTGGGCGACGCGGTCGCGGGTCACACCGGCGTCCGCCAGCGCGGTCGTCAGGCGGGACTCGGCGTCCTGCGCGCTCTTCGCGACCGGCGTGGTGATCAGTACGGCGAAGCTCTCGATGGCGTCGGCGAGGTTCGCCATCAGCTCCTGCAGAGCCGCGGCCACATCGTCCGGGAAGAGCGGCTCGTCGGTCCGCTCCTTCGCCAGGTCCGTCATGGTCCGGGTCAGGACCCGCAGGACCACGGCGCAGATCTCCAGGGTGTCCAGACCGGTGCGCAGCACGACACGCGACAGCAGGCCCTGGCGCACCCGGGGGTTGAGCAGCAGGCTCTCCTCGGCCTGCCGGAGCGAAGCGTCCACCTCGACGATGTCGTGGTCGAGCCTGCGTGCCGCGTGGAGCCGTGCGGCGGCCTGCTCGACCGGGGTGTGGCCCTCCGCCTCCGCACCGATGTCGCGGAGCATCCCGCCCATCGACTCCGCCATCTCCTCGATGGAGCTTCCGGCGGACTGGACCCAGACCGGCGGTGCCAGCAGCAGGTTGAAGAGCAGTCCCACACCCGCGCCGATCAGCGTCTCCAGGATCCGGTCCCAGGCGGTCGCGGCCACCTGGGAGACACCGAGGACCAGCATGGAGCTGATGGCGACCTCGGGTACGAACTCGTACACGCGCACGAGGCGTCCCACGATCAGCGCGGTGAAGATCGTCAGGCCCAGGCTCCACCAGGTGAGTCCCACGAGGGTGCTGAAGCCGCTGGCGAGCAGCACTCCGACGACGACGGCGTTCACCCGTCTGACCCCGGTGGTGAGCGTCGCGTAGAGGGTGACCTGGACCACGAGCAGGGCCGTCAGGGGCGCGGTGAGCGGCGCGTGCTGCGGCAGGGCCACCAGCGCGACCACATACGCGATGACCGCGGCCGCCGTGGAGCGGAGGGTCTGCACCCCGACGGGTTCCACGGTCCGCCGGACCAGCTTGACCACGGGTGCGGACACATCAGGCATGCCGGGTTCCTCTCTGCGCGGTGGTGCCTCCGTGTCCCCGGTGGCGTCGCGTCCGTCCGCACACGACAGCGGCCAGTGTGACGGCGCACGGGGCCGACGCGCCGACAGGCGCACCGGGGTGTCGCGGCGGCCCCGCGGGCGGGAGCGGGAATCATCGTCGGGAACACCGCGTACGGACCACCGGCTGCGGTGCCCCGCACAGGCGCCCCGACCGGAGGCGCCGGATGCCACGGGACTACCGTGGTACGGCCCCCATGGCGGTCCTCGCGGGCGGGTGCGAGAGGTAAGGATGTCTGGAATGAACCTGCCGGATCTGACCTTTTCCCGGTTTCCGGCCATGTGGCAGCTCGACGGTCCGGCCCTGCTGCTGGTCCTGGTCCTGGGCGGGCTCTACGGCTGGGGTGTGGTGCGGCTGCGGCGCCGCGGCGAACAGTGGTCGGCCGGGCGTACGGCCGTCTTCGCCCTGCTGGGTCTCGGCACGATCGTGGTGGCCACGATGTCGGCGCTCGCCGTCTACGACGAGGTGCTGTTCTGGCCGGCCGCCGTGCAGAACATCCTGCTGGACCTGATCGCCCCGCTCGGCCTGGCGCTGGGCGACCCGCTGTCGCTGGCCTGCCGTGCGCTGCCGGGGCGGGCGGCGGCCGGGCTGCGGCGCGCGGTGACCGGCAGGTTCGCCAGGCTGCTGGCCTTCCCGCTGGTCAGTTCGCTGCTGGTCCTGGTGTCCGAGCTGTGCGTGTACTTCACACCGTACTTCGAGACCGCGCTGCGCCACGGCGCGCTGCACCAGCTCATGTACGCGCAACTCCTGCTGGTCGGTTGTCTCTTCGTGCTGCCGGTCCTCACCGAGGAGGCGCTGCTGCCGAGCTGGTGCAGCCATCCGGTGCGGGCCGCGATGGTCTTCTTCGACGGGCTCATCGACGCGGTCCCCGGCATCGTGGTCATGACCAGCGGCACCCTGATCGCCGGCACCTGGTACACCCAGCACTCCCCTTCCTGGGCGCCGGACGTCCAGCGGGACCAGCAGATCGGCGGCGGCGCGATGATCACGCTCGCCGAACTGGTCGGGGTGCCCTTCCTGCTGGTGATCTTCGTGCAGTGGGTCCGCTCCGAGCGGGCCAGGACGGTGGCGCTCGACCGCCGGCTGGACGCGGAGCTGATCCCTGCCGCCCCCCGCGCGACGCCGGCCGGGCCAGTCGGCTCCGCGGCGTCTGCGGCGGTCACGGCCACCGGGCAGGAGGTCCCGGCCGAGCCGGAGCGGGTCCGTCCGTGGTGGGAGTCCGACGGCGGCATCGTGGGCGACCGTATGCGCCAGGGCCGCCCGTAATCCGGCAGGCCCGCCCGCGGCCACCCCGCTCCGCGCCCTCAGGGCCACGTCGCATACTGGGGTACGCGATGCGGGGCGGGCCACCGTGGCCGGTCTCCGCCGGCGCCACCGATCAGCAGGCCAAGAGGGATGTGGGGCAACCGGATGAGTCCTGATCAAGACCGTGGGACGCGACCCGGCGGCAGTGACGCGGACGAGGCGGTGCCGCCCACGGACGAACAGCGGGCGGGCTGGCGCGGGGTGCAGCAGCGCGCCAGGGGCATGACTCACCACCAGGCGAAAGCAGCCCTGGAAGCGGCCCGGGAGGCGGCCGAGCGGAGTCCGCTCGACGACGGTCCTGAGCGGGCCCGGTCAGAGGCGGAGATCGAGGAGTGGGAGCGCATCACGGATGCGCTCGCCGATCACGCCGGGTACTACGACCCCGAGGTCGATCCCTTCGTCCAGGGAGAGCTGGCAGGTCAGTCCGACCGCGAGCGGGACCAGCCGTCCGCGCCCCGGCCCACGGAGGGCGACGCCGGCTGAGGGCCCCGGGACGCGCGGTCCCTGCGGAGCCGCCGGGGCACGGGGACCCGGCGCGGGGA
>NZ_JAAGLN010000354.1:0-2500 GCF_010548145.1 Streptomyces sp. SID10853
AACACAGTGGACGCGAGCAACTGAGGACAAGCCCTCGGCCTATTAGTACCAGTCAGCTCCACCCGTTACCGGGCTTCCACATCTGGCCTATCAACCCAGTCGTCTACTGGGAGCCTTAACCCCTCAAAGGGGGAGGGAACACTCATCTCGAAGCAGGCTTCCCGCTTAGATGCTTTCAGCGGTTATCCTTTCCGAACGTAGCCAACCAGCCATGCCCTTGGCAGGACAACTGGCACACCAGAGGTTCGTCCGTCCCGGTCCTCTCGTACTAGGGACAGCCCTTCTCAATATTCCTACGCGCGCAGAGGATAGGGACCGAACTGTCTCACGACGTTCTAAACCCAGCTCGCGTACCGCTTTAATGGGCGAACAGCCCAACCCTTGGGACCGACTCCAGCCCCAGGATGCGACGAGCCGACATCGAGGTGCCAAACCATCCCGTCGATATGGACTCTTGGGGAAGATCAGCCTGTTATCCCCGGGGTACCTTTTATCCGTTGAGCGACAGCGCTTCCACAAGCCACTGCCGGATCACTAGTCCCGACTTTCGTCCCTGCTCGACCCGTCGGTCTCACAGTCAAGCTCCCTTGTGCACTTACACTCAACACCTGATTGCCAACCAGGCTGAGGGAACCTTTGGGCGCCTCCGTTACTCTTTAGGAGGCAACCGCCCCAGTTAAACTACCCATCAGACACTGTCCCTGATCCGGATCACGGACCGAGGTTAGACATCCAGCACGACCAGAGTGGTATTTCAACGACGACTCCACAACCACTGGCGTGGCCGCTTCACAGTCTCCCACCTATCCTACACAAGCCGAACCGAACACCAATATCAAACTGTAGTAAAGGTCCCGGGGTCTTTCCGTCCTTCTGCGCGAAACGAGCATCTTTACTCGTAGTGCAATTTCACCGGGCCTATGGTTGAGACAGTCGAGAAGTCGTTACGCCATTCGTGCAGGTCGGAACTTACCCGACAAGGAATTTCGCTACCTTAGGATGGTTATAGTTACCACCGCCGTTTACTGGCGCTTAAGTTCTCAGCTTCGCCACACCGAAATGTGACTAACCGGTCCCCTTAACGTTCCAGCACCGGGCAGGCGTCAGTCCGTATACATCGCCTTACGGCTTCGCACGGACCTGTGTTTTTAGTAAACAGTCGCTTCTCGCTGGTCTCTGCGGCCACCCCCAGCTCACCGAGTAAATCGGATCACCAAGAATGGCCCCCCTTCTCCCGAAGTTACGGGGGCATTTTGCCGAGTTCCTTAACCATAGTTCACCCGAACGCCTCGGTATTCTCTACCTGACCACCTGAGTCGGTTTAGGGTACGGGCCGCCATGAAACTCGCTAGAGGCTTTTCTCGACAGCATAGGATCATCCACTTCACCACAATCGGCTCGGCATCAGGTCTCACCCTTAATGTCATCCGGATTTACCTGGATAACGGGCTACACCCTTACCCCGGGACAACCACCGCCCGGGCTGGACTACCTTCCTGCGTCACCCCATCACTTACCTACTACCACCTTGGTTCAGCGGCTCCACCACTCCCCTCAACTCCGAAGAGATCAGGGCGGCTTCACGGCCTTAGCATCAATGGGCTCAGTATTGGGCGTTTCAAAGCGGGTACCGGAATATCAACCGGTTGTCCATCGACTACGCCTGTCGGCCTCGCCTTAGGTCCCGACTTACCCTGGGCAGATCAGCTTGACCCAGGAACCCTTAGTCAATCGGCGCACACGTTTCTCACGTGTGTATCGCTACTCATGCCTGCATTCTCACTCGTGAACCGTCCACAACTCGCTTCCGCGGCTGCTTCACCCGGCACACGACGCTCCCCTACCCATCCATACAGGCGTTAGCCCTATACGTATGAATGACACGACTTCGGCGGTACGCTTGAGCCCCGCTACATTGTCGGCGCGGAATCACTTGACCAGTGAGCTATTACGCACTCTTTCAAGGATGGCTGCTTCTAAGCCAACCTCCTGGTTGTCTCTGCGACTCCACATCCTTTTCCACTTAGCGTACGCTTAGGGGCCTTAGTCGATGCTCTGGGCTGTTTCCCTCTCGACCATGGAGCTTATCCCCCACAGTCTCACTGCCGCGCTCTCACTTACCGGCATTCGGAGTTTGGCTAAGGTCAGTAACCCGGTAGGGCCCATCGCCTATCCAGTGCTCTACCTCCGGCAAGAAACACACGACGCTGCACCTAAATGCATTTCGGGGAGAACCAGCTATCACGGAGTTTGATTGGCCTTTCACCCCTAACCACAGGTCATCCCCCAGGTTTTCAACCCTGGTGGGTTCGGTCCTCCACGACCTCTTACAGCCGCTTCAACCTGCCCATGGCTAGATCACTCCGCTTCGGGTCTAGAGCGTGCAACTCAAACGCCCTATTAGGACTCGCTTTCGCTACGGCTTCCCCACACGGGTTAACCTCGCTACACACCGCTAACTCGCAGGCTCATTCTTCAAAAGGCACGCAGTCACGACTGA
>NZ_JAAGLN010000355.1 GCF_010548145.1 Streptomyces sp. SID10853
CGCGCAGGGCCCCGGCCGCCACCAGGGCGGCGAGTCCGCCGGGGGTGCCGGCGCGGCCCTGGTGCAGGGCGTCCAGACAACTGAGCAGCCAGCTGCGGGCGTAGGGGTGGGCGAGCACGGTGTCGAGCCCGTCGGAGCGCTGCTCGACCGCCCCCGCCAGCTCCCAGGCCCGCGCCCACTCCTCGCCGCCGCGGCCGGCCAGCTCCGTGTGCAGCGCGGCGAGCAGAGTGCGGGTCAGTTCCTGCTGTCCGGCGTCCAGCTCGCGCGGATCGGTGAGCGCGGGCGCTGTGGTGGCCGCGGCGGTGCGGGTCTCGATACCGCGGACCAGCGCCTCCAGGTCGGCGCAGTAGACGCTCTCCTGGCCGAAGGAGCCCGCACGGTAGCGGTGGGTGTAGAGACCGCCTCCGCAGGATCGTACGACGGGGCACCGCCGGCACTTCTCGCCGACCCCGGCGAGGCCGAGCTGGCGGGCGCGGACGCCCGGGTGCGCGGCGACCTCGTCGAAGGCGTGGCTGAAGACGTCGAATCCGGTGAACGCGGCGCCCTCGTAGGCGCTCTTGAGGGAGTCGACCTGCTCCAGCGTGCCGTCGGTCTCCACGACCACCAGGTCGGTGGGGGCCAGCCCGAGCGACTCGGTGAGGCTCGGACCGCCGTTGAGCGTGGAGATGACCGACTCGAAGAGCCGCACGGGGATCCGCCGCCCCTGGGCGTTCCAGCGGTCGAAGACCGTCAGGATCCAGTCGGCGTAGGCGGTCGGCGATCCGGCGGGCCGGTGCGGGGGGTCGTCCCAGGTGGCGTGCGGCAGCAGGAAGTCGATGCGCGGCGGGTCGAGGTCGGTGAGCGCGTCGTACACGGCGACGGGGTCGTTCAGGACGTCGATGGTGCAGAGCAGGCCCAGGTCGAGATGGGCGTACCGGTCCTGGTGGAGCAGCTCGACGGCTCTGAGGACCAGCGGATGGCTGGTGCGGCCGTCGGCGAAGCGGCGGTGGCGGTCGTTGGCCGCGCGGTCACCGTCGAGGGAGATGCCCACCCGGACGTGGAACTCGTCGAAGAGGTCGAGGTACCGGGGGCTGAGCTGGAGGCCGTTGGTATGGATCCGGAGGTCGAGCTCGGCGGTCCCCCGCAGGGCCCCGGTGAGCTCCTCACAGACGCGGCGCAGTCGTTCGGGACCTGCGAGCAGTGGCTCCCCTCCGTGCAGGATCACTGACACGGAGGGCAGGTCATGGGTCCTGGCGTGCTCCGCCAGTCGCAGAGCCGTCCAGTGGATCGCCCGATCGGAGATGGCCCTGGGCCTGGAGCGCCAGCTCTGGTCGGCGTGTTCGTAGACATAGCAGTGGTCACAGGCAAGATCGCATCTGCTGTGGACCTTGAGGACGATCTCGCGGAATGGGACCAGGGGTCCAGTCATTCCACCAGTCTAGAGCGCCGAATTGAAGGTCGATGCCCTCATGGAGCGGCCGGCCGGGACGGAGAGAACACGGCCGATCTGCTTGATGGCCTCGGTACCGCGCACATCGATCTCGGCGAGCGGGACACGCGGCTTCTTGACAGCGGCGGAAGAGGCTGAGGTTACGGACATGGTGAGGCCGCCTTGAGGGATGTTTTCTGGACAGGGACAGGAATGCCGATACCTGCACCATTGCAGTGTCCGGCGGGTCGACTTTACCCTCAACCAGACTGCTGGCAACTGAGCACGACCGGAGCGCAACAAGAACGTCGCACGGAGTCTGCTCCAGAATTCCGGAACACGCCATTCCACCTAAAGAGTGAAGACTGACGTCGCAGACGGGGGTTCATGTGTCCGTGTTTCCCGGTCCTGAGCGGAACCCGGAACGCAGCATGGTCTTCCGGAACGCCGATCTGCCCGCGCTGTTCCACCGGGCCGACGCCCACGCCATCGCCAGACAGGGCGAGGCCGTGGGCTCCACCCGGGCCCAGCTGGTGCTCCTCGTGGTGGGCGCGGCGACGGCTTCGCTGCCCTGGCGGGCGGAGCTGGGGGGCGGCTTCCAGGCCATCGGCGTCCTCAGCACACTGGCCTACGCGGGCGTGCTGCTGCTGACCTTCAGCACCTCCCGCCGCAAGGCCAAGGCGCAGTGGCAGCTCAACCGGTCGGCGGCCGATTTCATCAAGTCGATGTGCTGGCGCTACGCGGTCCACGGCGCGCCCTTCGACGCCGGATCGGCCGATGTGGACGCGCTGTTCACCTCTCGCGTCGGGGCCCAGCTGGAGGAGCTGCGCACGGTGGGCTGGGACCAGGAGCCGCCGGGGCCCGATCTGATCACTCCTCGGATGCGGGCGCTGCGGGCCAGGTCGTTCGAGGTCCGCAAGGAGACCTACGTACGGGACCGGCTGATCGAGCAGCGCAACTGGTACCGGCGCAAACAGGAGGTCTCCCGGGGGGCCACGCTCCTGTGGTCCAGCGCCTTCGCCCTGCTCACCCTGGTCGCCCTGGTCTTCGGGGTGCTGCGCGCGCTCTCGGTCACCGAGAACACCGAGGTCGCCGCCGTGGTGTCGGCCGCCGCCGCGTCCGGGGTGGCGTGGAGCGAGTTCCGCCGGCACCAGCCGCTGATCTCGGCGCACGCGCTGGTCGAGGAGAAGCTCAGGGCGCTGCATCTGGAGATGGAGAGCCCCCTCACCGAGAAGCAGTGGTCGGCCGCGGTCTACGAGACCGAGCGCGTCGTGTCACCGCAGTACACCGAATGGCTTGCGAGGCACGGCAGTTGACGTCGCATCAGGTGCATTCCTGGGCAGCGGTTCTCAGTCACGTTTCACGCCCTCGCGCCAGATGACCGTCACCGGCTTGCCCGCCTCCCTGGCGTAGCTGACGATGTCGCCCGTACCGCCGGGACCGCGCGCGGGCAGGCCGTCCCAGACGGCCACCAGGCGGTCGCAGTTGTCGGCGATATAGGCGCCTGCCGCGTAGTACGCCTCGTCCGTGGAGTGCGGGAAGTCCATCCGCACCTCCTGGGCCGCCCGTCCTCTGAGCCGGCGGAAGCCGGCCAGCTCACCGGCGTCGCAGAAGCCCAGTTCGTAGTCGCCGCTGGGGATGACCGCGGTCAGCTCGGCGCCGCATTCCAGTGCGATGACCGCGAAGAGCTGGTCGGCGCCCGCGGCCAGGCTGGAGAGGACCTCCAGGGGCCCCGGCTGGCCGCCGAGCAGGGCGCGCAGGGCGTCCTGCACATGAGTGATGACGTCGGGCGGAATACGGCGGTGCCCGGTCACTCCGATGCGCTTCATACGCCCCCGCCTCCCGTGAGCTCCCCGCTCCCCCTGACATCCTCTCAAAAGTACGCAAGAGCCCCCGCCCGGAATCCCGGACGGGGGCTGGTGCGCTGTGCCGTGCGGGCGGGGGCTGCGACTGCCGCCCCGGGCCAGGCCGTCGTCTAGTAGACGCTGACCCCGTAGGCGCTCAGCGCCTCGGTGACGGGCTGGAAGAAGGTCGTACCGCCCGATGTGCAGTCGCCGCTGCCGCCCGATGTGAGGCCCAGGGCCTTGGAGCCGGCGTAGAGCGGGCCGCCGCTGTCGCCGGGCTCGGCGCAGACCGTCGTCTGGATGAGTCCGGAAACGACGTCACCGCTGCCGTAGTTGACGGTGGCGTTCAGTGCGGTCACCTTGCCGCTGTGGGTGCCGCTGGTGGAGCCGGTCCTGGTCACGGTCTGGCCCACCGTGGGGTCGCCCGCGCTGGTGATGTCCTGGCTGCCGACGGTGCCGTCGTGCGCCACCGCGGAGTTGGTGTACTTGACGATGCCGTAGTCGTTGCCCGGGAAGCTGGTGCCGGCCGTCGGGCCGATGCTCGTGGTGTCGGACGAGTTGGTGTACCAGGCGGGAGAACCCTCGGTGCAGTGCCCCGCGGTGAGGAAGTAATAGGTCGAGCCGCTGCGTACGTTGAAGCCGACGGAGCAGCGCCACTGCGAGGTGTAGATGGCGTCACCGCCCTTGAGGAGCTTGCTGAAGGTGCCGGAGGTGCGCTCGACGCGGATGGCGCCCGCGTTGGCCCCGCTCCGCTGTTCGATCCGGCTGATGTCCGCCGAGGAGACCGAGCTGTCCGCGGTGACGACGAGGGTGCCGGTCGCCTTGTCGACGTACCAGGCGGTGCCCGCCACATTCGCGCTCTGCACCGCGTTGCTCGCCGCGGTCAGCTGCTGGGGGCTGTACGCCTTGGCCTGGTCGGCGTGGGCGGTGGGGACGGTGAGTGCGGCAGCGACCAGCAGGCCGGACGCCACGGCGATGAGCCGGCCGCGTCTCGCGGGGCCGCTGTGGGGGGTGGTGCGCTTGATCCTCATATCAGTTCCTCCGGAAGAGAATCCGCGGGTCCTTCGGTGGGGGGACCCATGAGGCGCAGGCCGGAGCACGGCGGATCATTTCCGCCGTGTCCCTGACAACGCGCTGACCGGAGTACAACGCGACCCGGCCGTCCGGCGCAAGAGGGCCTTCCGGCCGGGCACGTCCGCCATGGGGTCCCGGGTCAGTGGGTGAGCACGGTGCGTTCGCCCGCCGCGACCGCGAACGGGAGGGTGTTGCCCGGCGGCGGGAAAGGGCAGATGAAGTGCTCGGCGAAGGCGCAGGGCGGCAGCAGCGTGCGGTTGAGGTCCACGGTGACGCTGCCGTCGGCCGCGGGCGCGGACGGCCGCAGGAAGCGGAACCGGTAGCTGCTCGTTCCGCTGGTGGCGTCCGCGAAGACCGCCCACAGCGAGCCGTCCTCCTCCTCGGCGACCTGGAGGGTGTGCTCATCGCCCGCCACGTGGAAGGCGAGTTCACCGGAGAGACCCAGTCCGCGGTCGCGGCCGTCGGCGTTCGGCACCTGGACGGTGCGGCTCGCGGCGTACGGCCGGTACCGCCCGGGGAGCGCCCACCCCGCGTCGTACGGCGTGGCCTCGATCGCCGCGAAGGCCCGCCGGTTCGCGGAGTCCGGGTCCCAGACCCGGACCGCCCACAGTCCCTCCCTGCGCACCACGGCCAGCCGCCGCTCGCCCTGGGCGAGACGCGCCCGCGCGGGC
>NZ_JAAGLN010000356.1 GCF_010548145.1 Streptomyces sp. SID10853
CGTTCGGGCGCCGCGCGGACGGGGGAGCGGACGCCCGGCTCCGGGCCCCCGGTCCGGGAGGCACGGTCTCCAGCGCCTCGACCGGGGGGCCCTGCACGATCTGCGGTCCGGTGTCCTGCGCGTGGCGGCCGGGCGTCCCGGACGGTCCGGGCGAGGGCGTGGCTGCCCCAGAGCCGTGCGGCGGGACGGCCACACAGCCGGACGCGGCCGAGACGGCTGCGCCCAGCAGGGCCAGGGCGACGATCTTCGTTCGGTGCACCCGCCCAACTCTGCTGCCCGCGCGAGCCGTTCGGGGCGCCGGAAGCGGAATTGGCCCCGCACGGGTGAGTCGGCTACTCGCCGGTGACGCCGTCGATCCGTTCCCGGATGAGATCCGCGTGACCGTTGTGGCGGGCGTACTCCTCGATCATGTGCGTGTAGATCCACCGCAGACTGAAATGCTCGCCCCGTCGGCTGAGCCCCTTGGACAGATCGTCCAGCGCGTAGCCGGCGGCCACTTCGCGCGCATAGGCGATCTCGCGCTGCCAGGTGCTGTACGCCTCGTCCCAGGTGTCCGCGTCGGTGAGGTGGAACTCCCCGTCCGGATCCTCCTCGCTGAAGTAGAGCGGCGGGGTCTCCTCGCCCGCCAGCACCTCGCGGAACCAGCCCCGCTCCACCTCGACCAGATGCCGTACGAGCCCCAGCAGGGACAACTCCGAAGGCGGCACGGTGGCCGCACGCAGCTGCTGCTCGTCGAGGCCGGCGCATTTGAGGGCCAGGGTGGCGCGGTGGTAGTCCAGCCACCCCTCGAGCATGGTGCGTTCATCGGCCGTGAGCGACGGTTCCTTGCGTTCCGGTGTCGTCATGCGGAGCATCATCACCCAGCGGCCGACGACCGCGCCACGCGATATCGCACCCGGCCGGGCGGCCCGTATGCTGCCCAGGCACCAGGCCGCCGGGAACGGCGCCGGACCATGACGGGCCGGTCACCGGGACGTCCGGCCCGGCGACATATCGACGGACGGAGAGGGAGACCCTGTGAAGGTCGGCTGCATCGGGCTCGGAGACATCGCGCAGAAGGCATATCTGCCGGTACTGACGACCCTGCCCGGGATCGAACTGCACCTCCAGACCCGGACCCCGGCCACCCTCACCCGTACCGCCGGTACCTTCCACATCCCGGCGGACCGGTGCCACGCCGACCTGGACTCGCTGCTCGCGCAGGGGCTCGACGCCGCGTTCGTCCACGCGCCGACGGCCGTCCACCCCGAGATCGCGAGCCGGCTGCTCCAGGCAGGCGTGCCGACCTATGTCGACAAGCCGCTCTCGTACGAACTCGCCGCGTCCGAACGGCTGGTGGCACTCGCCGAGGACCGCGGTGTGAGCCTCGCCGTCGGCTTCAACCGGCGGCTCGCGCCTGGCTACGCCCAGTGCGCCGACCACCCCCGCGACCTGATCCTGATGCAGAAGAACCGGACGGCCCTGGCGGAGGACCCGCGCACCCTGGTACTCGACGACTTCATCCATGTCGTCGACACGCTGCGCTTCCTGGCACCCGGTCCGGTCGAGCACATCGACGTACGCGCCCGGATCCGCGAGGGTCTGATGCACCATGTGGTGCTCCACCTCTCCGGTGACGGCTTCTCCGCGATCGGCTCGATGAACCGGGTCAGCGGCTCCACCGAGGAGATCCTCGAAGTCTCGGGCGGCGGCGCCAAGCGACAGGTCGTCAATCTCGCGGAGATCATCGACCACAAGGGCCAGCCGTCGGTCCGCCGCCGCGGCGACTGGGTGCCGGTGGCCCGCCAGCGCGGTATCGAGCAGTCCGTGCTCGGCTTCATCGAGGCGGTGGCGGCCGGCAAGCTGCTCAGCGCCAGGGACGCCCTGCTGACCCATGAACTCTGCGAGCGTGTGGTCCTGCGGGCTCTGGAGCAGGCCGCCTGACCGAGCGCAGCCCCTCGACCGCGCACAGCACGGCGAGCACCGCCAGGGCGCCGTGCACCGGCCAGTCGCCGAACCGCACATAGAGCGTCGTGCCGTGGGCCAGCGGGATGTCGTACACCTGCGCGGCGCTGCGGTCGGTGCCCAGCCGGGGGCCGACCTGGTCGCCCCCGGGCCCGTACACCGCGCTCACCCCGGTGAGTGTGGCGTGCACCATCGGGCGGCCGCTCTCGGCCGCCCGCAGCGCGGCCAGCGAGGCGTGCTGCTCGGGTGCCCAGCTGTGCTGGAACGACGAGGTGGACGACTGGGCGACGAGAAGCTGCGAGCCGTCCTTCGTCAGCTGCCTGCCCATGTCGGGGAACGCCGTCTCGAAGCAGATCAGCGGTCCCACGCGGAGCCCACCGGGCAGCTTCATGACGACCTGGTGCGTACCCTGCCTGCGGTCCTCGCCCGCCGCACGGCCCACCGATGTGGCCCAGCCGAGCAGCGAACGCGCCGGGATGTACTCACCGAACGGGACCAGCCGCATCTTGTCGTAGCGGTCACCGGTCAGCCCGGCCGGGCCGACGAGTACGGAACTCTTGTAGATCCCCGGTGCGTCGGACCGTCTGGCGTCCACATTCACCAGGATGTCCGCGCCGGTCTCCCGGGACAGCCGGGCGATACGCGCCGTCAGGTCCGGGCGGGCCGCCAGATCATGGGCGACGCTGCTCTCGCCCCACACCACCAGATCGACATGGCGGCCGGCCAGCTGTCTGGTCAGGGCCTCACTCCGGTCGAAGCGGTCCTTGAGTTCCCGGGTGACACCCGGCTGTACGACCGCCACCCGGGTCCCGCCGGACGTCTCGGGGCGCGGCGCCCACACCCAGACGGCCCCCGTGAGGACGGCGCAGGCCAGTACCCCGGCCACCGCCGTCGTACGGGCGGACTCGACCACAAGCAGTGCCACGGCTCCGGTGTTGACCGCCACCACGAAGAGACTCAGCAGCCAGACCCCGCCCACCGAGGCGAGCCGCAGGGCCGGGGCGACCTGCCACTGGCTGGAGCCGAGCAGCCCCCAGGGGCCGCCGAGCCCCTGCCAGGACCGCACCAGCTCGACCATCAGCCACCCGGAAGGAACCACGACCAGAGCGGCCGCCACCCGTGCGGCGCTCGCAGCCCCGCCCAGCATCCACCGGACCAGCCACCCCCACGGGGCCCAGAGCAGCCCGAGCAGTGCGGCCAGGACCACGATGAAGACATTGAGGCTGGGAATCAGCCAGTGGTGTACGGAGATCATGAACCCGGTGCCGCCGAGCCAGCCGTCCAGCGCGGCCCGCCGCCCCGTGGGCGCCGCGCGCACCAGGAGCATCCAGGGCACCAGGGCCACATAGGCGAACCACCAGAGGGACGGCGCCGGGAAAGCGAGCGCCGGGAGTGCCCCGGCAAGCAGCGCCGCCGCGCCGCGCCACCAGGGCGAGAGGCCGGCCCTGCGCAGTCGCTCCAGCGGAATCCGCATCCAGCGCCTCCTCGCTCCCGCCCCGTGAGCAGCCTCGTGCGGACGGTCTCCGCCGAGTTGTCGCTGTCCACAGTGTGGGGGAGCGGGACGGCCACCGACAGTGCGCCCGCACCCGCACGGCGTGTCAGATACCGCCCGGCGTACCCGGAACGCGCCGCCACTTCTCCTGTACGACGACCCCGAGCAGCCGCCATCCGCTGTCCGTCCTGACCAGGGTGAAGGAGTAGCGGCCGCCCGAGACGAAGTCCGGCGCGGTCGGCTCGGTGCCGCCTTCGGAGCCGTCCGCGGAGCCACCCTCTGTGGAGCCGCCCCCGGAACCGCTCGCGTCGCCCTCGCCTGTACCGGCGCCGCCGGAAGGCCGGGACCTCAGCCGCATCGGATTGAGGTAGTCGGCCTGGACCTCCGCCCGGTCTCCCGGGTAGCCGCCCAGATCCTGGAGCCGCAGCCGCCGGTTGACGATGAAGTGCTGGCGTACGGGGAAGAGCCGCATCATCTCCGCGAGCCAGTCGGCGACCTCCGCAGCAGGGCCCTCCACCCCGCCCGCCGTGCGGTAGTCGGCCCGGCCGTCCGGAGCGAACAGCGCCCGGTAGTCGTCCCATTGGCCGTCGTCCACGGCCACCGCGTAGCCGGTGATCAGTTCGTCGATGTCAAGCCGGTCCATCACGGTAGCGAGTTCCACGCGCTGAGTCATCGGGTCAGTCTCCGGCACCCGGTGCCCGGGGCCAAGGGGGCTGCACGACCGCCCCGGTGGCCTTCGGCGCCCTTGTGGGAGGGTGACGCGATGACCGTACGCATCGAACGCAACGGCCCCGTCACCACCGTGGTGCTCGCACGGCCCGAGGCACGCAACGCCGTCGACGGCCCCACCGCCCACGCCCTGGCCGACGCCTTCCGCGCCTTCGACGCCGACCCGGACGCGGCGGTGGCCGTGCTCTGGGGCGAAGGGGGCACCTTCTGCGCGGGAGCGGACCTGAAGGCCGTCGGCACTCCGCGCGGCAACCGCGTCACCGCCACCGCCGACGAGGGCGACGCTCCGATGGGGCCGACCCGGATGCGGCTCGGCAAGCCGGTGATCGCCGCCGTCTCCGGCCATGCGGTGGCCGGAGGGCTCGAACTCGCGCTCTGGTGCGATCTGCGGGTGGCCGACGAGGACGCCGTGTTCGGGGTGTTCTGCCGCCGCTGGGGTGTGCCGCTGATCGACGGCGGAACGGTACGGCTGCCCCGGCTGATCGGTGAGAGCCGGGCCATGGACCTCGTACTGACCGGCCGTCCGGTCGGCGCGGCCGAGGCGCACGCGATCGGCCTCGCCAACCGGGTGGTGCCCGCCGGAACGGCACGGGCGGCGGCCGAGGAACTGGCCGCGTCCATCGCCGCGTTCCCGCAGACCTGTCTGCGGGAGGACCGCCTCGCGCTGCTGGAGCAGAGCGGTCTGTCCGAGGCGGACGCACTGGCGGGCGAACTGCGGCACGGCCGGAAATCGCTGACGCAGGCACAGCGCGGAGCGGACGAGTTCGCCGCGGGCGCCGGGAGGCACGGGTCGTTCGGCCCGCCGCCGGT
>NZ_JAAGLN010000357.1 GCF_010548145.1 Streptomyces sp. SID10853
CCAGCAGCCGCCGCAGAACGCGGCCCCGCAGGGCTGGCAGCAGCCGCAGGGGCAGGTGCCCCAGCAGGGCGGTCAGGCCGACGGGTCCGCGGGGGCCCCGCCGGCGTACGGCGGCGACCGCAGCCCGACCACCTTCCACCAGCTGGCACTCGGCCGGGTCATGCGCATCGGCCGTGCCCTGGAGAACGAACTGGTCGTCTCCGACCTCCAGGTCTCCCGCATCCACGCCGAGTTCGTGGCGACGCCGGACGGACGCTTCGAGATCCGCGATCTCGGATCCCACAACGGCACCTATATCAACGGCCAGCCGATGGCCAAGTCCGGTACGGCCCTGATCGGGCCCAACGACATCGTCGGCGTCGGCCACTCGACGTTCCGGCTGGTCGGCGACCGCCTCGAGGAGTTCGTCGACACCGGTGAGGTCTCCTTCTCCGCCCGCCACCTCACGGTGACGGTCGACGGGGGCAAGGACATCCTCAAGGACGTCTCGTTCGGCGTCCCCGAGAAGTCGCTCATCGCGGTCATCGGCCCGTCGGGCTCCGGGAAGTCGACCCTGCTCAAGGCGCTCACCGGCTACCGGCCCGCCAACCGGGGCGACGTCCTCTACGACAACAGGAATCTGTACAAGCAGTTCGCCGAGCTGCGCCAGCGCATCGGACTGGTCCCGCAGGACGACATCCTGCACAAGGAACTCACGGTCCGTAAGGCGATGAAGTACGCGGCCAAGCTGCGCTTCCCCGCCGACACCACCGAGGCGGAGCGCTCCTCGCGCATCGACGAGGTGCTGGGCGAGCTGAAGCTGGACATCCACAAGGAGAAGCGGGTCGCCTCACTCTCCGGCGGTCAGCGCAAGCGTGTCTCGGTCGCGCTCGAACTGCTCACCAAGCCCTCGCTGATCTTCCTGGACGAGCCGACGTCCGGGCTCGACCCGGGCATGGACCGCGATGTCATGCAGCTGCTGCGCGGCCTCGCCGACGACGGCCGTACGGTGCTCGTCGTCACCCACTCCGTCGCCGAGCTCGCCATCTGCGACAAGCTCCTGGTGATGGCGCCCGGCGGCTCGGTCGCGTACTTCGGACCGCCCGAGGAGGCGCTGAACTTCTTCGGCTACAGCAGCTGGGCCGATGTCTTCTCGGCCTTCGAGAACTACCGCGACTACGACTGGGCGGGCCGCTGGCGCGGTTCGCAGCACTACCAGATGTACGCGGCGGACATCGACGCGGTCGCCGTGCAGTCGGTCCAGATGCCGTCCGCCCAGTCGATGAAGCCGCCGAAGCCGCAGGCATGGGGCTCCCAGCTGCTCACCCTGATGCGGCGCTATGTCTCGGTGATCGTCTCCGACCGGGGCTTCATGGCGCTCTCGCTGCTGCTGCCCGCGGTGCTCGGCACGGTCGGCGCGCTGATCCCGGCGGACTACGGACTCGGCTTCGGCCCGGCGGCGGGGCACCTCAGCAACGGTGACGGCGCGGTGATCCTGCTGATCCTCGCCGTCGGGGCCTGCTTCGCCGGGGCCGCCAACTCCGTACGAGAACTGATCAAGGAACGGGTGATCTACGAACGTGAACGGGCCACCGGCCTGTCACGTTCCGCCTATCTGATGTCCAAGGTGATCGTGCTCGGTCTGATCACCCTGGTGCAGGGCGCCATCATCGGCGGTATCGGCTTCGGTATGAAGGACGCGCCGGCCGAGGGACTGATCTTCTCGGCCTCCACCCGGTTCGAGATGACCCTGCCGATCATGGCGCTCGGCCTCACCTCGATGATGATCGGCCTGATCATCTCCTCACTGGTGAAGACCTCCGAGAAGACCATGCCGCTCCTCGTCATGTTCGCCATCACACAGGTGGTCTTCACCGGCTGCCTCTTCACGCTGAACGGCGCCGCGGGGATCAACCAGTTCTCGTTCCTGATGCCGGCCCGCTGGGCGGTCGCGGCCGCGGGTGCCACCGCGTCGCTGAACGTCCTGCTGCCCAACAAGAAGGACCCGGCCAGCACGGACCCGCTCTGGGACCACACACTCGGTACCTGGGTCATGGACATGGGGATCCTGCTCGCCATCGGCGTGATCTGCGGTGTCCTGGTGGCGCGGCTGCTGCGCCGCCACGAGCCCGAGGTCATGCGCAAGTAGACCGCGAACGCGCAACGCCGAAGGGCGGCACCCGCAGTGTGGGTGCCGCCCTTCGGCGTGGTCCGGTGGCGCCGGACCAGTACGTGATCAGTACGTGAATCAGTGCCGGATCAGTGGACTTGCTGATCAGTAGGCGCTGTTGACGTTGTCGATCGAGCCGTAGTTCGCGGCGGCGTAGTTCGCGGCGGCGGTGATGTTGGCGACCGGGTCGTAGATGTTGGTCGACGTGCCGGCGACGTGGTACGTGTCGAAGGTCGGCTGGATGGTCTGGAGCAGACCCTTCGACGGGACGCCGTTCTGGGCGTTGATGTCCCAGTTGTTGATGGCCATCGGGTTGCCGCCGGACTCACGGATGATGTTGCGGTACAGACCGTTGTACGAGCCGGGGATGTTCTTGGCCTGCATGATGGCCAGCGCGTGGCGGATCCAGCCGTCGAGGTTGTTCGCGTAGACGGTCGTGCGGGTGGCGGCGCGGCTGGCGGCCGTCTTGGCGGTGCGCTCCTTGGCTGCCGCCTTGGCCTTCGCGGCGGCCGCGGCCTTCGCCTTGGCGGCAGCAGCCGCCTTGGCCTTGGCGGAGGCTTCGGCCTTGGCCTTCGCGGCGGCCTTGGCCTTGGCTTCGGCCTTCGCCTTGACCGCGGCGGCCTTGGCCTTCGCGGCCGCGGCCTTGGCGGCCTTGTCAGCGTGGACCTGCTGGGCGTTGAGGCCCGCCTCCACCGTCTTGGTCTGCGAGGCGAAGGCAACCGGAGCGGCGTCGACGTGAGTCGTCTCGGCGGACGCGTTTCCGGGAACAAGCGTGAAAGCGACGGCTGCGGCGCCGACGGCGGCCACACCACCGATCGAGTACTTGTGAGTCTTGGTCAGGCGACGACGGCCATGGCGGTTCTCTGACATGCGGTGCGTACCTCTTCGAATAGCGGAAGTCGCGAGCGCCGGGGGCGGCGGTAACGCCCTGGGGCGGCGACGGGAGCAATTCTTAGCGGCCGCAAAATATTGTGGCAAAGGTGTGACGTACGATCCCGCTTAGTGGCGTGGGGGCGGCTCTGGAGGGCGAGGCACCCGCGCGTACCCGGCCCAGGCCCCCCTTAAGCATCAACTAGCGAACCTCGTAAGTGACGTGGGTCCTATGCGCGGCGTCACACGGTTCGGGCGGCGAATTCACGATGAGTTGCTTCAGCAATGCGGAGCGTCAGGTTCCTCATCCGGAAGTATGAGGTGAACGTCCCCGAACTCGTGCCAGAGGTAGAGGGCCCGTACGGCTTCCGCATAGCCGCGCTCCAGGGCCTCCCGCCCCGCGACCGCCTCCAGCATCAGCAGATGGGACGCCTCGGGCTCGTGCAGCCCGGTCAGCAGCCCGTCCACCACCCGCACCCCGCGCCCCGGCGTGACAACCAGTTCGGTCCACCCGGCCCGTGCCCGCACCACCCCGTCCGGCCGCGCCGCGGTCTCCAGGGCACGCACCGCCGTCGTCCCCACCGCGACGACCCGCCCGCCGCCCGCCCGCGCCGCGTTGACCAGCCGCGCGGTGGACGCCGGCACCTCGAAAGGCTCGGGACAAGGGGTCTCGTGCGCCTCCGCCGACGCCACCCCGGTGTGCAGCACCACGGGCGCGAACTGGATCCCGCGGCTCACCAGCTCCACGACCAGGCCGGGGGTGAAGGGCCGCGCGGCACTCGGCATCTCCGCCGAACCCGCCCCGTCCGGCGCGTCCAGCGCGAACACCGTCTGATACGCGGAGAGCGGCTGGTCACGCCGGGTGTACGCGTACCGGATCGGGCGGCCGTACCGCCGCAGCAGCTCCGCGATACCGGCCACCGACGGCCGCGCCCACCACAGCCGCTCCTCACCGGCGGTCAGCGGCTCCTCCCATACGAGCCGTGCACCGCCGGGCAGCCGCACCACGGACCCGGCAGGCCCGCCCGCGCGCCGCCGGGTGCTCCCGCCCGGCACCGGCTCCCGCAACTCCACCGCCCACCGGCCGTCGTCCCCGCGGGCGGAGAAGTGCACCACCACACGGGCCCCCGCCGCGTCCGTCCCGTCGACCGCGGCGGCCAGCGTCCGTGAGGTGTTCACCACCAGCACGTCCCCCGCCCGCAGCAGGCAGGGCAGCTCCCGGAACGTGTGATGGGAGACCGCGGTGCCGCGCGACACCATCATCCGTACGTCGTCCCGCCCGTGCCCCCGTTCCTCGGCGGGCACCGAAGCGGCCGGATGGTCCGGGATCCGCAGGGCCTGCCGGGCACTCATCGACCCTCACCGGCCAGTGCCGCTGCGGTGAACCGCCCGCTCGCCGGCCGTTCGTCGAGCAGCCGCAGAAACGCCGGAACCACCGTCGAAGGCGCCGGCCGCTCCGCCCCGTCGCCGGGCACCGCGGCCGCGTACAGATCGGTCCGCATGTCCCCCGGGTCCACCGCCCACACCCGCAGCCCCGGCTCCTCGGCCGCGAGCACCGCCGACAGCTGGTCGAGCGCGGCCTTGGACGCCCCGTACCCGCCCCAGGTGCCGTACGCCTCGACAGCGGCGTCCGAACTCACCGTGATCACCGCCCCCGCACCGGCCGCCCGCAGCAGCGGCAGCGACTCCCGCACCAGCCCCAGCGCGGCCACCACATTGGTCTCCAGCGCCGCCCGCAACCCGTCGAGCGGCAGCTCGTCGAGGCGTACGAGCGGCTCGGCGCCCAGCGCGCTCGCATTGCTGACCAGCAGATCGAGCCCGCCCAGCGCGCGCGCCGCCCCGACCAGCCGGCCCCGGTG
>NZ_JAAGLN010000358.1 GCF_010548145.1 Streptomyces sp. SID10853
GGCGGTCCCGCAGAGGTGGACATCGGCCGCCGCGCCCCGTACCGCGAGGCGTACGAGTGTCCGCGCGGCGGCCGCCGGGGTGAGCGGGGTGAGCGGGATTCCGGCGCGGCGGACGGTGCGGGGCGGGCCGCCGCCGGGAGGGGCCGGGGGGCCGTCGGTACGGGAGATCGCCTGGTTCATGCGCCGCCCATCGGTTGCGGTATCGGGGTGATGCCGCCTGGGCATCCAGCTCGAACGGTCCACAAGTTAGTTCGTTATGCCCCACTATGCGGTGAGTAACACGATTGGACGGCAGACATCCGGTGAGGAGACTCTGAGGACACCCTGAGCGACGCAGATCACCGCCTGCCCTGGTACATCGCAGTGGGATAAGTGGGTACTCTCAGCAACAGGTGCATTAAGTTACTGCTTAGTAATCACTTGAGAATCACTGTCACCACTGGATCCCCACCTCGCAGGCCCGAGGAGCCCCCATGCAACTCGCCGCGATCATTGTGTCGCTGGTACTCGCCGTGGTCGGTGTCGCGCTGTTCGCCCGAGCCATCGCCCAGATCTACCGCTCCGTGCGGCTCGGTCAGGACGTGCCCGCAGGCACCCGCACCGACGAACCCGCCCGGCGCACGATCACGGTGGTCAAGGAGTTCCTCGGCCACACCAGGATGAACCGCTGGGGCATCATCGGGTTCGCGCACTGGTTCGTAGCGGTCGGCTTCTTCTCGCTCGTGCTGACCCTGATCAACGCCCTCGGGCAGCTCTTCAAGGCCGACTGGGTCCTTCCGGTCATCGGCCACTGGCTGCCGTACGAGATGTTCGTCGAGTTCATCGGTGTGATGACGACGCTCGGCATCCTCGTCCTGATCGTGATCCGCCAGCTGTCGAAGCCGGACCGGCCGGGCCGCAAGTCCCGGTTCGCGGGCTCCAACTTCGGCCAGGCGTACTTCGTCGAGGCCGTCATCCTCATCATCGGCCTGGCGATCTACTCGCTGCGCGGTCTCGAGGGCGCGCTGGCCGGCGTACACGGCTACGACGCCGCGTACTTCCTCTCGTACCCACTGGTCGCGGCCTTCCGCGGGACCAGCGTCGCCACGCTGCAGAACATGATCTACCTGACCGCGATGATCAAGATCGGGACGTCCTTCATCTGGATGATCGTGGTCGGGCTCAAGACGGACATGGGTGTCGCCTGGCACCGTTTCCTCGCCTTCCCCAACATCTGGTTCAAGCGCGACGCGCAGGGCGGTGTCGCCCTCGGCGCGCTGCTGCCGATGACATCCGCCGGCAAGGAGATCGACTTCGAGGACCCGGGCGAGGACGACGTGTTCGGCGTCTCGCAGGTCGAGCACTTCTCCTGGAAGGGCCTGCTGGACTTCTCCACCTGCACCGAGTGCGGCCGCTGCCAGTCGCAGTGCCCGGCCTGGAACACCGGCAAGCCCCTCTCGCCGAAGCTCCTCATCATGTCGCTGCGCGACCACGCGCACGCCAAGGCCCCGTACCTGCTCGCCGGCGGCGGCAAGAACATGGAGGGCGAGGAGCAGGCCACCGAGGAGCAGCTCAAGGACGTACCGGCCGCGGCCCTCGCCGAGGCCGAGCGCCCGCTGATCGGCACCCTCGAAGAGAACGGCGTCATCGACCCTGACGTGCTGTGGTCCTGCACCACCTGCGGTGCGTGCGTGGAGCAGTGCCCGGTCGACATCGAGCACATCGACCACATCGTCGACATGCGCCGCTACCAGGTGATGATCGAGTCCGCGTTCCCGTCGGAGGCGGGCACGATGCTCAAGAACCTGGAGAAGAAGGGCAACCCCTGGGGGCTCGCCAAGAAGCAGCGCGTCGAGTGGACCAAGGAGGTCGACTTCGAGGTTCCGGTCGTCGGCAAGGACGTCGAGGACCTCACCGAGGTCGACTACCTCTACTGGGTCGGCTGCGCCGGCGCTCTGGAGGACCGGGCGAAGAAGACCACCAAGGCATTCGCCGAGCTGCTGCACATCGCGGGCGTCAAGTTCGCGATCATGGGCGGCGACGAGAAGTGCACCGGTGACTCCGCCCGCCGCCTGGGCAACGAGCCGCTGTTCCAGCAGCTCGGCCAGGAGAACGTCGCGATGCTGAACATGGCGTACGGCGAGGACGACGAGGACGAGTCGACCAAGAAGCCCAAGGCGACGAAGAAGATCGTCGCGACCTGCCCGCACTGCTTCAACACCATCGCCAACGAGTACCCGCAGCTCGGCGGCGAGTACGAGGTCATCCACCACACCCAGCTGCTCCAGCACCTCATCGACGAGGGCAAGCTCATCCCCGTCACCCCGGTCGAGGGTCTGATCACCTACCACGACCCCTGCTACCTGGGCCGCCACAACAAGGTCTACACACCGCCCCGCGAGATCATCGCGAAGGTGCCGGGCCTGCGCAGCGAGGAGATGCACCGGCACAAGGAGCGCGGCTTCTGCTGCGGGGCCGGCGGCGCCCGGATGTGGATGGAGGAGCGCATCGGCAAGCGCATCAACAACGAGCGCGTCGACGAGGCCCTCTCGCTCAACCCGGACATCGTCTCCACGGCCTGCCCGTTCTGCCTGGTGATGCTCACCGACTCGGTCAACGGCAAGAAGAACGATGGCAAGGCCAAGGAATCACTCCAGGTCGTCGATGTGGCCCAGCTGCTGCTCGACTCGGTGAAGCTCCCCGCCGACCCGGCGGACGACCCGGCCGACGAGGACGCACCGGAGCCGGAGCCGGTGAAGTAACGCAAGGAGTACGCGAGCGAAGGGCCGGGGCCGCCGTCGGGCGGCTCCGGCCCTTCGCTCTGCCCCCCCCAAGGGCCGTCCCCCCCTTGAGGGCCGCCCCCCTAAGGGCCGTCCCCTGGGGGATGTCACAGGTCGGCCGCAAAGCACCGCCTGTTCTCCCAGGTCGGACCCCCGCTCGGCCGGAAGCAGGTACGTTCGAAAGCGTGGCTGGATTCAGGATCGGACGCGGCCGGGACAACCGCACGTCGCAACAGAACCCGCAGGGTCAGCAGCGGGGACCGCAACGGCAGGCGCCGCAGCAGCAGCCGTACGGCAGGCAGGCACCGCCTCCGCCGTACGGTGGCGCTGCCGCGCCCCAGCCGTCCCCGCAGCGTGCGCAGCAGCACCAGTGGCCCCCGCAGGCCCAGCAGCCGTACGGCGAGCCGGAGTACTTCGGGGACCCGTACCCGCCGCAGGGGCCGGGCGACCCGTACCAGGGCCAACAGGGCGGTTACGGCGGGCCGCCCGTGGACCCGTACGCGAACAGCGCGGACAACCCGGGGCACACCCAGGCGTTCAGCATCGGCGACGACCCGTACGGCGACGGCAACACCTACCGGGCCGGGCAGACCGCCGCGCCGCCCGTGGGGCCGCGGCTGCACTGGAAGGAACTGCTGCGGGGCATCGTGATGCGCCCGGGACCGACGTTCTGGCAGATGCGCGACCACAAGGTGTGGGGCCCCGCGCTGACCGTCACGCTCATCTACGGGATGCTGGCGCTCTTCGGCTTCGACCAGGCCCGTGAGGACGCCGTCCACGCGACGCTGTCGAACGCCGTCCCGTACGTCCTGACGACCGGGGTCGCCTTCGTCATCGGGAGTCTGCTGCTCGGCGCTGTGACCCATACGCTGGCGCGTCAGCTCGGCGGCGACGGCGCGTGGCAGCCGACCGTGGGCCTCTCCATGCTGATCATGTCGATCACGGACGCGCCGCGGCTGCTCTTCGCGGTCTTCCTGGGCGGCGAGAACGGCTTCGTCCAGATCCTGGGCTGGGTGACCTGGATCGCGGCGGGCGCGCTGTTCACGTCCATGGTGAGCAAGTCGCACGACCTGCCGTGGCCGAAGGCGCTGGCCGCTTCGTCGATCCAGCTGATCGCCCTGCTGTCGCTGCTGAAGCTCGGCACGCTCTGACGGGCCCCTGACGCCCCCTGAGGCGCCGACAGCGCTGAGGCCACCCGGATGGGTTCACCGGGTGGCCTCAGTGCTGTGACGGGAACGGGAGTGCCCGTCCGGGCGGTTCAGGAGGAGTGGGACCGTCCGAAGAACTCGACCTCGGCGATCGCGACCTGCTTCTTGTCCGAGATCCCGTAGCCCGTGCGCAGGACGAAGCGGACCGATGAGACCGTACCGACGCGGAAGTCGAAGGTCTGCGGGCCGGCGCCCTGGTCGAGGTTGAGATGCTGCACGACCTGCTTGCCGCTCGCCTGGGTGACGATCGCGTCGATGCGGTGCGGCCGGGCGGTCTTCGAGAGGTCCTGGGGCTGGACGGAGATACCGGGCGTGATGATGATGTTGAGCAGCCGGACCGGGTCCTGGAAGGTGGCCTGGACCCACTCGCCGCGGCCGTCCTGCGAACGGCCGGGCTCCCAGTAGGTGTTGTTGAGCCCGTCGAACACCTTGCCCGCGGTGTGGTCGGCGAAGGACCGGGACGCCTTGGGGTCGTCCACGTTGATGGCGGCGCGCTTGGCGAAGTGGTCGCCGATCGCCTGGACCGCCGCACCGGTGTTGAGCGCGCCCCAGATGACGAGCCCGAGAGCCGCGGCCGCCGCGAGCCAGCGCACGATCCAGCCGAACCCGCTGCGCAGCCGGGGCCGGTCACCGGCCCACGGCACCTCCCGGTTGCCCGCGCGGAGCCTGCGCCACCACGGGAGCCTGGCCGGACCCTCCGGACTCTCCGCCATGCTCATGCCACATCGGCGGCAGAAGTGGCGGTCGGGCCTGTTACCGGTGGCGCACCAGGGGCAGGCGTAGCCGCCGGCGCCGTCGGGCTCGGCTGCCGGGCCCTGGACGAGCGGGCGCGAGGTCTCCGGGCGGCCCGGCAGCACGGGTGC
>NZ_JAAGLN010000359.1 GCF_010548145.1 Streptomyces sp. SID10853
CTCATCGCGGCGCTCGCCGCGGGGCGGCGTCCGCTGCCGGCGCTGGTGGGCTACGCCGGGCTCCAGCTGCCCGACGCGCTGCGGCGCGGTGCGGTCGGGGTGCAGCCCGGGTGTTCCTTCACCGAGCTGTACGTCGAGCTGTGGCGGCGCTGGGATGCGGGCGACGAGAGCGGCTGCGTCGCCCTGCACACCCGGATGACCCCGTACCTCTCGTACTGGATGCAGAGCGTCGAGCTGATCGTCGCCGCGGAGAAGGAGATCTCGGTGCGCCGTGGCTGGTTCGGGTCGGCGCACTGCCGTGCCCCCGGGTACCGCCTCGACCAGGAGGAGCTGCGCATGGTCGACCGCTTCTGCGCGGAGTTCGCCGGTCTGCTGCCGGAGCTCGCGCGATGAGCGGCCCCTCCGTGCTCACCTGCGGCGAGGCGATGCTGCTGATGGTCGCCGAGCCCGGCATCCCGCTGGAGCGGGCCACCGCCTTCCGCCGCTCGGTCGCGGGCGCGGAATCCAACGTCGCGGCGGGTCTGGCCCGGCTCGGGCACCCGGTGCGCTGGCTCGGCCGGGTCGGCGACGATCCCTCGGGGCGGGCCGTGCTGGCCCAGCTGCGGGCCGACGGCATCGACACCTCGTACGCCGTGACCGACCCGGCGGCGCCCACCGGGCTGCTGCTGCGCGACAGTCACCCGGCCAGGGCGATCGATGTGCAGTACCACCGGGCGGGCTCCGCCGCTTCCCTTCTCGCGCCCGGCGCGCTCACCCCTGACGTGCTGGGCGGCGCCGCGATCGTCCATCTCACCGGCATCACCCCGATGCTCTCGGACTCCGCGCGCCTGGCCACGCTGCGGCTGTTCGAACTGGCCCGTGAGGCGGGGGCGACGGTCTCCTTCGACCCCAACGTGCGGCTGAAGCTCGGCAGTCCGCAGCGCTGGCGCGAGGTCGTCGCACCGCTCCTGGAACGGGCGGACCTGGTCCTGGCGGGCGAGGACGAGCTGGAGCTGCTCGGCGGACCCGGCCCGCAGCGGCTGCTCGCTGCCGGGGCGCGGGCCGTGGTGGTCAAGCACCGCGACAAGTCGGCCTCCTGTCGTACGGATGAGGGGAGTTGGCACCAGCCGGCCTTCCGGGTCCCGGTGACCGACCCGGTGGGCGCGGGCGACGCGTTCGCCGCGGGGTTCCTCTCCGGGGTGCTGAGTGGCGAGCCGTACGAGGTGTGTCTGCGCAGGGCGGCCGCTGTCGCGGCGCTGGTCGTGCAGTGCGCCACGGACACCGACGGGCTGCCCGACCGGGCGGGTCTTGACCGGGCGCTCGCCGCGTTCACCGGCGGCGCCGAGACCGTGCACCGCTGACGCGCCCCTCCCCCTCTCCCGCCCGTCCCTTCTCTCCAGGAGCAACACGTCATGGACCACCTGTACCGCTGGGAGACCGCCGGGGCCGTCACGGCCCAGCGCGTCTTCGGCATCGTCCGCACCCCCGGCCCCGGGGAGGCCGTGGCCGCCGCCGACGCCGTACTGGACGCCGGGCTGCACGCCGTCGAGATCGCCCTCACCACCCCGGGCGCGCTGCGTGCGGTGGCCCAGCTGACCGAGCGGCGCCCCGGGGCCCTGATCGGGGCCGGCACCGTACTCGACGGGGCCGCCGCGCGGGCCGCCGTGGAGGCCGGCGCCCGCTTCCTGGTCTCGCCCAGCCTCCACCGGGAGGTGATCCGTACCGGCCACCGCTACGGCGTACCCGTCTTCCCCGGTGTGACCACCCCGACCGAGATGGTGCGGGCTCTGGAGGAGGGCGCCGACGCGCTGAAGCTCTTCCCGGCGTCGGCCGTCCCGCCGTCCTGGCTGCGCGATGTGCGGGCCGCACTGCCCCAGGCCCCCGTCATACCCACGGGAGGTGTGACAATCGAGAACGCACCGGAGTGGATCGCGGCCGGCGCCGTCGCCTGCGGCATGGGCTCGGCGCTGACCTCGGGCGGCGCACAGGCGGCGGGCGAGCGGGTCACCGCCCTGCTGGGCCGCTTGGCGGCAGCCCGCTGACCACACCGGACCAGACACATCGGCAGACGGGGAACGACGTGGAGCTTCAGGGCCTGCACGGCCAGGTGGTCGACCGGATCGGCCAGTCGCTCGCGGCGGACGAGATCCGGGCGGGCGAGGTGCTGCGCCTGGAGGACGTACAGGAGCGGTACGGCGTCTCGCGCACCGTGGCCCGCGAGGCCGTACGGGTCCTGGAGTCGAAGCGGGTCGTCACCAGCCGTCCCCGGGTCGGCATCACCGTACGGCCGATGAACGACTGGAATCTGTACGACCCCCAGGTCATCCGCTGGCGCCTGGCGTCACCGCGCCGTGAGACACAGCTGCGCGAACTGGCCGAGCTGCGGGCCGCGGTGGAGCCGTCGGCGGCCGCGCTCGCCGCGACGGGCGCCGGTGACGAGGCCCGGCGCGCCCTGAGCGCCCATGCGCAGGCGATGGCCGGCGCGGCCCACGCGGGCGACAGCCGGGGGTTCATCGCGGCCGACGCCGCCTTCCACCGGGCGCTGCTCACCGCGTCGGGCAACGGCATGTTCGCCCAGCTCTCCGAGGTCACCGAGGAGCTCCTGGTGGCGCGGCGCGAACTGCTGCTGATGCCGGAGCAGGTGGACATGGCGTCGGTGCGCAGGCACCAGGAGGTGGCGGACGCCATCGCCGAGGGCCGCGCCGGCGACGCGGCCCGCGCGGTGAGCACGGTCGTGGAAGCCGCCCGCAGCGAGGTCGAACAGCTCCTGGAGGGCGGCTCGGCCTGCGCCTTGGGCGGCTGACTCAGCTCTTGGGCCGCACGGCCACCGGCGCCACGTCGGGCCCGTCCACCCGTGGGATGTTCGGGGCGGCCGAGTTCGCCCTGATGCGCCGGGACGCCTGGCTGGTCAATGTCGCCAGGGGCGGCCTCGTCGTCACCGCCGACCTGGTGGACGCGCTGAAGAACGGCACGATCGGCGGAGCGGCACTGGATGTGACCGCTCCCGAACCGCTGCCCGCCGGACATGACCTGTGGGAGCTGGAGAACGCCCTGATCACACCGCACTGCGCGAACCCCCGCTCCTCGTACTGGCGTGGGCTCGCGGAACGGGTCGAGGCCAACGTGGCCGCCTTCGCCGCGGGCCACCCGCCCACCGGGGCGGTCGCACCCGTCCGGGGCTCCTGACACCGGGCAGACGGCTCAGCTCGCGCGGGGCGCCGGGCAGACGGCTCAGCTCGGGCGGGGCGCCGGGCAGACGGCTCAGCTCGGGCGGGGCGCGGGGCGCCGGGCGAAGGCCGGGGCGTGCTCCGGGCGCGGGCCGAACGCGACCAGCCGGGACGGGAGTTGCCGGAACCCGGGCAGGTACCGGGTGGCCAGGACCATCGAGGAGGGCGGTCCGACGCGGCGGCCGGTGAGGACCGGGGCGAAGAACCCGTCGTGCAGCATCAGCTGCACGCGTTGCAGGATCACCGTGGGCCGCCACCGCCGCCGCTGGACCTTCGCCAGGTCGGCGGTGGTCAGGCGGCCCCGGCGCAGCGGTTCGGCGAGCAGCGTGGCCGCCGCGACCGCGTCCTGGATGGCGAGGTTGACCCCCATTCCGCCGGCCGGGGACATCGCGTGGGCGGCGTCGCCGATCAGCAGGAGGCCGTCGGTGCACCAGCGCGCAAGCCGGTTGAGCCGGACGTCGAGCAGATGGACGTCGTCCATGCCGGGCAGCTGGTCGACGCGGTCCGTGTACTGCGGGACCAGGTCGGCGATCCGCGCCCGGAAGCGGTCGATGCCTTCGGTGCGCAGACGGGCGTCGGATCCCTTCACGGTGAAGTAGGCGATCTGGAAGTAGTCGTTCCTGGTGAGACTCAGGGCGAACTCGCCGGCGCGGAACGCAGCAACCTGCCGTGGCTCCTGGGCCTGCTCCGCGGCGTACCTGGGCAGCCGGAACCACCAGGTGTCGAACGGGACCGGGAACTCCTGCGGCACCAGACCGGCGTCCTGGCGCAGCGCGGAGTGGCGGCCGTCGGCCGCGACGGTGAGGGTGGCGCGGATCTCGCCCTCCTCACCGTCCCGGGTGCGGTAGCGGACGCCGACGGTCTTGCCGCCCTCCCGGATCAGCCCGGTCGCCACCGTATTCATCCGCAGGGTGAACGACGGTTCGCGCCTGGCCTGTTGCGCCAGCAGATTGAGCAGGTCCCACTGCGGGATCATCGCGATGTAGTTGTACGGCGCGGGAAGGGCCCCGAAGTCGGTCAGCCGCATACGGCCGCCGTCCGACGTGGGCACCACCAGGTCGCTGAGCCTGCTCTGCGGCAGCGAGGCGAACTCCCGGCCCAGCCCCAGCTCGTCCATCAGCCGCACGGTGGACGCGTGGACGGTGTCACCGCGGAAGTCGCGCAGGAAGTCGCCGTGCTTCTCCAGCACGGTCACCTCGATCCCGGCCCGCCCCAGCAGCAGGCCCAGCATCATGCCGGCCGGTCCGCCCCCGGAGATGACGACGTTCATGGCACTCCCCTCCCCTCGTTCGTTCCCTGTGGAACTCTCCTATATAGAGTGTGTGGAACGGTCTCATGTGTCAAGACGTATCATGTTCCACATGCAGGAACAGGACCACGCGCAGATACGGGATCTGGTGGCCGCCGCCCTGATCGCGGCGGAGGAACGCGGCCGGGACGTCGCGGATGTCCCGCTGGCGGCGATCGCCACAGCGGCGGGCGTCTCCCGCAGCACACTGCTGCGCCGGCTGGGCGGCTCACGGGGCGCGCTGGACGAGGCCGTCCGGCGGGCGGGCGTCGACCCCGGTGGCCGTCAGCCGGTCCGCGAGCG
>NZ_JAAGLN010000035.1 GCF_010548145.1 Streptomyces sp. SID10853
GCACCCGGTCGTGGCCACCCGTCGGCCGGCGCGTTCCGGTGGCCGGGCCTGGTGTGGGCGGGCCGTCGTCCATGGCAGCTTCCTTCATGGTGAACCCCGGACCGGAAAGCAGCGGCAGGCATCGCGCGGACGGCGTCCGCGGCGCGGCCTGGTGCTTCGAAGGCTAGGGCGGCAGGGGGCCCGAGGGCCTGCGGCGACGGGCGGCCGCACCGATTCCCGCGTGCAAAGCACCAGGTGAGCGGGTGGATGGCCGGTCGGCGCCGTGTTGCGCCGAACGGCTGTCCCCGGTGACGGGACGGGGGAGCACGCCCAGTGGTTATGATGGATTGATAAGCCTATTGTTAGTACTTGGCAGGAGTGGAGAGCCGGACACCGGCAGCGGACCGGACGACAGCGGGGGCGATGGCGTGACCGACACGACGGGTGAGAGCGCGGAACCGGCGGACGCCGCCGGCGCGGCGGCGTCCATACGGCTGGCGGTGGCCCGGATAGCCCGCCGGCTCAGGCAGGCACACCGGGTCGGTGACGTGACGCTCTCCGAGGTGTCCGTGATCTCCCGGCTGAGCCGGGACGGAGCGGATTCCCCCGGCTCGCTCGCCGAACTGGAGCGGGTGCGTCCACAGGCCATGGCATCCACGCTGGCCGCGCTGGAGGAGCGCGGCCTGGTGACCCGCAGACCGGACTCAAGCGACGGCCGGCGCGCGGTGATAGAGGTGACCGAAGCCGGCCGCAAGGTGCTGATCGACCGCCGTTCGGAATCCGTGCAGCGGCTCACCGAGGTCCTCGACGAGGAGTTCACGCCCGCCGAACGGCAACGGCTGCTCGCGGTCGTGCCGCTGCTCGACCGGCTCGCGGAGCGGCTGTAATGCCGGCGACCCGGAGCGGGAACGCCGAAGTGAGCGACCGCTACAAATGGATCGCGCTCTCCAACACCACGCTCGGTGTGCTGATCGCGACCATGGACGCCTCGATCGTGATCATCTCCCTGCCCGCCATCTTCCGGGGCATCGGACTCGATCCGCTCGCCCCCGGGAACATCGGCTATCTGCTCTGGATGATCCTCGGCTATCTGCTGGTCTCAGCTGTGCTGGTGGTCGCGCTCGGCAGGCTCGGCGACATGTTCGGCCGGGTCCGGATGTACAACATGGGTTTCGCGATCTTCGCGTGTGCGTCCCTCGCCCTCTCGCTCGATCCGCTGAAGGGCGGTCCCGGCGCGCTGTGGCTGATCGGGTTCCGTGTCGTGCAGGCCTTCGGCGGCTCGATGCTGACCGCGAACTCGGCGGCCATCCTCACCGACGCGTTCCCCGCCAGGCAGCGCGGTATGGCGCTCGGCATCAACCAGATCACCGCCCTGGCCGGGCAGTTCCTCGGTCTGCTCGCGGGTGGTCTGCTGGCCACCATCGACTGGCGCGCGGTGTTCTGGGTCAGCGTGCCGATCGGCGTCTTCGGCACGATCTGGTCGTACCGCAGCCTGCGGGAGACCGGCTCCCGCACGGCGGGCCGAATCGACTGGGCGGGCAACATCACCTTCACGGCCGGGGCCGGCATCCTGCTCGCCGCCATCACCTACGGGATCCAGCCCTACGGCGGCCACCCGACCGGCTGGACCAACCCCATGGTGCTGGGCGGGCTCGGCGGCGGACTGCTGCTGCTCGTGGCCTTCTGCCTCATCGAGACCCGCGTCGCCGAACCGATGTTCCGGCTCGGCCTGTTCCGGGTCCGTGCCTTCGCCGCGGGGAACCTCGCGGCCCTGCTCACCGCCATCGCCCGCGGCGGGCTCCAGTTCATGCTCATCATCTGGCTGCAGGGCATCTGGCTTCCGCTGCGCGGATACGACTTCGAGAGCACCCCGTTGTGGGCAGGCATCTTCATGCTGCCGCTGACCATCGGATTCCTCATCGCGGGGCCGGTGTCCGGCTTCCTGTCCGACCGTTACGGAGCGCGGCTGTTCTCCACCACCGGGCTCCTTCTCGTGGCCTGCGGGTTCATCGGGCTGCTGCTCCTGCCGGTGAACTTCTCGTACCCCGAATTCGCGGCCCTGCTGCTGCTCAGCGGTCTCGGCCAGGGGATGTTCTCCGCCCCGAACACCTCGGCGATCATGGGCAGTGTGCCGCCGGAGCAGCGTGGAGTCGCCTCCGGAATGCGCTCGACGTTCCAGAACTCGGGCACCGCACTGTCGATCGGCCTCTCGTTCTCCCTGATGATCTCCGGACTCGCGGGGACGCTGCCGCACGCGCTGCGCAGCGGTCTGCAGGGGCAGGGGGTGCCCAGCGGAACGGCGCAGCAGGTCGCGGAACTGCCCCCGGTGAGTACGCTGTTCGCCACCTTCCTCGGCAAGAACCCCATCAGCCACCTCCTCCAGCCCAGCGGTGTGCTGGACAAGCTCCCCGCGCACAACGTCCTGGCCCTGACCGGCAAGGAGTTCTTCCCCGGACTCGTCTCCGGCCCGTTCCACCACGGACTCGTCACCGTCTTCGGTGTCGCCACCGTGATGGCTCTGGTCGCCGCACTGGCCTCGCTGCTGCGCGGCCGCCCCTCCAAGGCCGGGCCGGCCGGCGGCTCCGCCGCCTCCCCGAAACCCGGCAACACGCTGAAAGGTAAGAAGAGATGACGAAAAGCGCCCTTCTCGTGATGGACGTCCAGCAGGGCATCGTCGAGCGCATCGGCAACGACCCCGGGTATCTGGCGCGGGTGGGCCGGGCGATCAGTGCGGCGCGTGGGGCCGGTATACCGGTCATCTACGTGGTGGTCGGCTTCCGTACCGGACACCCCGAGGTCAGCCCGCGCAACAAGTCGTTCAGCGCTCTCGCGGGCGCGGGTGCGGGCGCGGGATTCGCCGAGGGCGACCCGAATGCCCGGATTCACCCCGATGTGGCGCCCCAGGAAGGCGACATCGTGGTCACCAAGAAGCGGGTCAGCGCGTTCGCCGGGAGCGACCTCGACATGGTGCTCAGGGCCGGCGGGACGGACAGCCTCGTCCTCACCGGAATCGCCACCAGCGGTGTGGTGCTCTCGACCCTGAGGCAGGCCGCCGACCTGGACTTCGGCCTCACCGTCCTGGACGACTGCTGCGTCGACGGCGACGCGGAGGTGCACCGGGTCCTGACGGAGAAGGTGTTCCCCCGCCAGGCGGACGTCGTCAGCACCGAGAAGTGGGCCGCGGCCATCGGACAGTGAGCCGGCCGTCCGGCGCGCCGGCGGCAGGGGCCCTGCCCCCTCAGCCGCTGTCGCGCCGGCGGGTGTCCGACGAGGGCCAGCCGCGCCGCTTCTCGCCCGGCAGGAGCTGCTCGACCACATCGGCCAGCTCCTCGCAGGCGCGCTCGATACGGCGGCGCACGTTCTTGTGTTCGGTGACGATCGCGGCGAGCAGCAGCGCGGTCAGCGCCACCGACCCGTTGAGCGCCGTCAGGTTGATCATGGCTTCGAACAGCGTGAGACTGCTGAAGGAACCCGCCCGGCCGGTCGCCGCGATGACCGCGAGCACGGCCACCAGAAGCGCGCAGGGCGCGCTGCCCGCGAGCTCGAACCGGAGCGCCGCCCAGATCAGCAGCGGAAAGACCAGGAAGAGCAGGGCGTAGTGGCTCCCGGTCGCCACCGGGACCACGATCGCGGCGGCGATCACCAGCGCGCCGGCCTCCACCCATCTGTCGGTACGGCGGGGCAGCCGGAGCCTGCGCAGGAGAAGCAGCAACGGGGTCACCATCAGGACCCCCACCGCGTCCCCGGCCCACCAGGCGAACCACACCGGCCAGTAGCCGCTCTTGGGGAGTTTGTCCTCAAGGAGCAGTATGCTCGCCCCCGTTGTCGCGCTGACGAGCATGGCACCGAGTGCTCCGAGGAAGACCAGCGCGGTGCCGTCCCGCAACCGGGACAGATCCATCCGGAAGTCCGCCCCGCGGAGCATCAGGAAAGCGCAGACAGGGGCGAGCGTGTTGCCCGCGATGATGCCGATGTCGCCGAGGTCGAGTGACTGGGCGGTCCATGCCACGGCGAGCAGGGCCCCGATGGCGATACCTGGCCAGACCCGGAGCCCCCAGTACAGCAGGCAGCCCACCGCGACACCCGTCGGCGGCCACAGGGGTGTGACCACGGCACCGTGGACGGTCACCTGCCGCAGCAGCCCGATCCGGCCGGACACGTAGTACGCGACCGCGACAGCGAGAATACGCAGGGCGGTTGCCGTCGCCTCTCGGGCTGTCTCGCTGCGGATCACGGCGTCCATCAGACACCGTGCCCCGAGCCCCCGGCGGCCAAGACACGCGAGTCCCGCTCACGTCCTGCCGGGTGCGCTGTCGTGGCACAGCACGAGAACGGCGGCGTCGTCCTCATGGCCGGTGAGGACGGCGGCTTTGATGATCTCGTCGGCCAGTTCCCCGGCGCCGCTGCCGGCCAGGACACTCGCCCGGCGCATGACAGCCTCCAGGCCCTTCTCGATCGAGAACGACGGCCCCTCGATCACACCGTCGGTGATCAGTATGAAGGCGCCCTGCCCCGTCAGCCGCCGCCGGGTGACCGGATAACGCTGCTTCTCCGCGATGCCGAGCGGCAGGCCCCCCGCGTCATCGATGATGCCCGTCCGGCCGTCCGCCAGGGCCCAGACGGCCGGCACATGTCCGGCGCGGGCGCTGTCGATCTCCCAGGTGACCGGGTCGAAGCGCAGGACGGTGCAGGTCGCGAAGAGCGTGGAGTTCACCGAGAGCAGCAGGTTGTTGGTCCGGCCGATGATCTCGCCGGGGTCCGAAGCGGTGGTGGCGATGGCCCGCATACCGATCCGGATCTGGCCCATGAAGGCGGCGGCCTCGACATCGTGCCCCTGGACGTCGCCGATGGCGAACCCGAGCGAACCGTCCGGGAGCGGGAACCCGTCGTACCAGTCGCCGCCGATGTCCAGCCCACTGCGGGCCGGGGTGTAGCGGGCCGCGGTACGCAGCCCCGGCAGGTCGGGGAGGTGGGCCGGGAGCATGTTGCGCTGCAGCGCCTCGGCCAGTTCCACCCGCGCCTGGTGCAGCTCAACCTCCCGCCGGGCCTGGGCGGTGAGCTCGTGGAGCGTGGTGAGGAGCTCGTCGGCGCTTGCGGAACGAGGAGGACGACGCCGGTTCATGAGCGGCTCCGCGGTGCGTTTGTTCCCGGGCCGCGACCGGGGGCCCGTGGTCGCGGGGCAGACCGTGTACCGGCCTGTCGGGCCTCTCCTCTCCGACGATCACGGCCCGTGGGGGGTCCGGAGACCGTTAACTGCATCTTATTTCCGGAGCGCGGATTCCGCAGCCCCCGCAGGTGCGCGGGCCGGTACGGTGCCGTGTCGTTCCCGGGGGCGTGCCTGCCGCGGCGGACGAGTGCGCGTCCGCCGCGGCAGGCCCCGGACCCAGCCGGGTGCGGGTGGTACCGCCGTCCTCAGGCCGTGGTCAGCGTCAGGCCGTACTGGTTCAGGATCTCGTTGATGGGCTGGAACCAGGTCTCCCCGCCGCCGGTGCAGTCGCCCCAGCCGCCGGACGTCACCCCCTGCGCCTGGTCGCCGCTGATGAAGGAACCGCCGGAGTCGCCCGGCTCGGCGCAGACGTTCGTCTTGGTCAGCTCGTTGACCGCGCCCTCGCTGTAGTTCACGGTCTCGTTGGTGGCCAGGACGTTCCCGCAGTGCCAGTGCGAGGTGGAGCCCGAGCGGCAGATGGACGCGCCCACCGGAGCCGCCGCCGAGCCGCGGACCAGCTGGTCGGAGACCGTGCCCCAGCCGAGGACCACCGGGACCGTCCACCATCCGTTGCCGACGCTGACCCAGGCGTAGTCGTTGCCCGGGAACGAAGAACCCTGGAAGGTGCCCACGGCCGAGCCGTCCCAGCCGCTGACGGCGGCTCCCGGCTGCCCGCAGTGTCCCGCGGTGACGAAGCCGCCGTTGACGGAGAAGCCGATGGAGCAGCGGACGTTGCCCGTGTAGTACGGGTCGCCGCCCACCGTGCCGGCCGACAGGGTCCTGGCCGCCGCCGGAACCTGGTTCACCGTGACGGCACCGGTCTGCCCGGCCCGTGCGACGAACGCCTGGACATCGTTGTCATCCTTTGCTGAGGCGACGACGTCCACCACGACCCGGTTGGCCTTCGGGTCCACGTGCCAGCTGCTGACACCGGCCGGTGCGCCGCCCTTGTCCAGCCGCTTCTTGGCCGCGTCGAGTTCACGGGCGCTGTGCTTGACCAGAGTGACGGCCGCGCCGGTCGCCCGGACCGCTCCGGACTTGGCGCTGCCGGTCAGGGCGACCGTCAGTTTTCCGCTCTTCGCGTCGTACCAGTCGCCGCCGAAGGAGGAGCCGGCCGCGCGGCGCGCCGTGCCCTGGAGTGCTGTGGCGGTCCGTTCGGAGGCCAGACGCGCCCGGGCCTGGCTCGCTGTCAGGCCGAGGTCCTTGCGCATGGCCGAAAGCAGACCGTCGGATGCCGGCTGTGCGGCGCGTGCGGAGGATTCGGACGAGGGGGAGGGGGAGTCGGCGGCGGATGCCGGGACGAGTCCGGCTGTCGCCCAGGTCCCGAGCACGAGAAATGCGGACAGTGCGGTGCGGGTGAGCGTGCTGCGTCTCAAGGTCTGGCCCTTCTGTTGTTCCAGCATCGTGGGGATGGAACAGCAGGCGTCCGGGCGCGCCCCGTTGGGAGCGCTCTCAGAGTGTGCCGCAGCGGAGCGTAGCCGAAAGTATGTGATCAGGTCCATGCCAATGAATGGGGGTTCTGCGGGCGCGTGACGGAGCGCGACGCGACGGAGCGCGAATTTCTTCTGTTCTGATCTCGATACGCACTTTCGGGTGCCCCGAGGCGGGGGCGAGTAGGACATTGATCGTCATATCGAACGCAATGAAACGGCCGGATGTGCGCCAGGAGGGGCTCAACGGATGAGCCGACGGGGTCGCCGCGCGTTCGGCCGTGTAGCGTCTCACCCAGCTGTCGTGGTTCCGAAGTACCTCTCGCCCGTGCGTACATGCACGGGCGGGTCTGCTGTTCGGCGTCTCCGAGGACCAGGGCGATCACCTCCGGCCCCCGCGAAGTGCGGGAGCCGACTTCGAGTCCCCTTGGAGGGCAATCATGGCCAGTGGCACCGTTAAGTGGTTCAACGCGGAAAAGGGTTTCGGCTTCATTGAGCAGGATGGTGGGGGCCCGGACGTCTTCGCCCACTACTCCAACATCAACGCTCAGGGCTTCCGCGAGCTGCAGGAGGGCCAGAAGGTGAACTTCGACATCACGCAGGGCCAGAAGGGCCCGCAGGCGGAGAACATCGTCCCGGCCTGACCCGGCGGGTGTGCCCGCCTCCGGCCTGTGCCGGAGGCGGGCACTGCCGTTTCCGGATCTTCACGGAGTGTTCGCCCCTGGAACGGCCGCCGGCCCGGAGGCCGCCGCCGGGCGGAACGGCGCCACGCCGGAGCGCGCTCCGGCGCACGATGGGCCGTACGGGCGTATTCCGCGGGCAGGCGCCCCTGTTTGTATGGATGATCTCCTGGGCAGCGATGTTTCCCGGCTGCCGCCGGAGCCGCCGTACGCAGGAGGAATCTGATGAGCAGCGCCGGAGGCCCCGCCATCGGCACCATCACCACGGAGGTGCCCGCCCGGCTGGACCGGCTGCCCTGGTCGCGCTGGCACTGGATGATCGTGGTCGGCCTCGGTACGGTCTGGATTCTCGACGGTCTCGAAGTCACCGTGGTGGGCAATATCGCCAGCCGCCTCTCGGAGAGCGGCAGTGGACTGCCCATCAGCGACTCCCAGGTCACCGGGCTCGGAGCCGCTCTCTACGTGGCCGGTGCCTGCTCGGGCGCGCTGGTCTTCGGGTGGCTCACCGACCGGTTCGGCCGCAAGAAGCTCTTCCTCATCACCCTCGCGGTCTATCTGGCGTCGACCGCGATGACCGCGCTCTCCTTCTCGGCCTGGTGGTTCTTCCTCTTCAGGTTCCTCACCGGCTTCGGAATCGGCGGCGAGTACGCGGCCATCAACTCCGCCATCGACGAACTGATCCCGAGCAAGTACCGCGGCCGGGTCGACCTGATCATCAACGGCAGTTACTGGCTCGGCGCGATGGGCGGCGCCCTCCTCTCGGTCCTGGCCCTGGACACCGGGATCTTCCCCGAGAACATCGGCTGGCGCCTCACGTTCGCACTCGGCGTCGTGCTCGGCCTGGTCATCCTCCTCGTACGGCGGCATGTGCCGGAGAGCCCGCGCTGGATGTTCATCCACGGGCAGTCCGACGGGGCCAACGCGATCGTCGAGGGAGCCGAGAAGGAGATCGAGGAGGAGACCGGCGCCCCGCTGCCGAAAGCGGGCCGGGCCATCACCATCGAGCAGCGCAGAAGCATCAGTTTCGTCGAGATCGGCCGCACGCTCTTCCGCGCGTACCCCAAGCGCGCGACGCTCGGCTTCTCGCTCTTCATCGGCCAGGCGTTCCTCTACAACGCCATCACCTTCGGGTTCAGTTCCATCCTGGTGAAGTTCTTCGGGGTGTCCAGCGGTACGACGGGGTACTTCTTCGCGGTCATCGCGTTCGGAAACTTCCTCGGCCCGCTGCTGCTCGGCAGGCTCTTCGACACCGTCGGGCGCAAGAAGATGATCTCGGGTACGTACATCCTCTCGGGGCTGCTGCTCTTCGTCACCGCCTGGCTCTTCGACCAGGGATGGCTCAACGCGACGACGATGACGGTGTGCTGGTGCGTGGTGCTGTTCTTCGCCTCGGCCGGGGCCAGTTCGGCGTACCTGACGGTGAGCGAGATCTTTCCGATGGAGACCCGGGCCATGGCGATCGCCCTGTTCTACGCGCTCGGTACCGCGGCCGGAGGTATCTCGGGGCCGCTCATCTTCTCCGGTCTGACGTCGAGCGGTGTGGTCTCGGACGCCGTCGTGGCCTTCTGTATCGGCGCCGCGCTGATGGTCGCCGCCGGGGTGGTGGCCGTGCTGTTCGCGGTGGACGCCGAGGGCAAGTCCCTCGAGGACATCGCGCGCCCGCTCTCCCAGCGGACGAAGCCCACCGGCCGGCCGGCCGGGCCACCGAGCGCGCCCGCCGTATGAACGCGAGGAAGGCACCGCACATGAGCGGCGACGAACCGCTGGGAAAGTACCGCGGCAAGCGGGATTTCGGGACGACGTCGGAGCCCCGCGGCGGGGCGGCCGGAGAGGGTGACGCACCCTGCTTTGTCGTGCAGATCCACGACGCGCGCCGGATGCACTTCGACTTCAGGCTGGAGGTGGACGGCGTACTCAAGTCCTGGGCCGTGCCGAAGGGGCCGTCGACGGAGCCGAAGGACAAGCGGCTCGCCGTACCGACCGAGGACCACCCGCTGGAGTACCGGGAGTTCGAAGGGGTCATCCCGAAGGGCGAGTACGGCGGTGGCACGGTGATCGTCTGGGACGAGGGCACGTACCGGCCGCTCAGCCACGACCGCCGGGGACACACCGTCCCGTTCGGGGAGTCCATCGAACGCGGCCACGCGACCTTCTGGCTGGACGGCGCCAAGCTGCAGGGTGAGTACGCGCTGACGCGTTTCCACGGCGGCGGCGACAGCACCGACCCCGAGGCATGGCTGCTCATCAAGGCGAGGGAGAAGACCGGCACGGCGCGGGACGGGACCGGCGGGCCCCGGACGGCGCCCCGGGACAGCGGTGGCACCACGGACCCCCGCCGGGCGCGCTCGGTCCGTACCGGAAGAACACTCCAGCAGGTCGCCCGGAGCGCGGTGGACGAGGGCGACGGGGAGAGCTGAGCGGAATTTCCGCCGGGCAGGCGCTGGACCGCCGCCGGCGGGGCAGGTGGCAGTGGTGCGGGTGGCCCCGCTGGGCGGCGGCGCGGCCCCCGGATGGCACCATCCGTGTGGTGGCGAAGACCCACCCGCGGCGGCCCGGCCGCTTCACGAGAGGACATGTGGATGAACAGCTCCCCGGAGCAGCGCGACCCCGTACCGACCGTCACGGAGCCCGTCCCTGATCTGCAGCTCCAGTTGCTCGTCCGGCTGCTCGGCGAGCAGCTGCGGGCGAGCCTGCCGGTCACGCTGAACGTTCCGGGCGGTGTGCTGTACGGCGACCTCATCGCCCACGAGGCGTGGAAGGCCGACTGGTCGAAGAGTCTGCGGGAGCTGGGCGGGTCCGGCGCCGATGTGGTGGCCGGGTTCCCCGAGACCGTCGACCAGGCGCTCAGTGAACTCCACGGCGACGAGGACGCGCACCAGCTGCCCCGCTGGATCCATCTGCGCGACGCGACGCTGGTGGCCGGTGCGGTGAACACGGTGACGCTTCCGCTGTGGCGCGGCCGGCTCGCCGATGTGTCCGGCTGGTCGCTGGGCAGGCCGGCCTGACCCGTTGGACTTGGTCCGGTGGCGCGGCCCCCCCCGGCGGCCGGCGAGGCGCACTCCCCGGCGGCCGGCGGGCGCGCAGAACACCGGTGACCGGGGGCCGAGGCTGCCGCGGCCTCGGCCCCCGGGTTCTGACGGCCCGCCCGGTGGTCAGTGCGGAAGGCCGCCGGGTGCGGTCGCCCAGGTCGTGTCGGGCCGGTCCGACAGCCGGTAGGCCAGGCTGCCGCCCGAGGTGATCAGCCGGGCGTCGGTCCAGGAGCGGTCACTGCTGCGGCCGTTGACGGAAAGCCCGCTGATGTACGGATGCGACGCGTCCGCCGCCGGGGCGCTGAGGGTGATGTCGCCGCGGCCCGCGCGGCTCACGACCGCCTTCGGGAACAGCGGTGCGCCGACCAGCATCGACGCGCTGCCCGGTGTCTGCGGATACAGGCCGAGCGCGGAGAACACGTACCAGGCGGACATGGTGCCCAGGTCGTCGTTGCCCGGCAGTCCGGAAGGTCCCGTGCCGTACACGGTGTTCAGGATCTGCCGGACGGTGGCCTGTGTCTTCCAGGGCTGCCCGAGCGCGTTGTAGAGCCACGGGGCGTGGATGCCCGGCTCGTTGGTCGGGTCGTAGCGCAGGGCGTCGCCGCCCTTGACCGACCAGGCGCCGTCCGCGGTGTGGAAGAAGCCGTCGAGCCGGCCGGCCGCTGCCGTACGCCCGCCCATCGCGGCGGCCAGCCCCTGGACGTCCTGCGGCACCATCCAGCTGTAGGTCGCACTGGTGCCCTGGGCGAAGCCGAGGTCGCTGCCCGGGTCGAACGGCGTCACCCAGGACCCGTCCGCGTTCCGTGCCTGGATGTAGCCGGCGCCCTCGGTGGCCTGCGGGTTGAAGACATTGCGCCACCAGGCACCGCGTGCGGTGAACTCGGCCGCCTCGTCGGTCCGGCCGAGCAGCTTCGCCCACTTCGCCAGGGCCGAGTCGGCGACCGCGTCCTCCAGGGTCTCGGCGGCGCCGCCCCAGCAGTGGCAGACGTCCTGCGGCGCGTAGTGCGAGACCAGGTACTGGGCGAGGTTGGGGCGCTGGCCCGTGCACTGACCGGGGCACCCGGCGTCCGACAGGTCGTCAGGCCGGGGCACGGTGGCCTGGCGCACCAGGGAGTCGAAGGCGCCCCGGTAGTCGAAGTTCCGCACGCCCATGGCGTAGAAGGTCGCCAGTGTCGCCGCCGTGGGGTCACCGGTCATCACATGGGTGGCGCCGCTGATGTGCACCCAGCGGTCCCACACACCGTCGTTCTGGCGGGAGAAGTTGTACAGCGACTGCGCGAAGTCACCTGCCACCTCCGGCTTCAGGGCGGCCAGCAGCTGTATCTGCGCGCGGTACTGGTCCCAGCCGGAGAAGTTGCTGTACTGCGCCCGCTGCCCCCGCTCGATCCGGTGCGGGACCCCGTCCATGCCGGGGTAACGGCCGTCGGTGTCGCTGATCAGGTTCGGCTCCATCAGCGAGTGGTAGAGCGCGGTGTAGAAGGTGGTGCGCTGGGCGGTGCTGCCGCCGCCGATCCGTACCGCTCGCAGCTCGCGGTCCCAGGACCGGCTGGTGCCGCGTGCGACATCGGCGACGCTCGCCCGGGGCGCGATCTCCTGGCGCAGATTGGTCTCCGCGCCGCCGAGACTGACGTACGAGATCCCCAGACGCATTCTGACATCGTTGTCGGACGAGGTGTCGAAGCCGACATAGCCGCCCGAACCACGTCCCGCGCGGTCCGCTCCGGTCGCGTAGCCCTCGCCGCCCGAGCCGGAGACGGAGCCCGGGGAGAGCGTCCCGTCCTTCCAGGTCCCGTGCGAGGAGAAGGCCCGGTCGAAGGAGGCGCTGAAGTACAGCTTGTAGTAGCTCTTGCGGTTGTTGGTGCCTCCGTTGGCGCGGCGGCCGCAGAAGGCGCCGGTGAGTACCCAGCCGGTCACCTTGTGGTGGGCGGTGTCGATGTCGACGTGGGCGTCCTCGCTGCCGTTGAGCGAGTTGGAGACGCGGAAGAGCAGACTGGCGGGCTTCCCGGCCGGGAAGGCGAAGTCGGCCACTCCGGCCCGCGGGCTGACGGCGAGATCCGCCGATGCGCCGGAGTCGAGGCCCACCCGGTAGCGGCCCGGGGTGGCGCTCTCGTTCTCGTGCTTGAAGCCGGCGGCGTAGACCGCGTCCTTGGTGTCGGCGGACGGTGACGACGTGACATCGCCGACGAACGGCATGATCGGTACGTCGCCCGCAGCACCAGGGGCGCATCCGGCGCCATTGACATGGGTGAGGCTCAGCCCCCGCATGCGGGTCGTGTTGTAGTCGTAGCCGTTGGCGGCCGCCGTGTTGGTCTGGTCGCCATTGGTGCTGGTCGGGGACCAGCCGATCATTCCGTACGGAGCGGTGGCCCCGGGGTAGGTGTTGCCGCCGTTGGACGAGCCGATCAGCGGGTCGACGTACGCGGTCGGCTGCTGCACCAGGGGCGCGGCCTCGGCCGACGGAGCGAGCAGAGCGGCAGTCAGCGCGGTGACGACTCCCACTGCCGCGGCCGACGCGCGGGTTCTGCTGCGGGAACGGGGTGGTCTTCCGAAGAGCATGGAACGGGCCTTCCGGCGGGGGCGGTGGACAGCCCCTGTGCGCCGGCCGTTCGTCATCCGTCACGTAGGGGCGACGCGATCATAAGTCGCCGGGGAGGTAGGGGACATGACACGGGCAGCCCGTTCGGTGAACGGGAGGTGAAGAGGCCCGGACAGGGCTTGTGCGACGGAGCGCGTGTCGAACACTCTGCCGGGACCGGTGACCGGCGAAGGTGGACAGGGAAGCAGGTCAGGCAGTCGGGTCAGGCAGCCAGGCAAACCGTTCCGGAGACGGCCGACCGGAGCGGTCCCACTCGTACGGCCGAGGAGCAGCCGATGAACACCGCAGATGTGCTGGCAGACGCGTTCGGCCGGGTCCAGGAGTCCGTCCATGAGGCGGTCGACGGCCTTTCGGCCGAGGACCTCGGCGCGCAGCTGGACAGCGGGGCGAACTCGATCGCCTGGCTGGTCTGGCATCTGGCCCGGGTGCAGGACGACCACGTGGCCGACGCGTCCGGCCAGGAGCAGGTGTGGCTGGACCAGGGCTGGGCCGACCGCTTCGAGCTGCCCTTCACGGACACGGAGACCGGCTACGGCCAGAGCGCCGGGCAGGTCGCCCAGGTGCGGGCCGACGCCGCTCTGCTGACCGGCTACTACGACGCGGTCCACGAGCGGACCGTGGACTTCGTCCGGGGGCTCGACGACGCCGCGCTCGACCGGGTGGTGGACGAGGCGTGGTCACCGCCGGTCACGCTCGGTGTCCGGCTGATCAGCGTCATCGGCGACGACATGCAGCACGTGGGGCAGGCGGCCTTCGTCCGGGGATCGCTGGAACGCCGGTAGCGCGGCGGGGCGGGGGCCGGCAGCAGCCCTGATGCGGGGCACCCTGCGAAAAGTTAAGCTTTGGGCACCTCAGCCCTCCTCCGGAGCGACCGTATGGCAGGACGAGATCTACCCCTGATCGGGCCGGGCGAGCGGCTGGCCCTCAACCGTATGGGCAGTTTCGACTGGGACCTGCGCGGCGGGAAGCTGGAGTTCGACGAGCCCGGTCTCGCGGTGTTCGATCTGCGCCCCGACGAGTTCGACGGCCGTCCCGAGTCCCTGGGCAGCCGTATCCCGCCCGAGGAGGGCCACCGGCTCGACGTGGCGCTGACACAGGCCGTCCGGAGCGGCCGTTCCTCGTACGGGGTGTACTTCCAGCTGCGCCGCCGCAACGGGATCCGGCAGTGGACCCATACCCGCGGCCGGATCCTGCGCGACGAACGGGACGTCCCGTACCGCGTCATCGGAATCGTCCGCAACGCGACGACCGATCTCACCGAATTCGCCACCGTCAACCCCGCCGAGGCCGGCCGGCGGCGGCTGACCACCATGGTCCAGGGGACCACCGATGCGCTGTCCAGGGCGGTCACCGTGGACGATGTGACCGCGGTGCTGACCGGCGAGGACGGCCTTGAACGCTTCGACGCGGACGGGCTCGTCCTCGGTCTGGTCGCGGGCGGCGCACTGGAGCTGGTCGCGCTCGCCGGGGACTCGATGCATGTCCTGGACGACCTCAGGCGCCATCGGCTGGACGACTCGCTGCCGCTGGCCGACGCGGTGCTTTCCCAGCAGCCGCGGTTCGTCACCTCGCTGGAGGACCTGTCGGAGGAGTTCCCGCGACTGCGCCCGTACGTCCAGCGGATGGGGCTCGACGCGGCGGCCTTCCTGCCGCTGATCGCGCAGGCCCGCTCCATCGGATGTCTGGCGCTCTTCTACCGGGGCCGCAGCCGCTTCTCGTCGGAGGACCGCAACCTCTGTCTGGGGCTTGCGGGCATCGTCGCCCAGTCCCTGCAGCGCGCTGTCCTCTTCGACCAGGAGAGGGAGTTCGCCACCGGGCTCCAGTCCGCCATGCTGCCGCGGCGCATCCCCGAATTCCCGTCAGCGGAGATCGCCGTGCGGTACCACTCGGCGTGGAGCGGCAGGGAGGTCGGCGGCGACTGGTACGACGTCGTGGCGCTGCCGCGCGGCCGGGTGGGCATCGTGGTCGGCGACGTTCAGGGTCATGACACACACGCGTCGGCCATCATGGGCCAGCTCCGGATCGCGCTGCGTGCGTACGCGGGGGAGGGCCATACCCCGGGCACGGTGCTGGCGCGCGCCTCCCGCTTCCTCGCCGAACTGGACACCGACCGCTTCGCCACCTGCACATACGCCCAGGTCGATCTGGCGTCGGGTGCGATCAGGGCGGTCCGCGCCGGGCATCTGGGACCGCTGATCCGGCACACCGACGGGCGGGTCGGCTGGCCGAACGTACGCGGCGGTCTCCCGCTGGGCCTGGGCACGGAGTTCGGGCAGGAGGAGTACCCCGAGACCCGGCTCGACCTGGTGCCCGGCGAGACCCTGCTGCTCTGCACCGACGGCCTGGTCGAGGAGCCCGGCACGGACATCGGGGTGGGGATGGACGCGCTCGCCGACGCGGTGCGCCAGGGACCCGAGGAGGCGGAGGCGCTCGCGGACGACCTGGCGGCCCGGCTCTGGGAGCGCTGGGGCACCAGTGACGACGTGGCACTGCTGGTGCTGCGCCGGGCGCCCGACCCGGGCACCCCGCAGGCACCCCGTATCCATCAGTACATTCACCAGGCGGACCCGGAAGGGCTCGCCGAGGCCCGCGCCGTGCTGCGCGGCGCGCTGGAGGCGTGGGGGCTCGAAGAGCTGGTGGACGACGTCGAACTTGCCGCGGGGGAGCTCCTGGTGAATGTGCTGCTCCACACGGAGGGCGGCGCCGTACTGACACTTGAGGTGCTGCCGGAGCCCGTGCGGCGGATCCGGCTCTGGGTCAAGGACAGGTCCAGCGCCTGGCCGCGGCGGCGTACCCCCGGTGAGGCGGCCACCTCGGGGCGCGGCCTGATGATGATCGACGCGGTGTCGGCCCGGTGGGGGGTCGAGCCGCGCGGTGACGGCAAGGCCGTCTGGTGCGAGTTCGAGCCCGGGGCCGGAGCCTGAGCTGAGCGGGCGGCGCTCACGGGCCTGGTCGTGCCGGTGGGGCCTGGCCGACCCCCGTATGAGCAACAGCGGCTCGAAACTGCTGTGTTCACACCGAGGCCGCCAGACCGAGGCCCCCGTACCAAGGCCGCCACACCGGGGCCGCCGCACGGACGCGCCTCTTCCGCACCGGCCTCAGGCCGATGACGGGCTTGCAACGGTCCGTCCGAAGGGGGCGTCAGGACCGGCTCAGCCCTCTTCGCCGGTGCTTCGGTGCTCCACGACGGAGTCCGGACCCGGAGACATGATCGTCTCGTGTCCGTTCTCCGCCCGCACGCGGTAAGGCGGTGTGCCGTTGGCGCCCAGCACCTCAACGATCTCCACCACGTGGTCGTTCGCGCCCACGGTCCGGCCGTGGACCACAAGGCGGTCTCCCTCGCTGGCGTGCATCTCACCGATTCCTTTCGCTGGGGTCAGGACCGACTTCACCTCACCGCACGCCCGGGGCGTCACCGCGTCGGACACGTTCAGCCGAGGCGCGTTCACCCGTTCACCCGTTCACGCGCTGCGGAGGTCCCGGTGTGACGTGTCTCAGGCCCGCCGCCCGCCGTCGACCGACATCGCGATCCCGGTGACGTAGGACGCGGCGTCCGAGCAGAGCCAGACCGCCGCTGCCGCCACCTCCTCCGGCGCGGCCAGTCGGCCGAGCGGGGTGATCGCCGTCTGCCGCGCGACCATGTCGGTCCCGGCCGCTACTCTGTCGAACCCGGCGGTGCCGGTCGGTCCCGGGCAGACGGCGTTGACCCGGATGTTCTCCGGCGCGTAGTCCACCGCGGCGGCCTTGGTGAGCCCCACGACCCCGTGTTTGGCGGCCACATAGGCGGGGGCGTGCGGGATCGCGTACAGCCCGCCGTTGGAGGCGATGTTGACGATCGCGCCACCGCCGCCGAGCAGCGGCAGCTCGTACTTCATGCACAGGAAGGTCCCGGCCAGATTGACGTGCACCACGCGCTCGAACTCGTCCAGGGGCAGCCGGTCGAGCTGCCGGTGGTGCGAGGCCATACCGGCGTTGTTCACGGCGAAGTCGAGACCGCCGTACGCCGCGACCGTACGCTCGACGGCTGCCCGCACGGAGTCCTCGTCGGCGATGTCGACGGCGGCGGTCAGCGCTTCCCCGCCGGCCTGTCTGATCATTTCGGTGGTCTCGGCCGCAGCACGCTCGTCGATGTCGAGCACGGCGACCGCGGCGCCGCCGCGGGCGAACTCCAGCGCCGTCGCGCGGCCGATCCCGCTGCCGGCCCCGGTGACCAGCCCCGCTTTCCGGGAACCGGCGCTCATACCAGCGCCTCGTGGTTCGCCCAGGCGACCCGGTACGGGTGCCGCGACTGCCAGCGGCCGATGACCTCGTGCAGGCCGGGCGAGGCGAACGCCTCCGCCAGCGCTTCGGCGTCGGGGAGTGAGACCTGCACGATCGCGGTCGCGATCAGCGCCGGAATGGCCTCTTCGCCCGGGACGGGGAGATGGCGCCGGGCCGCGAACGACTGGACGAGACCGGATTCGAGCATGGCCCGTTCGATGTCTGCGAGGTATTGGTCGAGCTCGGTGTCGGGCAGCGGCTGGTCGAAGGCAACAATCATGGTGTGTTTGATCATGCGTCCATCCTTGACGGCGTACGCCACCGGCGTCCAAGACCCGTTCGTTCTTCAGCGATAACCTGGAGGCATGGTTGAACTGGAGACCCGGGAGCTGGAGTACTTCATCGCTCTCGCCGACGAGCTGCACTTCGGCCGGGCCGCCGCCCGGCTCTCGATCGCTCAGCCGGCGCTGTCCAAGGCGATCCGGCGGATCGAGACCAGGCTCGGCGTCCAGCTGTTCATCCGCTCCAGCCGCCATGTCGAACTCACCTCCGCCGGGGCGGCGTTGCGGGAACACGGGCGGCATGCGCTCAACGCGGTGAGCGCCGCCGTCCGGAGTGCGCGGCGCGCCGGCGACACCCAGACCCGTCTGCGGCTCGTGCTCAAGCCGGGCGGCGACGCCGGCTTGCTGTCCGGGATCCTGGCCGAGTACGCCCAACAGCCCGACGCCCGCCGGGTGGACATCCTGTTCAGCGGCGCCGCCGACCGCACCGACTTCCTGCGCGACGGCCGGGCCGACGTCGGGCTGCTCTATGCGCCGTTCGACGATCTGGAGGGCCTGGACCACGAGACGCTGCTCGCCGAGGACCGGGTGGCCATCGTCCCGTCCGGGCACCGGCTGGCCGGGCGCGCCACGGTGAGCATGTCCGATCTGGCGGGCGAGACGCTGCCGCGGTGGAAAGGGGTCCCCGGGGGCGACGGCACGGGCCCCGAGGTCGCCGATGTGGTCCAGCTGTTCCAGATGATCACGGTGCGCCGGATGATCGGGGTGCTGCCGCGCTCGCTGGTGGAACCGGCCCCGCCCGGCCTGGTCCGTGTCCCGGTGGCCGACGCGCCGCCCAGTCGCCTGGTGCTCGCCTGGAACGAGCAGGACCGCCGACCGCTGGTCGCGTCCTTCGTGGCCGCCGTGCTCGGGTCGCGCCGGCACGCGACCCGAGCACGTGCGGACGGACCTGGCGGGCAGGCAGCCCGGCCCTGACGACGCGCGCCGCCTGCCGGAGGCGGCCCGCTCATGAAGTGGCTTTCAGTCCGTCCAGGGACCCGTCCAGGGCGAGGCCGAGCAGGTGTTCGGCCTGCTCGCGCCGTTCGGGTCCCGCCGAGGCGAGGGCGATGCCTCCGAGAGCGGTGGTCGCGTCGGCGGTGATGGTGCTCAGCGAGGGCCTGCGCCAGGAGCCGGGGCCCGGCCCGGGGCACTGGGCCCGGGGGAGCGTTATTGCGAACGGGGCTCCCTGCCAGGTGAGTTGACCGGTCGCTGCTCACCGGATGAGGCTCTCCACCTCCGCCGAGAAGAGCCGGTCCACGTCGAAGTCCATGCCGTCGAAGTGGCCCGCGACCTCCAGGCCGACCAGGCCGTGCATCCGGGTCCAGGCCCGCAGCGCCCGCTCCTCCGCCGTGTCCGCCGGGCCGAGTTCCTCGCAGGCGGCCACCGCGCTCCGCAGCATCCCGTTCGCGATGACGCGGGTCTCCTCCGGCGCGGTGTAGCCCGGTACCGGGGTCCCGTAGATCAGCAGATAGCGGTCAGGATGCTCCTTCGCCCAGGCCCGCCAGGCGTACGCGAACCTGCGCAGCCGCGCTCCCCGGGCCTGCCCGGAACCGCCCGCCGTGCTGTCGGCCGCGGTGTCATCCGGGGTGCCCCCGTCCGTGGGCGCCGCGGCGCCTCCTGGCTCGTTGCCGGCCCGGGTCAGTGCCTCGGCGAGGTCGGTGTACGCGTCGGCGATGAGCGCCGTGAGGAGTTCGTCGCGGCTGGCGAAGTAGCGGTAGAGCGCCGGACCTGTCATGCCCATCGTTTTGGCGATCGCGTTGACCGAGATCCCGGCAGGTCCCGTCCTGGCCAGCTGTTCCAGGGCGATGTCCTTGGCTTCCCGTCTGGTCTGTTCCCGCAGGCGTGCGCGTCGGTCGACCGGCGTGGGGGGCGTGCGGGGAGGCGTGCTCTCTTCGCTCATACGGGGTCCTTTCATGCCGCGCTTGACAATCGATCGTAACAGCTTCACTCTGAAGTAAGAGGTTATAACGAAAAGCTGAAGCAATAACGGAAGGCGGTGGCGCGATGACGAACACCGATAAAACCCGCTCCCCGAAGGACGCCACGGTCACAGAGGTCGTCCTGCCGGGCATCGTGGAGCCGGAGGGCCTGGAAGTGCGGACCCGGCCGGTGCCCGTCCCCGGGCCCGGTGAGGTGCTGCTGGAGATGGAAGCCACCGGTGTCTCGTTCGCCGAGCAGCAGATGCGCCGGGGCAAGTACTACGACCAGCCGCCGTACCCCTTCGTGCCCGGCTACGACGTGGTGGGCACGGTCGTGGAGACCGGGCCCGGCGTGGACGGCGGACTGGTGGGCGGCCGGTTCGCCGCGCTGCTCAAGACCGGGGGCTGGGCGGACCGTCTGCCGGTCACCGCCGCTGATCTGATTCCGGTGCCCGACGGCATCGACCCGGCCGAGGCCGAGACCCTTGTCGTCAACGGCGTCACCGCCTGGCAGATGCTGCACCGCACCGCCCGGGTGCGGGCCGGGCAGACCGTGCTGGTGCACGGCGCGAACGGCGGTGTGGGATCCACGCTCGTACAGCTGGCGCTGCTCGCCGGAGTCCGGGTGATCGGCACGGCCTCGCCCCGCCACCACGAGGCCCTGCGCGCCCTGGGTGTCGTGCCCGTCGACTACCGGGCGCCCGGTCTGGCCGACCGGCTGCGGGCCGCCGCCCCGCAGGGTGTGGACGCCGTCTTCGACCATGTCGGCGGCGCCGGCATTGTCGACTCGTTCCGGCTGCTCGCGCCGGGCGGCGCCCTCGTGTCGTACGGCACCGCGGCCACCCGTGACACGCCGGGATCCGCCCGGCTGCCGGTGCTCCTGCTGTTCGGGCGGCTGGCCCTGTGGAATCTGCTGCCCAACCGCCGCCGCGCCACCTTCTACAACCTCTGGGCGGGCAGGCGGAGCGTGGAGGCGTTCCGGGCGCGGACCCGGACCGACCTGATCCAGGTGCTGGAACTGCTCGCCGACGGGTCGCTCACCGCACCGGTCGCGGCCCGGATCCCGCTGGACCGTGCGGCCGAGGCGCTGCGGCTGGCCGAGTCGGGAACGGTCTCGGGGAAGGTCGTCCTGACCCCGGTGCCGTAGCCGCCAGTGCCGTAGCTCCCGGCGCCGTAGCCCCCGGCCGTGGCTGCTGCCGGGGGCCAGGCGGCTCTGATGGCTGCAGGGGGACCGGTAAGTCCGGGACCGGCGGGACCGGCAAGACCGGGACCGGCGGTCACCGAGGGCCCGGCGGGCGCGGGACGACCCGGTCCCCGGCCCGCGCCCGCCGGTGGCCCCAGGAGCCCCGCACCACGGCCGGTCCACGGCGTCACGGGACGTAGTTGAAGGTGTCCGGGTCGGGGCCGGTGCGCTCACCGCGGTCCAGGCCGGTGATGGCGGCCATGTCCGCCTCGGTGAGCTCGAAGTCGAAGAGCGCGAAGTTCTCCTCGACGCGCGAGCGCGTGACGGACTTCGGGAACACGATGTCGTTGCGCTGAATGTGCCAGCGCAGCGTGACCTGGGCCGGGGTACGGCCGACCCGCCGCGCGATACCGGTGATCGTCGGGTCGTCCAGGACCTTGCCCTGGGCGATCGGCGACCACGCCTCGGTCGCGATCCGGTGACCGGCGCCGAACGCCCGGACCTCGTCCTGCGCCAGATAGGGGTGGACCTCGATCTGGTTGACGGCCGGCACGATCTCGGTCTCCTGCAGGAGCCGGCGCACATGGTGCGGCTGGAAGTTGGAGACCCCGATCGCCTTCGCGCGGCCCGAGCGGTAGATCTCCTCCATGGCCCGCCACGTCTCGACGAAGTCGCCGACACCGGGCAGCGGCCAGTGGATCAGGAACAGGTCGAGATAGTCGAAGCGCAGCTCGGCGAGCGTACGGTCGAATGCCTTGAGCGCGTCGTCATGGGCGTGAAAGCCGTTGTTCAGCTTGCTGGTGACGAAGACGTCCTCACGGGCAAGACCGGAGTCCCGTACCGCCTCGCCGACCTCCTTCTCGTTGCCGTACATCTCGGCCGTGTCGATGTGCCGGTATCCGGTCTCCAGGGCGGCCAGCGTCGCCGCCCTGGTGTCGGCCGGCTCGATCTGGAACACACCGAAGCCCAGCTGGGGGATCTGGACGCCGTTGTTCAGGCTGATGGTGGGAACCGCGTTCACAATCATTCCTTGCCTCGTCCGGATGATGCCTCGGTCAGGGGCGGCCCGCGCCGCACCCTGGGTCCAGGGTGCAACGGCGGAAGCCCGCTGTCGCATCGGCTGCCCGGCACAGCCGCCCCCATGCGGGGCACAGCCGGCTCCCGGCAGAGGCGCGGCGAAGACGGGGCGGTCATGGCCATTCCAAAAGAATGAAACACGTTCTACTGTGCCCCTCGATCCGACGCCGCACCGAGGAGGGGCCGTGCACCTCGAATACACCCCCGAACAGCAGCAGTTGCGTACCGAGCTGCGCGCCTACTTCGCCGACCTGGTACCGGACAACGCCTATGCGCGGTACGCGGACCCGGCGGCCCAGAAGCGCTTCTACCGGGAGACCGTCCGCCGTCTGGGCGGCGACGGCTGGCTGGGTGTCGGCTGGCCGAAGGAGTACGGCGGGCGCGGGCTCTCCCCGATGGAGCAGTTCATCTTCTTCGACGAGGCGGCCCAGGCGGGTGTGCCACTGCCGCTGATGGCACTCAACACGGTCGGCCCGACGATCATGCAGTTCGGCACCGACGAGCAGAAGTCGTACTTCCTGCCGAAGATCCTCAAGGGCGAGATCGACTTCGCGATCGGCTACAGCGAGCCGGACGCCGGGACCGACCTCGCCGCGCTCAAGACCCGCGCCGTACGTGACGGCGACGAGACCACCGGCCACTACACGGTGAACGGCCAGAAGATCTGGACGACCAACGGCGACACCGCCGACTGGGTGTGGCTCGCCGTCCGCACCGATCCGGCGGCCCCCGCGCACAAGGGCATCACCATGCTGCTGGTGCCGACCGACGACCCCGGCTACTCCTGCACCCTCATCAACACCCTGGCCTCGCACGACACCACGGCCAGCTACTACGAGAACGTCCGGGTCCCCGCATCCCGCCGGGTCGGTGACGAGAACAAGGGCTGGCGGCTGATCACCAACCAGCTCAACCACGAGCGCGTCACCCTGGCCGCCCACGGCACCATGGCCATCCGGGCCCTGCACAACGTCCAGCGGTGGGCCGCGGAGACCGAGATCGACGGAGGCCGCCGGGTCATCGACCTCGGCTGGGTACGCGGCCGGCTCGCCCGCACCCACGCCAGGCTCGACGCGATGAAGCTGCTGAACTGGCAGATGGTCAACGCCGTACAGAACGGCACGCTCACCCCGCAGGACGCCTCAGCGGTCAAGGTGTACGGCTCGGAGGCCCGCCGGGACGCGTACGCCTGGCTGATGGAGGTCATCGGCTCGGCCGGACCCCTCAAGGAGGGCTCGGCGGGCGCGGTGCTCCACGGCGAACTGGAGCGCGGCTACCGCTCGGCGGTCATCTTCACCTTCGGCGGCGGCAACAACGAGATCCAGCGGGAGATCATCTCCTGGATCGGACTGGGGATGCCGCGGGTGCGGCGTTAGCTGTGCTGTCTCGGGACGTTGGTTACGCGAAGTCGTCGAAGGCGGGCTGCTGCGAGACGTTCATGAGTGGTTCCGGCGGCTGGCGTACCAGGTGGCCAGGGAGCGGCGGGAGATCCCGGCTTCCGCCGAGGGGTGTGCGATCGCACACCCGCCGTCCACGCGCTCGCACAATCGGCGACGCCCTTCCGACATCAGCGGGTGGTGCGACGACCGTCCTCACGCTGCGGTGAAATCCGTCGGCTTGTCGATCTTCTTTGTGTTGCTGTCGGCGGAGGCCGCCGGTTCAGGGAGGCTGGGCAGGCGCAGGCAGAGAGGGACAGCGGCGGCGGTGAGGGCCACGCACCACCAGAATGCGTGGTCGAAGCCGTTGGCCAGGGCGCTGGGGGTGTGGGCGTCGCCGATGTTCTGCTGGAGGACGACGATGAGGATGGCGACGCCCACCGCGCCGCCGATCTGCTGAGCGACGCGGGTGATGATGCTGGCGTCAGGGATCTCCTCATGCTTCAGCCCTACGAAGGCGGCGCCCATGGGTGCGATCATGGCAGCGCCCAAGGCGATGCCGCGGATGAACAGCGCGGCCATGAGCAGGATTTCGCTGGTATCGGCGGTGACGAAGGCGAACGGCACGGTGGATGCGGCGACAAAGCCGAAGGCCACGAGGGCCACCGTGCGAGGGCCGACGCGGTCCATGTACTTGCCTGCCAGGCCGCGGGCGACGAGGGCGCCGACTCCCTGGGGGATGAGCAGCAGTCCGGCGCCGAGTGGGCTTGCGCCGTGGACCTGCTGGAAGTACAGGGGCAGCAGCATCATCGACCCGAACAGGGAGATGCCGCCGAGGAAGAGCAGGGTGGAGGACGAGGCCACTGAGCGGTGTCGGAACATCCGTACGTCGACCAGCGAGCCGGTGTCCCGGAGGAGCGCCCAGGCGATGAAGCCTCCGATCAGAGCAAGCCCGGCGAGCAGCGGGATGAGGACCTGGGCGCTGACGAAGGCCGTGCTGTCGCCGACCTGGGAGAGGCCGTAGACGAGGGCTGCGGAACCCGGGCACAGCAGGAGCAGGCCGACAATGTCCAGGCGGGCGCCGGGCCTGTCGGGTGCGGGTCGGTCGTCGGGCAGGTTGCGCCGGGCGAGCCACATGCCAACGAGGCAGAAGGGGATGTTGATGAAGAACAGCCATCGCCAGTTGGCCAGGTGGAGGATGAGACCTCCCAGGACCGGGCCGAGGATCGGACCGAGCGCCGTGGGCACGGTGATGATGGCCATGACCTTGCCGATGTTGCGGCCCTTGGCGGCCTGCATGAGCAGGGTGTACATCAGCGGCATCATGATGCCGCCTGCGAGGCCCTGGACGAGACGGAAGACGATCAGGCTCGCAGCGCTCCAGGCCAGGGCGCTCAGGAGCGAACCGACCAGGAACCCGCCCAGCGCCACGATCCACAGGCGCCGGCCGCCGATCCGGGACTGGGCCCATCCGGCGAGCGGGATGGTGATGAAGACAGCCAGCAGGTAGACGGTGCTGACCCATTGAATCGTTGACAGCGGGGCGTCGAAGTCTTTGGCCAGGCCGTTCAGGGCGACGCTGATGATGGTGGTGTCGAAGACGACACCGAGGGCGCCGACGATGAGGGTGATGGCCATGCGCAACACGGCGGGGTCTACGCGGCCGGTATCGGCAGGGGCGGGACCGGCGTCGTGGGAAGGGTTCACTGTCAACACCTTAGGATAGGGAGCTCTTTCTTATCCTGCTCAAGGTAAGCCGGTACCTTAAGAAAGGCAAATCTATCTACGACAGAGAGGGTGAGCGATGACTCAGCGCCGTCGCGGTGCAGCACTGGAGAAGGCGCTCCTCGACGCGGCCTGGGAAGAGCTCGTCGACAACGGCTACGCCAGATTCACCATGGACGCCGTCGGCAAGCGCGCGGGCACCAGCCCTCCCGTGCTCTACCGGCGCTGGTCGGACCGCGACCAGCTCATCCGGGCAACCATCGTCCACATCCTGGCGGCGTCCCGCCCCGCCGTTCCCGACAAGGGGAGTCTGCGGGAGGACGTCCTCACCCTCATGCGGGAGATCGGCACCACTCATGTGCAGCTGGTCACCGTGATGTACGCGCACCTGGCCAGCTACTACCGGGAAACCGGAACGAACCTCAGCAGCCTGTTCGATCCCGTCGCGTCGGGCCGCAAGCCGGCGCTCGACGCGCTCTTCGACCGCGCCGTCGACCGCGGCGAGATCAAGCCGGAAATCCTCACCGAGCGCATCAAGACTCTCCCCTTTGTCCTGCTGCGCCACGAGATCCTCTCGACCTTCGCCCCGGTGCCCGAGCACGTCATTGAGGAGATCGTCGACACGATCTTCCTCCCCTTGGTGCGTTGACTGCCCGCAGCAGCTCACACTCGATGACTTCGCGGCACCAACCTCACGAGACAGCACAGGTGGCGACACGGAGCGTCAGGCGCGGCCGGCCGGGACCTGGGGCCGTTGGATGTCCTCCGGGTGGGCCGTGTGCAGCACGGCCTCCTCGTGGGCGATGGTGCCTGCCGCGACGAGGGCGTTGATGCTGGTCTCAAGGGTCTGCATGCCGTCACGGTGGCTGGTCGAGACCATGTTGCGGATCTGTCGGGTCTTGCCCTCACGGATCAGGTTGCGGATCGCCGACGTGCCCACCAGCACCTCGAAGGCGGCCACCCGGCCCCCGCCGATCCGGGGGATGAGCGTCTGGTTGAGGATGCCGACCAGGGTGTGCGCCAACTGCAGGCGGATCTGTGGCTGTTGCTCGGCCGGGAACACGTCGACGATGCGGTCCAGCGTCTGCGACGAGTCGTTGGTGTGCAGGGTGGCGAACACCAGGTGCCCGGTCTCGGCGATGGTCAGGGCCGCGGAGATGCTCTCCGGGTCGCGCATCTCGCCGAGGAGCAGGACGTCGGGATCCTCGCGCAGGGCCGAGCGCAGCGCGGTGGGGAACGAGTCGGTGTCGGTGCCGACCTCCCGCTGGTTGACCGCCGAGCGCTTGTGCCGGTGCAGGTACTCGATCGGGTCCTCGATGGTGAGGATGTGCACGGACCTGTGCGTGTTGACGTAGTCGAGGAGCGCCGCCAGGCTTGTCGACTTCCCCGACCCGGTCGGCCCGGTGACCAGTACGAACCCGCGCGGCATGCCCGCCCACCCGATGACGACCGGGGGGAGCCCGAGCTGCTCGGACGACGGCACGTCGAAGGGGATGATCCGCAGTGCCAGCGCCGACGCGCCGCGCTGTACGAAAGCGTTCCCGCGCAATCTGGCCTTCTCCCCCCAGCTGAACGCGAAATCGACCTGCTTCTCCCGGCGGAACCGCTCCGTGAGTTCCCCGCCCAGCACCCCGGTCACCAGGCGGTCGACCTCAGGCTCGGTCAGCGCGGCTCCCTCGACCGGCCGCAGGGCGCCGTCGACGCGGAGGAACGGCGCCGATCCGGAGGTGAGCAGCAGGTCGCTGCCGCCCCGCTCCCACAGCTCACCGAGCAGACGGTCGATGATCGCGGAACTCGGCCCGGGCATGGTGGTCTCCAAGGTGGCGTGTGTGCTCATGGCAGGACCGTCCACTGCTTGACGGTGCTGGTGTGGCCGTCGAAGGACACGGCGGCCCGGACGAGCGGGCCGGACAGCAGATCGATCCGGGTGCCGCCGAGGTGCTCGGTCGCGCCGCCGCTCCCGGCGGTGACGGTGTAGGTCACGGTCAGCCCGGCCAGCTGGGCGGCTCCGGTCAGGCCGCACGGTGCCAGGTCGACCTGGTCGGTCACCGGGTCGTCCGAGCCGGAACGGACCGGCACGTCCAGTGAGTTGACGCCGGTGCAGGTGCTGCCGGTGAAGTCCACCGACATCTTCACTGACTCCACGTCGCCGTCGTCGAGGTGCGCCACCTGCAGGACGACATGGTCGAGCGGTCCGGTCGTGGCCGGTGGCGGCTGGGCGTAGCCGCCGAGCGTGAGGGAGGCCCGGCCACCCCCGGGGACGGTGGCGTCCGTGACGTCGACGGGCGCGCCGGGGGCCGGAGTGGTGAACCCGGTGACCGCGGTGACCGACGCCGGTTTCGCGGCCACGGCCGGATAGGTCGTGAACAGCACCGGCTCCGGTGGGATTCCGATCACCGGGCGGAGGTATCCGGCGGCCGGGCTGATGCCGAGACCGATGGTGCGGGCGATGATGCCGCGGGTGACGACCTGCGAGCTGACCTGGCTCATCGACAGGTCGACGGCAGCGGTCGGAGCGTAGACGGTGCCGTTGATCACCAGGCGGCTGTGAGCGGTGGCCGTGTCGGCGTCGTCGGTCGACTTCAGTACCGCGCAGCGGCTGCCCTCGGTGACGCAGCCGGACAGGGCCCTGATGGACGGGGCCCGGAACACGAGGTCGAGCTCGACACCGTCGAGCCGGTCGGTGGCGTCGGTACTGCCCTTGCCCAACTTCGCCGCGTAGCCGACAGCGAGCTCGGACAACTGGTCGTCCTTCGTGACCCCGCAGGCTCCGAGGTCGACCACGTCGACACCGAGTGCCCCTTCCTGGGCGGTCAAGGCGTGGTCCGTGTCGCAGGCGGTACCGGTGCCGGAGACGGTCAGCGCGGCCGTGGGTGGCTCCGGCGGCGAGGACCGCGGCGGGGTGGTGTCGTCGTCCTGGTGCGATACGCGCAGCATGACCCTGTCGAGCACCGCCCCCGCAGGCAGGGGCAGCATCGTGAACGCGCCGAGCCGGATCGACGCCGACGGGGTGGCCGTGGCGAGCGTCGAGGCCGAGGTGGCGGTGTCGATCGCCTGCGCGTTCTTGGGGTCGAGGAACGCGGCGGCGGTGGGCGTCGCGGTGCTCACCGCCTTGGTGGGCCGTACCGGGGTCGGGGGCCGGTAGGCCAGTTCCAGGGTGACGCCGTCGAGCTGATCGGTGGCGGTGGTGCTGCCCGCGCCGAGGGCGGCGGTGTACGTCACGACCAGGCCGGTCAGCTGGTCGGGTTCGGTCAGTCCGCAGGCGGCGACCAGGTCCAGGGTGTCGGTGGCCAGGGCGTCCTGGTGCGTGGCGAGCTTCTGCGAGGTGGTGCAGGAGTGGGGCAGGCCGGGTCCGGTCAGGGTGACCGCGGCCTTCGGCGCCGGTCCGCCGCCCGCCCCGGGATCGTCGCGGTGCGCGACGTGCAGCAGGGCCCCGTCCAGGACCGAACCGGGCGCCACCGCTGGGGTGTCGTAACCGCGGAGGTCGATGGTGGCGGTCGGCCGGGTGGCCGGGTCGAGGTCGGCGCGGGCCGTGTCGGCGCCGTCGATCGCCCTGGCGTCGGCCGCGGGGATGAACGCCGTCGACTCCGCGCTCGTCGCGGGCCGGGGCGGCGGCGGGTCGTAGACGACTTCGAGCCATATGCCGTCCAGGGAATCGGCGCCCGCGGTGCCGCCCGCCTTCAGCCCGGCGGTATAGGTCGCGGTCAGGCCGGTCAGCTGCGCGGGGTCGGCGATGCCGCATGCCTTCAGGTCGACGCGGTCGTCGCCCAGGCCGGCCCGCGCGGTGAGCGGCAGCGTGCTGCAACCGCCGTCGCCGCCCCCGGGGATGACGGCGATCCTGGGCGCTGCCGCGTCGACGGTCTCCCGATGGGCCACCCGCAGGACGGCGGAGTCGATCGTCGAGCCCGGCGGTACGGGCGGCAGACCGAACCCGGCCAGGGTGATCGACGCGGACGGGGCCGCCGCGGTCAGATCGGCGCCGGCCACCAACGGTGCCGGCTGTTCGCCGATCTCCAGGGCGTCGCCGGGATCGGTGCCCTGAGCGGTGAACCCGGTCGATGCGGTCACGGCCGTCGGCTTGAACGTGGTCGGTGTGCGGTAGGCGACCTCCAACCAGATGCCGTCCAGGCGTTCCGTCGCGGTGGTGCCGTCGGTGTCCAGGGTGGCGGCGTAGTCCACTGTCAGGCCGGTGAGCCGCGCCGGATCGGTGAGCCCGCACGCGCCCAGCAGGTCGATCGCGGGATCCGTGGCGAGCGCGGTGTGCCGGGGCAGGTCGTCGGTACGGCAGGTGTCTGTGCCGACGGCGGTGGTGACCTTCAGCGCGCCGGAAGCGGTCAGGTCACCGTCGTCCTCGTGCCTTACGCGCAGCTTCGCGCTGGTGATCACCGAGCCGGGCGGGACCTGCGGGGTGAAGCCGGTGAGCCGCATCGAGGCCGACCGGCGTTTCGCCGGGTCAAGGACAGCGTCGGCCGTGCAGCCCGCGGTGCCCGTCGGCTGCGAACACCCGGGCTGGGTCGGCTGTTCACCGCCGGTCAGAGCATGGCCCGGGTTGGCGAAGCCGGTGTTCGTGACCACCGCTGTCGGCTTCAGGGTATGTGACGCCTTCGGCGGCTTGACCCCGTACACCGCCAGCTGCTGCGCGTCCGGGGTCACCGGGGCGCACAGTTCTACGTGTCCACGGTCGACCTGGAAACGGCTGCCGCCGCCCAGCATGGCCTGGACGCCTTCGGGCCGCGTTCTGTCGCAGCCGCCGGGGTCGGGGACGGCCGGGCGTGTGGCGGCCCCAGGATCCCAGCCTGCCCGCGTGCCGCCGACCACGCTGACCGAGGGGTCGTCGACCGTCCAGACCGCGGTGCCGCCGGTGAAGGTGAAGTCGAAGTAGTAGGTACCCGGTTGCAGCCACACGACGATGTCGGGGCAATCGCCACCGGTGAGGCGGGTGAGAGCGCGGGCGTCGTCGTAGTAGCCGGGCCGCAACCGCACCAGCCAGGAACCGGCGGCGGGGCACGCGGGCACCGTCCGCCGGACCGGGACGGCCGTGGCGGGCGGGGTGTAGTCCGGGTCGGCGCCCACCACCTCGTCGGCGGGGGCCGACGGGGTGTCATTGGCGCAGTCGTGCACGTACGGCGCCTGAGTCGGGGGCAGTTGGGTCTGTGACACGGCACTGGAGCAGTCGCCGGCCGCGGACACATCGCCCGACACCACCATCGAGGCGCCGGCGCCGGTGGTGATGCCCGAGTGGGAGAACACGCTGCCCTGCACGCGCAGGCCGTGCGTGGTCGCGTTGATGCCGTCCTTCGCCGCCCGGCCCAGACTGCGCAGCGCGTCCTGCGGCTGAGTCGCACGCGTGGTCGCGGGAGACGCGTTGAGAGGGTCGCAGTGGACGGTCATCTGCCGGCCGTTGAGCGGCGGCGCGGTGTAGTCGGCGCACGGGCTGCCCTGCGAGAAGTTCTTGATCGCGAGCTGTGTGGCACCGTCCGCGCTGTAGCCCCGCTTGCCCTGGTCTACGTACACCCCCGCGGCTTTCAGCCCCGTGCCGGCGAAGGACAGGACCGACACGGTGACCAGGCTGAAGACGACGACGAAGGCCAGCGCGAGGATCAGTGTCGCGCCCTGTTCGTCGTCGCGCGGGCGCAGCGGATTGGGACGGCCGGTCATGACGCGCTCGCTCGTCGGACGGCGGTGAGGGCCGTCGGGGGCGCGGCGGGGTCGCTCTGCACGGTCAGTGTTACCTCCATGGGCGGGGTGCACGAGGTCTCGGCACCGCAGCTCAGAACCACCGGGTGGGTCGATGTGGCGTTGTCGAACCGGCCCAGCAACGTCGTGACGACACCTCCGTCGGTGCACGTCACCCGGTTGAGGGCGCCGGTCGGCCGGTCGTACGTGTAGACGACGTCGGTCCCGGGCCGGCTCAGGTGGACGATCACGGCGGTGACGCCGCATGCGGGGCCGGTCGTGACGTTGTCCGCGCTCTGCACGTCGCCGTAGAAGTAGCGGTTGAGCGTGCCCACCGCGCTGGTGGCGGCCACCCGCTTCTCGGTGCCCGCTGTGAACCGCAGACCGAGGATGATGGCCTTGGGCAGCAGCGCCCCGATGATGCCCACGATGACGATCGTGACCAGCAACTCGGTCAGAGTGAACCCCGACTCCGGGCGCGCGGTGGGCTGTTGTGCCGTCATGACAGCATCGACTCCCGCTTGACCACTTCGAGCGTCGCGTTTCTGACGGGGTGTGGGCCGGTCGCGTGCACGGTGAGTGTCACCTTCTGCACTCCGGTATCGACGGCCGGGCAGGTCCGGGCGAACGTGCCCACCCCGTCCCAGTACTCGATCTCGACGGTCACGGTGTACCCGGCCGGCGGCGTCGGGGTCTCGTAACCACTGGCGCAGGACACGTACGGGTCGCTGACGACCTTCTCGGCGGCGCTGCGGATCACCGAGTCTGCGCCGGTCACCCTGTGCTGTGTGACCGAGCTGATGATCGCGGTGCCGATGCCCCCGAGGATGGTCACGAAGGCAATACCCATGAGCACCACGGCGACGAGAACCTCGACCAGGGTCTCGCCCTCCTCGCCGCGTCGGAGCCGCGGCCGGCGTGCCGGGCCGGTCATTGGACGTCGACCTGGTTGTAGACGCCGTAGATCGCCGAGATGAGGGCGACGGCCACGAACCCCACGACGGCCCCGATCATGATCACCACGATCGGCTCGAACAGACTGGTCAGCCGCTTGAGTTTGTGCTGCAGCTCCTTCTCGTAGAACTCCGACACGTTCTCCAGCTGGTCGTCGAGGGTCCCGGTCTCCTCCCCCACGCGCATCATCTGGGTGACCGCCCCGGGGAACAGCTTGGTGCGGGCGATCGGCCGCGAGATACCGCCGCCTTCGAGCATCTCCATCTGTGCCGTCCCGATGGACCGTTCGTACACCAGGTTGTTGGCGCCCGCGCCGGCCAGGCTGAGCGCCTCCGTGATGGGCACCCCTGCCTTGATCATCGAGGTCAGGATGCGGCAGAACCGTTCGATGACCATGAAGCGGACCACATCGCCGACCACCGGCGTCGCCAGCAGGAAGCGGTCGCGCAGTACCCGTCCCCGCTCGGTCCGCAGACCGGCGATCACTGCCACCACGAGCGCGACGAGCACGCCGATGATGACCAGGTACCAGGCCGCGACGAAGTCGGTGAAGCCCAGCAGAATCCGGGTCGGCAACGGCAGTTCGGCATGGAACGACTCGAAGAACACCTTGAAACGGGGGAGTACGAAGATGACGAGGACGAGAACGACGGCGACGGCGAGGCCCATCACCAGGATCGGATACGTCAGGGCGGAGCGGATACTGCGCCGGCCCTCGACGTCGCGCTCGATGTAGCGGGCCAACTGGGCCATCACGACGTCGAGTTCACCGGTCGCCTCGGCCGAGCGGAGGACGGATATGTAGAACGGCGGGAGCGCCGCGGTGTGAACGGCCATCGAGGCGGCGAAGCTCTCGCCGAATCGCAGTGAGTCCATGACGTCGACGAGCACCTTGCCCAGCTTCTTGTCCTTGGTCTCGGCGCGGATGATCTCCAGGGCGTCCAGGATGGGCACTCCGGCCTTGATGAAGGCGCCCATCTGGCGGGAGAAGTTGCTCAGTTCGACCAGGTCGATCTTCGCCGCGGTGAGTTCGAGCTGCAGCAGGTTGCGGTTCGCGGCCTTGACCGACTCCACGTCGTAGCCCTGCCGGGCCAGGCTGTCGGTGACGCCGTCGACACTGGAACCCGTGAGCACGCCGGTGGCCCGCTTCCCGTCCGGGCCGACCGCGACGTACTTGAAGGTGGCCATGCCGGTGCCCTCCTGGTTTCCGGTGTCAGAGGTTCGCGTCGGGTGTCGGAGATTCGCGTCGTCAGTGTTGGGGGGGATTTATCGAGCCGGCCCTAGACCACGTACACGCTGGACATGATCTCGGCGATGGTCGTGACGCCCTCCTCCACCAGACGGACGCCCCCGTCCAGCAGGCTGTCCATGTGCTGCTCGCGGGCGGCCTTGCGCAGGCTGTCGACCGGCGCCTGCTCGACGAGCAGCCGCTTGACCGTGTCGCTCATCACGAGCAGTTCGAAGACGCCGATCCGCTCCTGGTAACCGGTCCGGGAGCAGAAGTTGCAGCCCCGGCCCTGCCAGAAACCGGTGTCGGTCGAGCCGCCGGCCTTCGCGAAGAAGGCCAGTTCGTCCACGGCAGGCCGGTAGGGCTCGCGGCACTGGTCGCAGATCCGCCGCACCAGCCGCTGGCTGACCACACCGGCGACCGTGGAGGTGATCAGGAACGGCTCGATGCCCATGTCGACGAACCGGTGCAGCGCGGAGCAGGCGTCGGCGGCGTGGATGGACGACAGGACGAAGTGGCCGGTGAGCGCGGACTCGACCGCGATCCGTGCCGTCTCCGCGTCCCGGATCTCGCCGACCAGGATCACGTCGGGGTCCTGCCGGAGGATCGAGCGCAGCCCGGTCGCGAACGAGACGCCCGCCTGGTCGTTGATCTGGATCTGGTTGACCGAGGGGACCACGTACTCCACCGGGTCCTCGATGGTGGTGATGTTGCGCTCGCTCTGGTTCAGCTCACCGAGCGTGGCGTACAGGGTGGTCGTCTTGCCGCTGCCGGTCGGTCCGCCGCAGGCGACCATGCCGTAGGGGGAGCGCAGCAGGGACGCGAACCGTTCGTACGTCGCGGCGGGCATACCGAGCTCGGCCAGCCGCAGCAGTGTGCGGTTGCTGTCGAGCAGCCGCAGTACCGCCTTCTCGCCCCAGATGGTGGGGGTGGTCGCGACCCGGATGTCGACCGACCTGCCGTCGATCTCGGTGGCGATCTGCCCGTCCTGCGGGCGCCGCCGGTCGACGATGTTCATGTTGGCCATGATCTTGATCCGGCTGACCAGGGACGGGCCCATGTTCTCCGGCAGGCTCAGCACGTCATGCAGCGCGCCGTCGATGCGGTACCTGACCCGGACCCGGTCGGCGTGCGGTTCGACGTGAATGTCCGAGGCCCGGTCGCGCAGGCCCTGGGTCAGCATGAGGTTGACCAGGTGCACGACCGGTGCGTCCTCGCTCACCACCCTGGCACCGGAACCGGCATGGCGGCCGGTCTCGGTCGCCTCGAAAGCCTTGACCAGGCTGCTGACGCCGGCCAGCGCCCGGTAGGTGCTGTCGATCGAGCGCCGGATGTCCGAGGGAGCCGCGATCGCCAACTGCACCTGATCCGGCGCGACAGCGCGTCCGATCTCGTCGAGCACACGCGGGTCAGCCGGGTCGCCCGCGGCGATCAGCAGTGTGCCGTCGGCCCGCCGCACCGCGACGACGCCCAGCGAGCGGGCCAGCGCCTCCGGCACCCGGGCGACCGCCTCCGGATCAGGTTCGCTCTGGCGCAAGTCGGCTACCGGGAAGTCGAGTTGAACCGACAGTGCCTCGATCAGTGACCGCTCGTCGACCATGCCGAGTTCGACCAGCAGCGCGCCGATTCGCTTGCCCGACGTCGACTGCTGCAGGAGCGCCTCGTCCACCTGTGCCGGAGTGAGCAGCCCGCGCCGCACCAGCAGTTCCCCCAGGCGCGGCCGTTTCTGTTTCTGCCCTGCGGGCGACGACTGCGCCGCGCCGGACGTCGCGTCCCTGACCGGTTCGTCCACCGGGGCCGGAGACGGCGCCGGGCCCCGCGCACCGTCGGGCAGGGTGCTGTCCCCGCCCGCAGGACTTGTCGTCTCCGCGCGGCGCCGGAGAAGCCGACGATTGGCCAAGGGGCCACCCCTTTCGTGCATCCAGACGTCCAGAACAACGGCCGGGTAGGCGCCGTGCGCACATCCGCACCGGCGGAACGTCAGTCGTTGATTAGTCAGCGGCATACTACTGCACGCCAACACGCTGTCATCCCCGTCGTGTTCGCGGCGACCGGCGCAGTTGCCCCTTGTGAGTCCCATGCTCGCTGAGTAGTCTGCCGCTGATTAATCAGGCTGTTACTATCACCCGGTTTTGCTCGCACCGGTCGCCGTAGATGGAGAAAGATGTTCACTCACCTGCAAGGCAAGTTGCGCCAGCGAATACGTGCACTGAACGAGACCGCGGAAGCCGGCTTCACGCTGATCGAGCTTCTCGTGGTCATCGTGATCCTCGGCATCCTGGCCGCCGTCGTCGTCTTCTCCGTCCGCGGCATCAATGACAAGGGCCAGGGCTCGGCGTGCAAGACCGACAAGTCCACGATCCAGACCGCGGAAGAGGCGTTCTTCGCCAATGGCAACAACGAATACGGCAGCATGGACGATCTGGAGAAGGGTGGGTTCCTGTCTTCCGCTTCCACCTTGTACGACGTCACGCTGAACGCCGACCACTCTCAGTTCGACGTCACGCCGAAGAGCGGGGCGGCCTGCGCCAACTACAAATAGCGGAGTCCTGAACCCGGCACCGTCGGCCGGCGGTCCCAGGTCGGCCGAGTTCGCCAGGTGGTATCGCGCGCGCCGGCCGGCGAACCGCGGCCGATGGCTTCGCCGGAAGCCAGTCGCGACCGGCGCGCGCGGTACGGCACCATTGCGCGCATGTCATCCATATTTGTCGTGATTATTGGTCTGTTGGGGCTCGCGGTGGGGTCATTCCTCAATGTCGCTGTCTCCCGGGTGCCGGCCGGCCGCTCGGTCGTACGGCCCCGCTCCGCCTGCCCGCGATGTGCCACACGGATCGCGGCCCGGGACAACATCCCCCTCGTGTCCTGGCTCTTGCTGGGCCGGCGCTGCCGTGCCTGCGCGGTACCCATCCCCGCGCGTTACCCGCTCATGGAAGCGCTCACCGCGACCCTGTTCATCGCCGAGGCGCTGCGCTTCGGCCGGTCGGAAGTTCTGCCGGCCCAACTGGTCTTCACCGCAGGGCTGTTGGCCCTGGCTGCCTGCGACGCCGAACAGTTCCTGCTCCCTCGGCGGCTGATATACCCGACCCTCGGGCTCACCGCCGCCTGTCTGCTCGCGGCCGCGGCGGCCACCGGCCAGTGGCATCGGCTCGGCGTGACCGCGGCATGCGGAGTGGGCGCATTCGCTGTTTTCCTCGCCCTGCACTGGGTGCGGCCGGCCTGGCTCGGATTCGGCGACGTGCGCCTGGCCGGGTTGCTCGGCACCGGGCTGGGCTGGCTCGGCCCGGGGCATCTCGTCTTCGCACTGCTGGCCGGCAGCGTCGCCGGGTTGCTGGTGGGCATCGCGCTCATAGTGGCGGGGCGAGCGACCCGCCACACCCGCCTCCCCTTCGGTGTGTTCCTCGCCGCCGGCGCCATCGCCGCGATCCTCGTCGGCGCTCCTGTCGTCCACTGGTACGAGAGCGTGAGCGGCCTGTACGCGATGGGTGCGCCGCCCGCAATGGTCCGCCACGGGTCATAACCCCCTGGGCCGGACGTCGGTCGCGGGCCGGGTGCCGCCACGGGCGGACCCGCGACGGTGTTTCGGGGACTACAGCGCCATGAGCGGCATAGGTGCCGCAGCACACACCACCGGTGACCGCCTACCCTGGTAACCATGGGACAACCTGATCTGCCACTCGCCGAGTGGATCGTGCTCGCACTCATGGCCGAACGCCCCAGCCACGGCTTCGCCATCGCAGCCCTCACCGCGGAGGGCGCGGAAATCGGTGAGTTCTGGTACATCTCGAGACCCATGGTCTACCGGTCGATCACGCGGCTGGTGGAGCGCGGACTGATCACGCCGGTCGGCGCCGAGGAAAGCGATCGCGGACCGCAGCGCATGATCTACGCCACCACCCGCTCGGCGAAGATGGCGGTCAGCCGGTGGCTCAGCGAACCGGTGGTCAAGCTGTTCGACATCCGCGCCGAGCTCACGTGCAAGCTTCTGCTGCTCCAGCGTCGCGACAGTAGCCCGGCTCGCCTGGTCGAGCGCCAACGGGCCGTCATCGGCGAGATCGAGGAGTCGCTCCGCGCCAAGGAGCACGCCGGTGACTACCTCGTCCGCGCGATCTATGCCTGGCGGCTGGAACACGTCCGTGCCGCGCGCCGGTTTCTCGACGCCGTCGACGTCGACTCGACGCAGCCGGCGGTCAAGACCGGCTGACGCCACGTTTCGTACCGTCCTGGCCGCGGTGTCCATGTCACCGTGGTGCGTGTACCGGTGAGACGGGCTCGGTGATCGCGTTCGCAATCGCCGAGCCCGCGACGCACATCAGCGTCTCCTGAGCAACCGCCGGACGCGATCGAATCCGTGCCCGGGAGCGGTCGGACCGGCGCCGGCGCCGCTCGTGCCGTTCACGATCCCGGTGTCGGTGGACATGGCGGCGCGAGCGAGGCGTGCGCAAGTGGATCTCCTGGGCAGGGGGGACGGCGGCCCGTTGCCCAGCCCTCCGGACTGCCTAGTAGCCGTAGGAGGCGAGAGTCGTCTGGATGGTGCTGTCGGTGTCCCACGTGGTGGTGAACAGGTTGGTCCAGGCATCCGCTGCGCCGGACTTGCCGCCGGTCAGGGCGACGCCGTACTGCTCGATGTCCCCGTAGTCCGAGTATGCGCTCGAATCGACGTCGGTCCATGTGTTGGGGTCATCGCCCGTGGTGCCGTTCAGCGAACTCGACGTCCAGCTCACGTGCATGACATTCGACTTCGCGACAAGACCCAGCTGGGTGTTCCCGCCGGCGTTCGCAGTCACCGCGCCACGTACCTGGCTGATCCCTGATTCCAGGCGCACCTTGCAGGCCGTACCCGCGCTGTCGCACGCGCTTCCGGTGAACACGTTCTGGCCCGCCCCGCTGGTGGTCCACGTGAACCCGTTCTGGATCAGCGCCTGCTTGGACGCTGCACCGAACGGCGCGGAAGCGGGGTCGGCGACGGCGATGCGGTGCCCACTCGTCGCGAGCCAGCTCACCACCCCCGGTATCGTCGTGGGCGCGCCGCCGGAGACGGGCGACGCGTCGCACCGGGGCGACTGCGCCTTGCCGTTACCGCTGCCATCGGCGTCCGCGCCGGCCGCCAGCGGCGGGGTCCCGGCGTTTGACGGGTCATCACCGTGAGTCGCGCCCGCCCAGTTGCCGCTGCAGCTGTAGATCGCCAGGTGCCCGATCGCCACCGGATGCTTGCTTGAGACCAGGCCGTTGCACTCGACGCCCCCGCCCGCCGTGCACGTCCCGCCGACCGATGTCGGGATGACCGCGTCCGCATTGGTTTCGTCCGCCGACAGGAACGCGTCAATGTGCAAAGGCCCATCGACGCAGTTGTCCGACGTAGACGGATCGCACGTGGTGTAGGGGCCGGCGCCCTTCAGCTGCTGACGCAGGCTTCCCGACGTGATCCCCCGCATCGTCGACGTATCGATCGTCGGCTTGTTCCAGAACCCGCCGATCTGCGATGCGCCATTCGCCGTGAATGGCGTGAACGACCCACCCGACTCGATCGCACCCTTCATGTCCTTCGCCGCGGGGTACATGTTGTTCGCGATACCGACCTGCGAATCCGTCGAGGCGAACGCTGTTGATGCCGTGACGGTGATGAGCGCCGTCGCGAGGGCACCCACCGCGAACGCGTTCCGTACCCGGCGCATCGCGGTGAAGCCGGAGTTCTGACCACTCCGGGGGTGTCTGGGTCTGAGTTGCATCTGCTACTCCTACGTTGATCCGGTTGGCGGCGGCTGCCGCACGGGCACCTTGCCGGCAGGAGTGGGCAGATGTCCGAGAACTCCTGGACATCCGCGTGGTTTCCCGGCATGACGGTGCCTCACACGCCTAGATGGTGCGCACTCGGCACCCCAGTAGTCAATGATTGACAACCTTGCCCGCTCTGGATGTAATGCACCTATCCAGCCTGCAGCGGGCCGGCGGCCGCGTGCTGTCGGCTCGCCGCAGGACGCATGGGAGGGGCTGGCGGCACGATGGGCAGAGGCATGCAATGGCACTGTTGAGCAGACTTTGGCGCTCGCGCACGACCAGGTGGGGTGGGTTGGGCCTCGCGGTGGTCGCGGTGGCCCTCGTCGTCGTGGTGCTGGTGCGCGGTGGGTCGGATGCGGACGCCTCAGCGCGGAAGTCCGACCCCGAGTGGTGCACGCCGGGCACCCAGCGCACCGCGCTCTGCCCGCACAGCAAGGTGTTCGACGCCAAGCTGTACGCCATCCACGGCAACGCCTTCGAGTGCATCAATTTCGCCAGTCAGGCGGATGCCCAGGCGGTGCTGCGGGCCAACCCCAGCGATCCGAACCACCTTGATGACGGAGGCGGCGTCGCGTGCCGTGGACTGCCCGAACCGCGCGACACCAAACCGGTCTCTGCCGCCGCACAGCATTTCACGTGCCGTTCTGGCGACACGCGCAGCGCGCTCTGCCCGCAGCGGAAGCGGGCCTTCGACGCTCGCTACTTCCTGCGCTACGGCAATGACGCCTACGACTGTTCGGACTTCGCCAGCCAAGCGGACGCGCAGGCCGTCCTGCGTTTCGCACCGGCCGACCCGAACCACCTCGACGGTGACGGAAAGGGCATCGCCTGCCCTGATCTGCCGGGACCGAAGGATGTCCAGCCCGTGCGACGGGGAACACGGTGACGCGGCAACGGCTCGCGCGTGTGCTCGGACTGAACGTGCCCCATCGATCGAAGGAAACCCCGACTGCCATGACATCGGACCAGTGCCGGTTCTCACTGCGTGCCAGAAGCCAGGACGGCTTCACACTCATCGAGTTGCTCGTGGTCATCGTCATCCTTGGCGTCCTCGCCGCCATCGTGGTGTTCTCGGTCAAGGGCATCGGTGACAAGGGCCACAAGAGCGCGGTCGCCGCGGACGCGGCCACCCTGCGTACAGCGGAAGAGACCTTCTGCGCGAAGCACGGACACTACGGGACAGCCGATGATCTGAAAGATGACGGGCTGCTCCGCGGCGATCCGGTCTACAACATGGTGATGGTCGGTGCGGAGAACAAGTGCGGTCGAGGTGAAAAGTCGTCGTTCACGCTGAATGACACTTCCGCACCGACGGAGGTCGGAGCGGACGCAATCAAGGCGGGCACGACCCCGGTCGACCTCGCTGTCGATGAGAAGGACAATCGCGTGTACGTCGTGGCTGAAGGCAGCAACGACGTGACCGTGATCGACGGCAACACCGACGCCGCGATCGGTAGACCGATTGATGTTTCCAGCGCTGTGTCGAGCCCAACCACCATCGCGGTGGACTCCGACACGGGGAGGGTCTACGTCGGGGGTGCGGGCGGCGTCGCGATCATCGACACGAAGAACGCCGATCAAGTGACCCATGTCAGCGGCTTCGCGACAACCGTCACTGGGCTGGGCGTCTCTCCCGAGAACGGCGAAGTGTATGTCGGCGGTGGCGGCCAAGCCCCCTTGGAGGTTGCCTACATCGCGGCCGGCAGCTCGTCGGCGAAGGCGATCCCACTGCCTGCTCCAGGACTTGGCGTCGCTCCCTCCTTTTCCTTTGACTCCGTGCACCACGCGGTGTACCTCGTGAAGCAGGGTTTCGGCAAGGGAGATGCAGCCGACATCGGCCTCTTCGCCATCTCGTCGCAGACCCATGAGGCCGAGATCGCAGCGGATTTCGCGGCGCAGCCGGGCTGCGGCAACAAGGCCGGGAAGGTCCTCCTCCAAAACTCCGCTGTTACCGTCACCGCTGTCGATCCCGTCCGCAACCTCGTCTACCTCCTTGCCAAGACGTGCGTTCCGAACCCCGGGGATCCCTCGGGTACGCGGCAAGGCGTCGCAACAACGATCGCCATCAATCCGAGCGACCACAGTTCAACAGCGATCGACGACCCGTGGGGGACGCCCTACATCCCCGTCTCCGTGATCTACAACCCGGCGGCAGGGTCGGTCTACGCCTACTTGGACGGTGGAGATGGAGCGAACTGCGGCGGTAAGGGGGGCCGCATCGACCGAATCGTCGGTACGAAGGTCACTGGGCTAGCACCAGTCTGCAAATCGTCAAATGCCTACGGGAGCCTGGGGCGCAAGCTAGCCCTGCTGAGCAACTTCAACAGGATCTTCGTCGCGCAACAACAGGACTCTGCAGCGCCGGGCGGCCTCGGGGTGGCCGACGGCGGCACGCTGCTGAGTCAACCGCCGCTCGGTAAGGGCCGCAAGTTCGGCGCCTTGGCCGCGAACAACACCACAGGAAAGGTGTACGCGGTCGATCCGGACAACGGAACCGTCGCGGTCTTCCGGACAGGATCGGCCTAGGACCATGCCGGACCAGCCACGCACCCTCCACAAGGGCCCTTACCGCCGGTTACGACCCGGGCGTCGTACCTCCATCGCGGCGGCGGTCAGCGTGATCGCGGCGATCACGCTGACCGCGTGCGGTGACAACAGCCCTCCGAAGCATCCGTTCGACGTCGCCCCCTATGTGCACAAGGGGCACGTGGTCACCTGCGACGCGTTCAAGACCCAGGCCGAAGCGCAAGCGGTGTTGCGAGCGGATGCACTCGACCCGAACGGACTCGACCGGGACGGCGACGGCATCGCGTGCCCGACCCCTCTCCGGGCCGACGGACAAGAAGCCGGTCCACCGCGACTTCATGACCGACAAGGACGGCGCGCCGATCATCGCGCCGCTCAAGTCGCCGTCGGCGTAGCAGCAGTGGAAGCAGCCATGCCCGGCACGGATATCTCGGTTGCCGTGGCCGCACCCATGCCCGCAGTCACCCACCGGCCACCTCCGCCGAGAAGAACAGGAAGTTCGGCAGGTGGAGGTAACTGTCGATTGCTGGAGTGGTGCGCCTGGTCTCCGCAGCTACCGCAGGGTCGAGCCCCGGCTCGGCGATCTCCCGCAGGCGGCAGCCGAGGGACGCCAGTTCGTTGAGGTAGGCCGAGAGCGGCCGGTGGTAATCGGATGCGACGGGACTGACGATCTCGTACTCCTCCAGGTACCGCTCCACCCGGTACGCGCCGTGCTCACGCCACGTACTGAACAACTGCTCGAAAGCCGGGTGGACCACGGCGAAGACCAGCCGGCCTCCCGGGCGCACCGCGTCGACGCAGGCGCGCATGGCGGGCTTCCAGTCGGGAATCGCCATCAGGACCATGCTGCACACCACCGCGTCGAAGGGACCGCCCAGGTCAGGCAGATGTGCCAGATCCGCCTGGACGTAGGTGATTCCCTGCCTCAGCCCGGCTTCCTTCTCCCGCGCGAAGGCGGACATGCTGTGCGTCGGCTCGACTCCGACCACCTGCGCCCCGCGCTCGGCGAGGATGCGGCTGAAGTACCCGTTCCCGCACCCCGCGTCCAGCACCCGCCGGCCGCGGACGTCGCCCAGCAGCCGCAGCAGGGTGGGGTTCACCAGGTGCCTTTTTGGCGAAGTCCCCGTCCTTCGCCGTCGCCTCCATGACCTCGCGTGTGGCGGATGAGTCCCACTGCTCGATCGCGCTCTCGTTCGTATTGTTGGATGTCATTCGCGCGAGCCTAGAGGCGCCGTGAAACAAGGTACAGAAGGTACAGCTGGAGATGAGCCACGGTTCTGGGCATCCTGTACGTGGGGGAGTGCAGGGCGACGACGAACGGCGGAGCAGCATGAGCGACGGAGCGCGGGCGGCGGGCCCGGACCCGGACCCCGGGCTGTTCGGTCCCGGGTCGGTGACCTGGCAGGTACACGCGGACCCGGTCATGTGGATCGCCGGGGTCCGCGCCCTGTACCTCCAGGCGCTGCACCCCCGCGCGGTCCGCGGCGTCATCCAGAACTCGGACTTCCGGCGGGACGCCTGGGGACGGCTGCTGCGCACCGCGAGCTTCGTCGGCACCCTCACCTACGGCACGACCGGGGCCGCCGAGCAGGCGGGCGCCCGTGTCCGCCGGATCCACGGTTTCCTCGGCGCCACCGACCCCGCGACCGGGGAGCGGTACGGCGTCGGGGAGCCGGCCCTGCTGCTCTGGGTGCACTGCGCCGAGATCGACTCGTATCTGAGCGTCCTGCGCCGCTCCGGCGTCCCCGTCAGTGACGCCCAGGCCGACCGCTACATCGACGAGAACCGGCAGAGCGCCCGGCTGGTCGGGCTCGACCCGGCCGATGTGCCCGCAGACCGGGCCGCACTCGCCGCGTACTTCGCCTCCGTACGCCCCGAACTCGCCGCGACCGCGGAGTCCCGCGAGGTCGATGACTTCCTGCGCAGGCCCCCCGTCCCCGCCGTGCTCGCTCCGGCGCGCGAGGTGATCTGGCGGCACGTGGCCGCCCTCGCGTACGCCGCACTGCCTCCGTACGCCCATGAGCTCTACGGGAGACCGGCGCCGGGCCCGGAGACCGTGAACCGCCGGCTCACCGCCACCGGAAACGCCCTGCGCTGCATCCCCGACCGGCTGCGCTGGCAGCTGCCACCTGGCCATATTCTGGGGGCCATGGCGCGGCTGGGCCCCGGCAGCCGTCCGGCACCGTACAAACTCCGGACACCGGACGCCATACTGGACGGGCCGGGGAGGGCGCAGCGAGGCGACGGGGGCGACAGCACGAGATGGCGGACACCAGGCTGATCCACGGCCGGTACCGGCTGCTCGAACCGATCGGGCGCGGCGGCATGGGCGAGGTGTGGCGGGCTCTCGACGAGTCGCTGGGCCGTCATGTCGCCGTCAAATGCCTCAAGCCGCTGGGGCCCCAGCACGACCAGTCCTTCATCCGGGTGCTGCGCGAGCGCTTCCGCCGTGAGGCGCGGGTCGCGGCCTCGCTCCAGCACCGCGGGGTCACCGTCGTCCATGACTTCGGTGAGTACGAGGGCGTCCTGTACCTGGTCATGGAGCTGCTCGACGGCCAGAACCTCAGCCAGCTCCTCGACGCGAACGAGCGGCGGCCGCTGCCGGTGGCCGACGTCGTCGACATCGCCCGGCAGGTCGCGTCCGCCCTCGCGTACACCCATGAGCAGGGCATCGTCCACCGGGACCTGAAGCCCGCCAACATCATGCGGCTCACCGACGGCACGGTGAAGATCTGCGACTTCGGCATCGCACGGCTGGGCCACGACATCGGTTTCACCTCCCGGCTCACCGGCACCGGCATCGCCATGGGCACCCCGCACTACATGTCGCCCGAGCAGATCGGCGGCGGTGAGATCGACCACCGCAGCGACCTCTACTCGCTGGGATGTGTGCTGTACGAAATCGCCACCGGGGCACCGCCGTTCGACCTCGACGACGCCTGGGCCGTGCTCGTCGGCCACCGGGACACCGTGCCCGAGCCGCCGCGCAGCCACCGGTCCGAACTCCCCGATTTCCTCGACCGGGCCGTCCTCGGCCTGCTCGCCAAGACCCCGGACGAGCGCCCGGCTGACGCCAGGGAGCTGGGGCTGCTGCTCGGTCCTGGGACCCCGGCCGCGGGCCTGGCCGCGACCGCCGTGCTGGGAGCGGTGCACCTGCCGCCGAGTCTGCCGCCGCTGCCGCCCTGGACCCGCTCCATGACCACCGGCCACAAGGCCACCGGCACCTGGACGGTCACCTCGACCCCGACCGACCGGGCGACCGCGCTCACCGGCGAGTGGACGACCGCCGGACCCCCGCGCGG
>NZ_JAAGLN010000360.1 GCF_010548145.1 Streptomyces sp. SID10853
CCGCCCGACGCGCCCGTCGTGAGGTCGCCGCCCGGGCCGGTGGCGCCCGGCCCGGTGGCGCCGCCGGTGCCGTTGTCGGCCACCTGCAGCATGATCCGGTTCTCCACCCGCCAGACGTCCACACTCGCCCGAGTGGCCCGAGCGTGCTTGCTGACGTTCTGCAGCAGCTCCGAGACCGTGAAGTACGCGATGCCCTCGATGGCGGCGGCCGGCCTGGCCGGCAGATCCACCTCCACCTGCACCGGAACCGTGCAGCGCGAGGCGACCGAAGACAGCGCGGCGTCGAGCCCGCGGTCCGTCAGGACGGCCGGGTGGATCCCGCGGGCCAGATCCCGCAGCTCCTGCAGCGCGATCTTGACCTCGCCGTGCGCCTCGTCGACCATCCGGGCCGCCGCCTCCGGGTCCGCCGTCAGCTTCTCCTTCGCCAGACCGAGGTCCATGGCGAGGGAGACCAGCCGGGCCTGCGCGCCGTCGTGCAGATCCCGCTCGATACGGCGCAGATCGGCCGCCGCCGTGTCCACGACGACCCCGCGGTCCGACTCCAGCTCGGTGACCCGGGTGTCGAGCCGCGACGGGCCGAGCAGCCCGAGCACCATCATCCGGTCGACCCCGGCCAGCCCGCGGATCACCCAGGGGGTGGCAAGGACGAAGGCCAGACCGCTCAGGCTGGTCAGCGCGATCTCGAAGGGGCTGTCGAGATAGACGCTGTGCGTCGCGTCGCCGTACAGCTGGATGCCGCCCGTGTTCGAGTAGGTGGGGAACACCCACTGCCACAGCGGGTACGCGAGCATCGCCCAGGCGTACGTCCACAGCACCACCGACACACAGAACGCGAAGACCGCCCACGGGAAGTGCAGCAGCGAGTAGAGCAGGTGACGCCAGGACGCCCCGCTCTTCAGGACGGCCCCCGCCCACGACATCAGACCGCCGGTCCTGCCGCGTACCGGCGCGGGATCCGCGATGTCCACCCGCAGCAGCGCCCGCGCCCTGGCCCGCTCCATCGCCCCGAAGCCCCGGCACACGGCCAGCCCCACGGCGAGCAGCGGAATCCCGAGGAAGGTCACCAGCAGGCCCGCACTCAGCGAGAACATCGTGATCCCGAAGACGAAGAGCACGATGCTGATCGGCAGCGAGAGCATCAGATACCCGAACTCGCGCCAGGTGCGGCCCTCGAACGGCGCACGCAGCACCGCCGGCACTCGGTGGTCCCGGGTTCTGATGCCGTGATCCGTGGCCATGGCGGTGTCCGTTTCTCTTGGTTGTCCGGTCGTTTCCTGCGCGGCTCTTCTTGATGCGCTGTTCGTCTCGCGCTGTTCGTCCCGCGCGGTTCTTCCTGTGCTGCTCTTCCCGCGCTGCTCTGTTCCGGTGTCCATGGTTCCGTCCGCGGACGCGCCGGACCATGAGGAAGGGCACCGTCTTCGACCGGGGGTTTTCCCCACCCCCCGGCCTGCAGGCGGTGCCCTTAGCCCTTAACGGACCCGGACCCGGACCCGGACCCGGACCCGGACCCGGACCCGGACCCGGACCCGGACCCGGACCCGGACCCGGACCCGGACCCGGACCCGGACCGGGACCCGGACCGCGGACCGGTCAGCCGCGGTCGCGCCAGGGCAGTTCCGCCGTCACCGTGGTCGGCCCGCCAACCGGTGAATCCAGTACGAAGAGGCCGTCGACCGCGCCCAGCCGGTCGGCGAGCCCCGCCATACCCGTACCGCCGTCGAGCCGTGCCCCGCCGCGCCCGTTGTCCTCGACGCGGATCAGCAGCCGGTCGGCCGAGCGCCACACCTCCACCGAAGCGGAGCGCGCGCGGGCGTGCTTGCTGACGTTCTGCAGCAGCTCCGAGACCGTGAAGTACGCGATGCCCTCGATCGCCTCGGCCGGACGCTCGGCCAGATCGACATGGACCGTCACCGGCGCCGTGCAGCGGGTGGCGATCGAGGAGAGCGCGGCGTCGAGCCCGCGGTCCGTCAGGACGGCCGGGTGGATCCCGCGGGCCAGATCCCGCAGCTCCTGCAGGGCCAGTTTGACCTCGCCGTGCGCCTCGCCGACCATCACGGCCGCCGCGTCCGGATCCTCCAGGAGCTTCTCCTTGGCCAGGCCGAGCCCCATGGCCAGCGCCACCAGCCGGGCCTGTGCCCCGTCGTGGAGATCCCGTTCGATGCGGCGCAGATCCGCTGCGGCTGTGTCCACGACCACACCCCGGTCCGACTCCAGCTCGGCGATCCGGCGCTCCAGCTCGTCGGAGGGGGAGAGGAGCCCGCGGACCATGGCCCGGTCGACGTTGGCCAGCCCGCGCGCGATGAACGGCAGCACCGGCCAGAGCACGAACAGACTGGGCAGGACCAGGGAGAACGTCAGCACGCCCCACGGCAGCCGGATGAACCCGTACAGCATCGTGCGCCAGCCCACCGGGTCCTTGAGGCTCATCCACAGCCTGGTGAAGAAGCCGCCGCCGCTCTTCACGAACAGCGGGCTCGGCTCCTCCATCCGGACACCCAGCAGCTCCCGCGCCCTGGCCCGCTCCACCCGGCCGAGCTGCCGCGCCCCGAGCAGCCCCAGCGCGAGCAGCGGCAGACCCACCACGGTGACGGCCAGGCCGCCGCCCAAGGCAATCATGAACAGGACGTAGACAAAGCCGACGATCGCGGCCGGCAGGTTCATCAGGAGATGGGCGATCTCCTTCCACGTGAACCGGTCGAACGCGAAGCGCGCGGGCGGCGGCCGGTCGGAGCCGAGCCGAGGGGAGTTGATCGCGGTCATGCGCCAAGAGTGCCGGGCCCCCGGAGCGGATGCCATGGGGCGGCTGGGTGGGATGAAGTAGGGATAACCCCACCATGACCCCGCCGTCGCCTCACCGTGCGCCGGGGCCGGTGCCGGGCGCCGGACCGGATCCGGCTGCTTACCGAGTCTTTATCAGGGCCTAGACTCCCGTGCGTACGGATCGTCGAACGTGGCGAATGTGACGGACGAGGCGACGAAAAGGGCGCAGGGAGCGAGGGCGGGACGTGCCGGGAGGGACCGTTGCCGCGACGGACCAAGCGGTTCTCGCCGCAGACCACACGGGTCAGCTGGGTCAGCTGGGTCGGTCCGGTCACGTGGGGCACATGGCTCAGGCGGGGCACATGGCTCAGTCCGGTCAGGTGGGGCACATGGCTCAGGCCGCCGGGCCGGACTACACCGGGTACTTCCACATGTACGCGGTCGTCGGCGTCATCGCGGTCGTCGGCGTGCTCTTCGTCGCCGTGGCCTTCAGCGCCGGACGGCTGCTGCGGCCCGTGGTCCCGACCCCGGAGAAGCTGCTGACGTACGAGTGCGGTGTCGACCCCGTCGGCGAGGGCTGGGCGCACACCCAGGTCCGCTACTACGTCTACGGCTTCCTCTACGTGATCTTCGCGGTGGACTCGATCTTCCTCTTCCCGTGGGCGACGGTCTTCGCGGCCGACGGATACGGGGCGGCGACGCTGGTGGAGATGTTCATCTTCCTCGGCTTCCTGGCCGTGGGACTGCTCTACGCATGGAAGAAGGGCGTCCTCGAATGGACGTGACGAACCCCGTCGATCTGCCGGACCCGCAACTGCCGGACCCGCACGTGTCGGCCCCGCAGCCGCCGGAAGCCGCCGGCCCGCAACGGCTCGGTGTGCTCTCCCGGCTGGCCCCCGAACCCATGAAGGTGGTCCTCAACTGGGGCCGCCGCTACAGCCTGTGGGTCTTCAACTTCGGCCTCGCCTGCTGCGCCATCGAGTTCATCGCGGCCTCGATGGCCCGGCACGACTTCATCCGGCTCGGCGTGATCCCGTTCGCACCCGGCCCCCGCCAGGCCGACCTGATGATCGTCTCCGGCACGGTCACGGACAAGATGGCCCCCGCGGTCAAGCGGCTGTACGAGCAGATGCCCGAGCCGAAGTACGTCATCTCCTTCGGCGCCTGCTCCAACTGCGGCGGACCGTACTGGGACTCGTACTCGGTGACCAAGGGCGTCGACCAGATCATCCCCGTCGACGTGTACGTGCCCGGCTGCCCGCCGCGCCCCGAAGCGCTCCTCCAGGGCATCCTGAAACTCCAGGAGAAGATCGCCGCGGAGTCCCTCGGCGAGCGCTACTCCGCGCCCTCCACCGCCCAGTTGACCAGCGGCCTCGTCACCCCGCCGCCGGCGCCGGGAGCGGGACAGTGACGCATCCGTACGACCGGCTCCCCGAAGCCGTCACCGAACTCTTCGGTGAGGAAGCCACCGCGGCCCACAGCTACGACCTGCTCACCGTCGACGTACCCGCCGCCTCCTGGCTCACGGCCCTGGAGACCGCCAGGGACCGGCTCGGCTGCACCTACTTCGACTGGCTGAGCGCCGTCGACGAACCGGACACCGGCTTCCGGGTCTGCGCGCATGTCGTGGCACTCGAAGGCCGTACGGTACGCCGGCTGCTCGTACGCACCACGGTCCCGCACACCGCACCGGCCCTGCCGTCCGCCGTGGAGCTCTACGCGGGCGCGAGCTGGCACGAACGCGAGACGCACGAGATGTTCGGCGTCACCTTCACCGACCACCCGCACCTGGTGCCGCTGCTGCTTCCCGAGGGCTTCGAAGGGCACCCGCTGCGCAAGGACTTCGTCCTCGCGGCCCGTGTCGCGAAGGCATGGCCGGGAGCGAAGGAGCCGGGCGAGTCCTCGGCGGGGCACGGGGCCGGGGCCGGTGGTGCGAAGCGCCGCCAGATGCTGCCGCCCGGCGTGCCCGACCCCAACGAGTGGGGCCCGCAGAAGGGCCAGCTGCCCCCGGCGCCGGCCCGCCCGGC
>NZ_JAAGLN010000361.1 GCF_010548145.1 Streptomyces sp. SID10853
CGGCGGCCGTCCCGGCGGCGGCGCTCCCGGTGGTGGCTTCGGCGGACGTCCCGGTTTCTCGGGCCGTCCCGGCGGCCCCGGTGGCCGCGGTGGCACACAGGGTGCCTTCGGCCGTCCCGGCGGGCCCGCCCGCCGTGGCCGCAAGTCGAAGCGGCAGAGGCGCCAGGAGTACGAGTCGATGCAGGCTCCGTCGGTGGGCGGTGTCATGCTGCCCCGCGGCAACGGGCAGGCTGTCCGGCTGTCCCGCGGCGCGTCCCTCACCGACTTCGCGGAGAAGATCAACGCGAACCCGGCGTCGCTCGTCGGCGTGATGCTGAACCTCGGCGAGATGGTCACTGCGACGCAGTCCGTCCCGGACGAGACGCTGAAGCTTCTCGCGGACGAGATGAACTTCGTCCTGGAGATCGTCAGCCCCGAGGAGGAGGACCGCGAGCTGCTCGAGTCCTTCGACATCGAGTTCGGCGAGGACGAGGGCGGCGAAGAGGCTCTCGTCTCGCGCCCGCCGGTCGTCACCGTCATGGGTCACGTCGACCACGGTAAGACCCGGCTGCTCGACGCGATCCGCAAGACGAACGTCATCGCGGGCGAGGCCGGCGGCATCACGCAGCACATCGGTGCCTACCAGGTCTCCTCCGAGGTCAACGGCGAGGACCGCCGTATCACCTTCATCGACACCCCGGGTCACGAGGCGTTCACCGCCATGCGTGCCCGCGGTGCGAAGTCCACCGATATCGCGATCCTCGTGGTGGCGGCGAACGACGGTGTGATGCCCCAGACGATCGAGGCGCTGAACCACGTCAAGGCGGCCGGTGTGCCGATCGTCGTCGCGGTCAACAAGATCGACGTCGAGGGCGCGGACCCGACCAAGGTGCGCGGTCAGCTCACCGAGTTCGGGCTGGTGGCCGAGGAGTACGGCGGCGACACGATGTTCGTCGACATCTCCGCCAAGCAGGGTCTCCACATCGATTCCCTCCTGGAGGCCGTCGTCCTCACCGCCGACGCCTCGCTCGACCTGCGGGCCAACCCGGAGCAGGACGCGCAGGGTATTGCGATCGAGTCCCACCTGGACAAGGGCCGCGGTGCCGTCTCGACCGTCCTCGTCCAGCGCGGCACGCTGCGCATCGGCGACACGATGGTCGTCGGCGACGCGTACGGCCGGGTCCGGGCGATGCTCGACGACAACGGCAACAACCTCGAGGAAGCGGGTCCCTCGACCCCCGTCCTCGTACTGGGTCTCACCAACGTCCCGGGTGCAGGCGACAACTTCCTGGTGGTCGACGAGGACCGTACGGCCCGTCAGATCGCCGAGAAGCGTGCCGCCCGTGAGCGCAACGCCAATTTCGCCCGCAAGGGCGTCAGGTTCTCCCTGGAGAACCTGGACGAGGCGCTCAAGGCCGGTCTGGTCCAGGAGCTCAACCTCATCATCAAGGGCGACGCGTCCGGTTCGGTGGAGGCTCTCGAGTCCTCGCTGCTCCAGCTCGACGTCGGCGAAGAGGTGGACATCCGGATCCTGCACCGCGGTGTGGGTGCGGTCACCGAGTCGGACATCGACCTGGCGACCGGCTCCGACGCCATCGTCATCGGCTTCAACGTGCGCGCCGCAGGGCGTGCCGCGCAGATGGCCGAGCGCGAAGGCGTGGACGTCCGGTACTACTCGGTCATCTACCAGGCGATCGAAGAGATCGAAGCGGCCCTCAAGGGCATGCTCAAGCCGGAGTACGAAGAGGTCGAGCTCGGCACGGCGGAGATCCGCGAGATCTTCCGCTCGTCCAAGCTGGGCAACATCGCCGGTGTGCTGGTCAGGTCCGGCGAGGTCAAGCGCAACACCAAGGCGCGCCTGCTGCGTGACGGCAAGGTCGTCGCGGAGAACCTCAACATCTCCGGTCTGCGCCGCTTCAAGGACGACGTCACCGAGATCCGCGAAGGGTTCGAGGGCGGTATCAACCTCGGCAACTTCAACGACATCAAGATCGACGACGTCATCGCGACGTACGAGATGCGCGAGAAGCCCCGCGGCTGATCCGTATCGCGGCTGATCCGTACCCGAGCGGTACGGACCGGCCGGGCGCAGCCCCAGGGCAGCGCAGTGGTCGGGGCCGTTCGGCGGGAGTTATATCCGTCGAGCGGCCCCGGCCGTTGCGTGTACGGTTCTGGTGTCCCCGCCAAGCGGTTGGCGGGGCGCGACCCCGAACCGGCGGGACATCCGGACATGCATGTATGTAGGGACACTGTCCTTCGATCTCCTGCTCGGCGACGTACGGTCGCTGAAGGAGAAACGCTCCGTCGTCCGGCCCATCGTGGCCGAACTCCAGCGCAGGTTCGCGGTGAGCGCGGCCGAGGTCGGCGACCAGGATCTGTACCGCAGGGCCAGGATCGGCCTCGCGGTCGTGTCCGGCGGGACGGGGCACCTCACTGATGTACTCGACCGGTGCGAGCGGCTTGTCGCCGCCCGGCCCGAGGTGGAGCTGCTGTCCGTACGACGGCGGCTGCACGGCGACGAAGACGATTGAGCAAGGCTCGAGAAGGAGACGGACCAGTGGCCGACAACGCGCGGGCGAAAAAGCTGGCGGACCTCATCCAGGAGGTGGTCGCCGAGAAACTGCAGCGCGGCATCAAGGACCCCCGTCTGGGCACGCACGTGACCATCACGGACACCCGCGTCACCGGTGACCTGCGGGAGGCCACGGTCTTCTACACGGTCTACGGGGACGACGAGGAGCGGGCGAGCGCCGCGGCCGGTCTGGAGAGCGCCAAGGGCATCCTGCGGTCGGCGGTCGGTGCGGCGGCGGGGACGAAGTTCACGCCCACCCTCGCCTTCGTGGCCGACGCGCTGCCGGAGAACGCCAAGGCGATCGAGGATCTCCTCGACCGGGCCAGGGCGTCGGACGCCAAGGTGCGCGAGGCGTCGTCCGGCGCCACGTACGCCGGCGGGGCCGACCCGTACCGCAAGCCGGAGGACGAGGCCGACGAGGCCGCCGCGTCCGGCGACGACGACGGGGACAACGCCTCCGCATGACACAGCAGAACTCCGTGCCGGACGGCCTTGTCATCGTCGACAAGCCGTCCGGCTTCACTTCGCACGACGTCGTGGCCAAGATGCGCGGGATCGCGAAGACCCGCCGGGTCGGCCACGCGGGCACCCTCGACCCGATGGCCACCGGCGTCCTCGTTCTCGGGGTCGAGAAGGCCACCAAGATGCTCGGCCATCTCGCGCTGACCGAGAAGGAGTACCTCGGTACGATCCGGCTCGGCCAGAACACCGTCACCGACGACGCCGAGGGCGAGATCACCTCGTCCACCGACGCATCGGCCGTGACCCGTGAGGCCATCGACGCCGGGGTGGCCGAGCAGACCGGCGCCATCATGCAGGTGCCGTCCAAGGTCAGCGCCATCAAGATCGACGGAAAGCGTTCGTACGCGCGGGTGCGCGGCGGCGAGGAGTTCGACATCCCGGCCCGTCCGGTGACCGTCTCCTCGTTCCGGGTGTACGACGTCCGCCCGGCCGTCGCCGACGACGGGACGCCCGTCGTCGACCTGGTCGTCTCGGTGGTCTGCTCGTCCGGTACGTACATCCGCGCCATCGCCCGCGACCTCGGGGCGGCCACCGGGGTCGGCGGCCATCTGACGGCGCTGCGCCGGACCAGGGTCGGCCCGTACGGGCTCGACACCGCCCGGACGCTGGACCAGCTCCAGGAGGAGCTGACGGTGATGCCGGCCGCGGACGCCGCCGCTGCCGCCTTCCCCCGCTGGGACGTGGACGAGAGGCGGGCCAGGCTGCTGCTCAACGGTGTCCGGCTCGACATGCCCGGATACCCGGCAGGGGCCGTGGCCGCCTTCGGCCCCGACGAGCGCCTGCTCGCCCTGGTCGAGGAGGAGAACGGCAAGGCCAAGAGCCTCGCCGTCTTCGGCTGACCGAACGCCGCCCCACGGGCCCACCGTGGAGCGGGCGGGGCCGCCTGCCCGCTCCACGATCCCCCTCGCAAGGGGTCTGTCCATCGCGCCCCCGCGATTCACTCGTTTGGCCAGGCGCTCGGAGTGAATGCCGGGAGCGCAAGGGGGCGCTTTCGGCCGGTGTGCTTCTCCCGGCGATCACCGCGTGCCTACGGTCTGACCATGGGAAGCGGGGTGGGGAACGGGGTGGAAGACCGGGACCGGGAGACGCTGGTACGCATCTGCGATCCGGCGGGACGCCTGCGAGGCACCGGCTTCGTCGCCGATGACCGGGGCACGGTGGTCACCGGCCACGAGGTGGTCGCCGGCCTCACCGGCGCCGTGCTGTACGGGGCGGCCGGCCGGTCGTGCTGCGCCGGGTCCGGAGCGGTCACCGCACTGCCCGAGCTGGGGCTGGCCCTGATCCGGAGCGAGGACCTCGGGGTGGCTCCGCTGCCCGTCGCCGTCCGGGACACGGTGGACACCGGCACCTATGTGCGGGTCGCCGCGCTCGGCTGGCGCGCCGCCCGCGTCCTGGGCGAGACCACCGTGACCTACCCGGCGGACGGCCGCTGTCACCGCCCCGCCGCCCTTGAGCTGGCGCTCGGCACCCAGGGCAGCGACGCGCTCCGGCCGGGCGGTGGAGCAGCGGGCGGACCCGTCGTGGACGCCTCGACCGGCGCTGTGCTCGCGGTGCTCGGCACCACCTTCCTGGGCGAGCGCCCGGTGGCCGGTCTCGCCGTTCCGCTGCGCGGCGCAGCGCTGGCCCCGCTGCTGCGGCGCAACGCCGCGACCGTCCCCGGCTACGGCCGCGACCTCAACCTGGCGGCCGTCCTT